>NZ_DASQMZ010000168.1:0-33227 GCF_035645235.1 Paenibacillus sp.
GGCGTTCAGCCCGGAGGACGAAGAGAGCGCCTCCACGGCGGCGGCCCACTTGGCGAGCGGCGTACGCGTCTTATGCATAATCGTACCGGAGGTCACGGACGTCTGGCGTCTGCAGCGCCGGCATTCGTACAATGGCAGGGAGCGGGTGGATATAAGGTAGAACTCGGGAAACGCGCAGAAGGGGCAGCGAAAGCCGTCCGGCCAACGCCGGCGAAAGAAAACCTCCACAATTTGTTGGTTAGACATGTCGCGATCGCCTCCTTTTCCTAAATTATAACGAACATGTGTTCCTGTGTCAACGGATACATTCCATGAATTGGGGCGGTTGGCGAAAGAAGAGGCTGAGCTAAGGGAGTTTGGTGGGAAAGGGGCGGATAAGGGGGGGAGCGGTAAAGCCGCAAGGATGCCGGGCAGTCGGGCGGTCGGCAGATCGGACAGGCAGGCAATCGGACTGGCAGTCGGACAGGCAGTAGGAAGGGCAGTCGGACAGGAGGTCGGCACGGGCAGGCGGACAGTCGGGCGGCATCGTCTGCGAGCGAGGGGGGCGCGTGCCGAGGCGAGGGCATTTTCCCTTTTCCTGTCATGACATCGGCGCTTGGCCCATATACATAGTAATGAGTTATGATGCGAAGGGAGGAACCATCTTGTCCCAACAATCATCCGGGCTGCGGTTCGACATTTACGAACGCGTTCATCTTTCCGACGATACGGTCGGCGTGAAGGAAATTACCGGCATTGAACTGACGCCGGAAATTACCGTCGTCGCGCAAGGGGAACAAGCGGTGTTGAAGGGTCATCTGGCATTAACGGGTACATATGCGGGCGATGACGAGACGAGAGGCGAAGAGGAGCAGCTGACGCATCGGATTCCGGTGGAAATAACGCTGCCGCTCAACCGCGTCGAGAATGTCAACGACATTCGAGTGGAAATCGAAAATTTCGACGTGGACTTGTTGTCTTCGCGAAGCCTCAACGTGACCGGCGTGCTTTCGCTCGGCGGTATCGAGATGGCCGCGCCGGCGGAAGCGGATTGGCGCGAGGAAGAAGAGGTCGTCTTCACCCACCGGGTCGAGGAGAGCGCGCCGCCGGCAGAGCAGGCCGCCGCCGCCGCTTCGGCGAATGCCGTCCCGGCCGCCGTCTCGGCGGCGAACGAGGCAGCGGAAGAAGCGGCGGAAGAGACAGCGGAAGCAGCGGCGGCGAACGAAGCGACGGTCGTCGCTCACGCGGTCGAGGAAGCGGCGCCGAACGCCGAGTCGAACCCGACGTTGGAAGCAGCGGGGGCGCTCGAGGTGCAAGAGGAAATCGCCGAGGCTGTATCGGAGAAGCAGGAAATTAAGATTGCGTTCGCCGGCAAGCCGTCGCCCGCCGAAGCGGCGCCGATCGGAGTCAACGCGATTATGTCGATGGCGTCCGCGGCTCCCGCGGAGAAACGGCAGGAGTCGCCGCCGGCAGCCGCTGCGGCCGTCGCGGAAAGCGAAGGAAGAGAGCGTCTCGAATGGAAGAAGCTGTTCCTGCAGTCGTCCGCGGACGCGCCGACCTTCCGCAAGGTGCGCATGTGCATCGCGCAGAAGGAGGACACGATCGAATCGATCGCCGAACGGTACCAGAAGAGCGCCCGCGAGCTGATGCTGTACAATCGGATTAACGATCAGTATTTGCAAGAAGGCCAGGTCGTATATATTCCCTAAGGGAACGAAGCCCCCGGAGCCAACGCTCGCTTGCCGCGAGCGCCGCGTTTCGGGGGCTTTCGCTTTTTAATAGTAATTCAATAGAAACCCAAGGTACGCCACGAAGAATAAGAATAAGATGAACACGTCGAGCGGATTCGGCAAAATCAGCGTTCGGACGAATTGGATGCAAATGAGCGGAAGCATGACGGTCTTGACGCCGTAGCGCACTTTCCACCACCATTGAGGCATATAGATGTCCCCTCCTTCCCGGCTCTTTGGATAAAACCGCTCCGCGCGCCTTCGATTTGACTCGAGGCGGGAATGCGGGTATCATATGGAATATATGAGCAATCCCCGCCAAACATGAGGAAAGACTTGGAACGGGAGGAGTACGCGGTTTGTCCCCTCAGAGAGCGAAGCCGGCATGTGCTGGAAGGCTTCGCGGGAACGCAAGCTGCCGAAGTCGCCCCGGAGTCGCGTGCATGACGCCCGTCGGGCAAGTGCAGGCCGGTCCCCAGCCGTTATCCGGGCAGAGCGCCGTGCGTAGCGCGCGTTCCGTGTACGGATGTCGCGGAATGCAAGCGGAGCGCGGAATTAAGGTGGTACCACGGAAGCCGAACCTTTCGTCCTTGACATATCAGGGGCGGAAGGTTTTTTTTATGCGATTCAAGGAGGAAACGATCATGAGCGACACGAATCAAGGCATGCCGACGACGTACGATCCGAAGACGGCGGAAAGCAAATGGTACGAAAGATGGATTGAGAAGGGCTATTTTACCGCCGGGCAAAGGCCGGACGCGAAGCCGTATACGATCGTCATCCCGCCCCCGAACGTCACGGGCGTGCTCCACATCGGCCACGCGCTGGACTTCTCGCTGCAAGACATTCTCGTTCGCGCCAAAAGGATGCAAGGCTATGACGCATTATGGCTGCCGGGCACCGACCACGCCGGGATCGCGACGCAGGCGAAGGTCGAGGCGAAGCTCCGCGAGGAAGGCGTCACTCGGTACGATCTCGGACGCGAAAAATTTCTCGAAGAAGTATGGAAATGGAAAGAGCAGTCCGCGAAGTCGATTCATTTTCAATGGAGCAAGATGGGGCTGTCGCTGGACTACTCCCGGGAGCGGTTCACGCTCGACGAAGGGCTGTCGAACGCGGTTCGCGAGGTGTTCGTCCGGCTGTACGAGAAGGGCTTGATTTATCGCGGAAAGAAAATTATCAACTGGGACCCGGCCGCCCGCACGGCGCTCTCCGACATCGAGGTCGAATACAAGGAAGTGCAAGGGGCGCTGTACCATCTTCAGTACCCGTTGAAGGACGGTTCCGGCCATTTGACGGTCGCGACGACGCGTCCGGAGACGATGCTCGGCGATACGGCCGTGGCGGTGCATCCGGAGGACGAACGGTATAAGCATCTGATCGGCAAGACGCTCGTTCTGCCGATTCTCGGGCGCGAAATCCCGATTATCGGCGACGAGTACGTCGAGAAGGAATTCGGCAGCGGCGCGGTGAAAATTACGCCGGCGCACGATCCGAACGACTTCGAGGTCGGCCTGCGCCACGACTTGCCGCAAATTCTCGTCATGGACGAGTCGGGGAAGATGAACGCGAACGCCGGCAAGTACGTCGGGATGGATCGGTTCGAATGCCGCAAGCAAATCGTGGCGGATATGAAGGAGCTCGGCGTCTTGCTTCGCATCGAGGAGCATACGCATCAAGTCGGCCACAGCGAACGCTCCGGCGCGGTCGTCGAGCCGTATTTGTCGACGCAATGGTTCGTGCGGATGCAGCCGCTCGCCGATCGCGCGATCGAGCAGCAGAAATCCGGCGCAGGCGTCAACTTCGTGCCGGACCGGTTCGAGAAGACGTACTTGCACTGGATCGAAAACATTCGCGACTGGTGCATCTCCCGCCAGCTGTGGTGGGGACACCGGATCCCGGCTTGGTATTGCGCCGACTGCGGCGGAGAGACGGTCGCGGCGCACGACCCGGACGCATGCGCTCATTGCGGCGGCGCGAAGCTCAAGCAGGACGACGACGTGCTCGATACGTGGTTTTCTTCCGGCCTGTGGCCGTTCTCGACGCTCGGCTGGCCGGATCCGAACAGCGGCGACTTCAAAAAATATTACCCGACAGACGTGCTGGTGACGGGGTACGATATCATTTTCTTCTGGGTCGCTCGCATGATCTTTACGGCTCTCGAATTTACGGGGCAAAACCCGTTCAAGGACGTGCTCATTCACGGTCTCGTTCGCGACGCCGAAGGCCGGAAGATGTCCAAGTCGCTCGGCAACGGCGTAGACCCGCTCGAGGTGATCGAGCAATACGGCGCGGACGCGATGCGGTTCATGCTGACGACCGGCATTACGCCGGGGCAGGATTTGCGCTTCCGCTGGGAGCGGGTCGAGCAGGCGCGGAACTTCGCGAACAAAATTTGGAACGCTTCGCGCTTCGCGCTGATGAATCTCGAAGGCTACGAGCCGAAGCCGCTCGCCGATGAGACGCTCGCGGGGCTGTCGACGGCGGACCGGTGGATTTTGCACCGATTGAACGATACGGCGGCGAACGTGACGAGGCTGCTGGACGGGTACGAGTTCGGCGAAACCGGGCGCGCGCTGTACGACTTTATCTGGGACGATCTGTGCGATTGGTACATCGAATTCGCGAAGCTGTCGCTGTACGGCGCCGACGCGGAGGCGAAAGCCCGCACGCAGACCGTGCTCGCCTACGTGCTGGACAACACGCTGCGCCTGCTTCATCCGTTCATGCCTTATATTACGGAGGAGATTTGGTCGCACCTCCCGCGCCACCCTGAAGACGGTGAGACGATTACGCTTGCGGCATGGCCGCGGCCCGACGCGCGTTGGGAAGCGCCGCAGCAGGTGTCCGAGATGGAGCTCCTGATGGCGATGATCCGCTCGATCCGCAACGTACGCGCCGAAGTGAACGTGCCGATGAGCAAGAAGATCGAGATGATCGTCAAGCCCGCCTCGGCGGACGCGCAAGCCGTGCTCGAGCGCAATCGCCATTATCTCGAACGGTTCTGCAACACGTCCTCGCTCGAGATCGCGGCCGATGCCGTGGCGCCGGAGAAGGCGATGTCGGCGATCGTGACGGGGGCGGAGATGTTCCTGCCGCTCGCCGGTCTCATCGACATCGATCAAGAGATCGCGCGCCTCGAGAAAGAGCTGAAGACGCTGAACGGCGAGGTCGAACGCGTCGAGAAGAAGCTCGCCAACCCGGGCTTCGTGGCGAAGGCGCCGGCGGCGGTCATCGAAGAAGAGAAGGCCAAGATGAACGATTACGCGGACAAGCGCGATAAGGTGATCGCTCGGATCGCCGAGCTGAAGGGGTAATGCGGCCGATGTTTCAGACGTATCAGGAAGCGCTGGAATGGATTACGAAGCTCATGCCGCTGCACGGCATCAAGCCGGGGCTCGAGCGGACGGAGGCGCTGCTCGAGCGCCTCGGCTATCCGCATCGGCGGCTCAAATTCATACACGTGGCGGGAACGAACGGCAAGGGCTCGACTTGCGCGTTTCTCGCATCCGTGCTTCGGGGGGCGGGATACGACGTCGGCGTCTTCACGTCGCCGTTCCTTGAAAAATATACGAACCGCATTCAGATGAACGACGAGGACATCCCGGAAGCTTCCGTGCTCGCCATCGCCAACCGGATCAAGCCGATCTCCGACGAAATCGAGCCGCTGCACGGCGCGCTCAGCATGTTCGAAATCAGCACGGCGATCGCGATCGTGTATTTCGCGACCGAAGCGTATCCGGACTTCGTCGTGTGGGAAACCGGCATGGGCGGCCGGCTCGATTCGACGAACGTCGTCGCGCCGATCGTCTCGGTCATTACGAACGTCGGGCTCGACCATACGGACGTGCTCGGCGAGACGATCCCGCAGATCGCCCGGGAGAAGGCGGGCATTATTAAGCCGGGGGTGCCGGTGGTGTCGACCGCGACGCAGCCGGAAGCGGCGGCCGTCATCCGGGAGACGGCGGTGGCGAGGAAAGCGTCGCTCTACGAGCTTGGCGCGAACTTTCGCTACGACACCCGGGAGGTGCAGGAGGGGCGGCAAACCTTCGACTTCGAAGGGCCGTTCCGCAAGCTCGAAAACGTAGCGATCGGCATGGACGGATTGCACCAGCAGACGAACGCCGCCCTCGCGCTTATGACGATCGAGGTGCTCCGCCAGTATTACGCCCTTGTCGTCGATGACGAAGAACTGTACGCGGGCTTCGAACGCGCGCGGTGGAAGGGCCGTCTCGAGATGGTGTCGCGCGCGCCGCGCATTTTGCTGGACGGCGCCCATAACCCCGACGGGGCGAAGACGCTCGCCGATACGCTGAAGCAGGTCTATTCGTACCGTCGTCTCGTATTTGTGCTCGGGATGCTTCGGAATAAGAATCATCCGGAATATTTACGGCATATACTACCTATTGTGGATACTTTGATCGTTACGGAACCGGACTTCTTCAAGGCGATGCCGGCCGGCGAACTGGCGTCGGCGGCGGAGGCGTGGAGGGAAGCGAACGGCGCGTCGCTTTCGATCGCGGCGGAGCCGGATTGGCGCGAGGCGCTCGAGCGCGCTCGCCGGTCGGCCGGACCGGACGATTTGATCGTGGTTTCGGGCTCGCTTTACTTCTTGTCGGACGCCCGCGCCCGGGTTTTGAATTTGGCAGACAGCGAAAAAGGTTGGTGAGACGCATGAGTACTTCCGAACAGCATGTGCATTTCATCGGGATCGGCGGATACGGCATGAGCGCCATCGCGAGGGTGATGCTGGAAATGGGCTATCGCGTGTCGGGTTCCGACGTCGCGGAGCAGGAGCTCACGGAGAAGCTGGCCCAAAAGGGCGCCAAGGTTTTCATCGGCCACGAGGCGGGACATGTGCAGGGCGCGGACCTTGTCGTGTACTCCACGGCGCTGTCGCAGGACAATGTGGAAAAGGTCGCCGCCGAATCGCTGAACATTCCGGTGATTCATCGGTCTCAGATGCTTGCGAGGCTGCTGAACGCGAAGAAGGGCGTCGCGGTCGCAGGCGCGCACGGGAAGACGACGACGTCGTCGATGATCGCGCTCGTCCTGGAAAGCACGGGCGTCGATCCGACCTACATTATCGGCGGCGAAATTATGAACGTGGGCAGCAACGCGAAAGCGGGCAAGGGCGAATTCGTCGTCGCCGAAGCGGACGAGAGCGACGGCTCCTTCTTGCAGTACCACCCGGCGCTGGCGGTCGTCACGAATATCGAAGCGGACCATCTGGAAAATTACGACGGCGACTTCGATAAACTGAAGGCCGCGTACGCAAGGTTTCTCAGCCAAGTGAAGGAAGGCGGCAAGGCGATCGTCTGTTTGGACGATCCGGAGCTCGCCGGCCTGCTGCCCCACGTCACCGCCGATCGAATTACGTACGGGACGCACGCCGACGCGGATTATCGAGCGACCGACATCGCGCTCGGGGATCGGAAGGCCGAATTTACCGTCGTGCGCGGGGCCGAGACGCTCGGCCGCGTCACGCTGAGCGTGCCGGGCCACCACAACGTGTTGAACGCGCTCGCGACGCTCATCGTCTGCATGGAAGCCGGCGTGCCGTTCGCGCAGGCGGCGGCGGCGCTGACGGAATTCAGCGGCGCGAAGCGGCGGTTCCAGGTGCTCGGGGACGCGAACGACATCCTCGTCATCGACGATTACGCGCACCATCCGACGGAAATCGTCGCGACGATCGCGGCGGCGAAGGCGACGGGCAAGCGGATCGTCGCGGTGTTCCAGCCGCAGCGCTATACGCGTACGTTTTACTTGCTCGACGCGTTCAGCCGGGCGTTCGGCGAGGCGGACGAAGTCGTCATCGTAGACATCTACTCGCCGGCCGGCGAGCAGCGCATCGAAGGCGTCTCGGCGGCGCGACTGACGGAGCTCATCCGCGAGAACAGCAACCCGAACGTGAAACATATTTCGACGAAGGAGCAGGTGCTCGAATACCTGGAGGGGCGGGTCGCGCCCGGGGATCTTGTGATCACGATGGGCGCGGGCGATATTTGGAAGGTCGCGAAACAACTCGCCGCCACGCTCAAGGAACGCGCCGGCGCATAAATTTCGAAGCATCGCAAAAAGAATCTCGATCCTGCTCATCATAATCTCGCTCCCTCTATCATATGTTGATAGAAAGAATGGACAAGGGAGCGAGACGTTATGAGCAAAGCGAGAATCACTTTTCGTTTCGAAAATACGCGGCGCGCGTCGGGACAAGCCGCCGGCGAGGCGCCGCTCGTCGAATCGACCCCGCTCGAGCGTGATGAGCCGGGGGATCGTACGATTCAGGCCTCGCGCGAGCCGGAACGGGAATCGGCCGATAGGGAGCCGCAGGAGTCCAAGCGTCCCGCGGGGAACGTGATTCCGCTGCGGCATTACGAATTCGAGGTGTCCGATGAGCCGGTCGTGATCGAAGAGCGGGGAGGCGGCGCGCCGAAGAAGCCCTTCGCCGGTCGCCGGCTCGAACCGGATTATCCGTACGATTACGGCGCGTGGCGGGACGTCGCCGACGCGGAGGCGGACGAGCTGGAGCGCCTGATCCGGGCGACCGACGCGTACGAGCCCGAAGGCGAACGGGAGGAGCGGGCCCGGAGCGTACGGCTGGGCGACGGAAGCCGGGGGCCGCGGCTCGAGCCGCCGGAGCTGCGGGCGCCAGGCTTGCCGGTGCGCGATTGGGAGGCGGAGGAGGAAGCGGCCGATCGCGACGCGGAGTCGGGCTATTGGGCCGGCTCGGACGTCGGTCGCCCGCCCCGGTCCTCCCGCGCCTCCCGCGCGTCCGCCGTCCGCCGTACCGAGGAAGGCCCCGCTTGGTGGAAGGTCGCCGGCTCCGTCGTCGGCGCGATCGCGACCGGCATCCTGTTCGGCACTTTCATGCTGAATTTCTTCGCAGGCGATCCGGCGAAGGATTCGGGAACGGAGGCGGAATCGAACCCGCCCGCGGCGGCCGCGCCGACGGAACATGCCGCGAACGCATCCGCGGGCGACGCCGCCGCGCCGGCGGGCAATGAGCCAGCCGCCGTCGCGTCCGCGACGATCGATTTGCCGGAGCGCAGGATGTTCTTGCTGCAGAACGGAAAATTCGAGACGCTGGACGCCGCGCGCACGCTTGCGGAAAGCATGAAGAGCAAGGGGCTCGCCGCGACGATCGAGGAAGGCGACGGGTTTTACGTCTATGCGGGCGTGACGTCGAACCGGGACGCGGCGCTTCGCGCCGGCGTCAAGCTGCAGGCGGAGGGCGTCGAGGTATATGTGAAGCCGTACGAACTGCCGTCGGTAAGCCGTGTGCGCTGGTCCGACGGTTCGGCCGAGGCGCTGGCCGGGTATGTCGCCAAGGGCAGCGATATGGTACGCATGATCGGGGACTTGACGCTCGTGCACCTTGAGGGAGATGCGCCGGTCGCGCCGGAAGCGGCGACGCTCGAGAAGGTGAAGTCCGAGCATCTCGCGCTGACGGAGCTCCAAGCCGGCGCATTGGCGGGCTTGCCGGCCGAGGCGCAGCCGATGCTCTCGCGGATGGACGCGGCGGTGCGGAATGCCGTGGTCGCGATCGAGGAATACGGCGCGCATCCGGATCATGCCTACTTGTGGAGCGCCCAGAGCGCCTTGATGGACTATCTGATCGCGGAGAAGCAGCTGCTGACGACGATCGCGACAAATTAACGAACGAATTCGATACAAGTCGGGCCGTTTCCGGTACGGCGGCGCTGCGCCGCGCTCCGGGGGCGGCCCTTCTAGCGTGAATTGGGAGGTACGGCCCAACGTCCGAGGAACGCCAAAACGCGGGACATCCGAAGGATGCCCCGCGCTCGATGCGAGGAGATCTAGTTATTATTGCAGCGTGCCCCGCGTCAGCTGGCGATCGACCATCGTGGCGATTTCCGCGCGCGTCACGTTCCGGTCCGGCCCGTAAAGCCGATCCGCGACGCCGCGGACGATGCCGGAACCGCTCAGACGCATGATCGACGCATAGGCCCAGTTTTTGGAACTGACGTCCCGGAACTTGGAGCCGCTCGTCTCCGATAAGGTCGTGCCGATGAGGCGATCGAGCACGACGGCTACTTCGGCCCGCGTGACCGGCGCGTCCGGCCGGATCGTGCCGTCCGGGTATCCGCGAAGGATCCCGTGCTCTACGGCTTGATTCATCGTCTCGTACGACCAATGCGCTTCCGGCAAATCGGCGAACGCCGCAGCCGGCACGTCCGCCGGTTCGGGAGACGCCGCCGGGGCGTCGGGCGCGGTCGCCGCCGGTGCGTCGGGGGCGGTCTCCGCCGGTGCGTCGGCGCCCTCGTCGGCGCCCGCGCCGTCGTCCGACGCTCCGCCTTCGGCGGGTTGCGCTGGCGAATCCGAATCCGATGCTTCGCCGGAGGCGGAATCGGCCTCGTACACGTCTTCCGTCACCGCCTCGTCGCCGTTCGCCGCTTCATGGCCGGACTCCTCGGGGGCCGGCGCTTCCGCCGGAGCCGCTTCCGTCACGGAAACCTGGGATTTGGCGCCGGAGAAGCCGAAAGCGCGCTCCGCGAACGCCATCAGTTCGGCGCGTGTCAAGGGGCGGTCGGGATAAAATTTGCCTTCGTCGCCGCCCGCGATGCCTTGCTCGTTCAGACGGATGATAGAATCCTTCGCCCAATGCCGCCCGATGTCGCTGAACGTCGGCGGCAAATATTGCAATATGCCGTTCGCGATGCCGACGGCGTATTTATCGCGGACGGAGGAGGAAGCCAGCATCTTGGCGTCCTGCGCGTTCGAAAGGAACGCCGTCTCGACGAGGATGCTGGGGATGTTGCCCATGCGCACGACGTAAGCGGAGCTCTGCAGCAAGCCGCGGTTCGTGTTGGGCACCTGCTCGAGCATGGAAGACAAGACGTGCTGCGCGAGCCGCTTGCTCTCCGGGCTCAGCGCCTTCATCTCCGGGCTGGCCGGATAAGACGGATTCGGGTTCGATGCGTCATGATACAGCACCATCGTGCCGCGTACGGCCGAGGACGGATGCGCGTTGGCGTGCACGGAAACGAACAGATCCGCGTCCGCCGACCGGGCGAATTCGACCCGGGCTTGCAGCGACATCGTCTTATCGACGTCGCGCGTCATGACGACTTCATAGCCTTTCGCCAGCAATATATCTTTGAGACGGTAGGAAATATCGTTATTCACCGTCTTCTCGTACAGGCCGTTCACGCCGACGGCGCCCGGATCGCTTCCGCCGTGGCCGGGGTCGATGACGACCTTGGCGGCCTGTCCTATGTACGGAAACGCAAGAAGAGCCGCGGCAAGGACGAGCGTCGATGTTACCATTTTCAAAGTAAATCCCCCCCGCAAAATATTTTAATAGGTTAACCGTCGATTGTAAGCAGGTAAGATGTACTATTTGCGATATAATAGGCACAACGAAGGAGAGAAGGGGAACCGGGAGCCTTATGAAAAAGAACAATTTGACGCTCATCGTCATGCTCGTCGCGGGACTGCTGACGGGGACGATCCTGTCGCAGCTGCTGGCCGACGTGCCGGGGCTTTCGCTGCTGGCGGAGTCCGCGGAAATTCGCTGGGAGCCGAGCGCGGATTTGCAGATCGTCCGATACGACTTGAAATTTGCGGTAACACTAAATTTGGCCAGCGTGCTCGGGCTCGCCGCGGCGTTTTGGATTTATCGGAAAATGTAACGAACGGAGGAACAAGCATGCGTACCGCAACGTTGATTTTGGCGTCGTCTTCGCCGAGACGGCAGGAGTTGATTCGGGTGCTCGGCTTCCCGGTCGAGGTCGTGCCGAGCGACGTCGACGAGGGCGTCGAGACCGGCTGGTCGCCGTCCCGCATCGTAGAGGAGCTTTCGCTGCGCAAAGCGCTGGCGGTGACGGAGCGTCTGGCGCCGGGACGGGAGGGCGTCGTCGTCGGCTCCGATACGATCGTGGTGCTGGACGGAGCCGTGCTCGGCAAGCCCCGCGACGAAGAAGACGCGGCCGCCATGCTCGCGGCGCTTTCCGGCCGCTCGCACGAAGTGTACACCGGTCTGGCGCTCGTGGACGTCGCGACGGGCCGCCGATCCGTCTCCCACCGGATGACGCGCGTCTGGATGAAGCCGATGGACGAGAGGCGCATCCGGGCGTACGTCGAAACCGGCGAGCCTCGCGACAAAGCGGGGGCGTACGGCATTCAAGGCTACGGCGCGACGCTCGTCGACCGGCTGGAGGGCGACTATTTCACGGTCGTCGGGTTCCCGCTGTCGCTCGCGGCGGACATGCTGGAGCGCGACTTCGGCTTGAGGGTGTTGTAACGAACCGCTGAGCGTACCCGGAATAACGGAATTTTTTTCCCTTATTCGACGAAGAAGGTTGTTCCTTGCTTGCGTTGCCTTTTATCATTATGGGTACTTTACCGATGATAGGGAGGCGCGGAACGTGGAACCATCGATTATGCTGCGGGAGGTGCCCGAGGACGAACGGCCCCGGGAACGCATGCTGCGCGCGGGAGCGTCCGGCATGAGCAACGCGGAGCTGCTCGCCGTGATCTTGCGAACCGGGACGCGGAACGAATCCGCGGTGACGCTGTCGCAGCGCCTGCTGCTCCAAGCGGGCGGGTTGCGCGGCTTGGCGGACCGCAGCGCGGAGCAGCTGTGCGAGCAGCGGGGGATCGGGACGGCGAAGGCGCTTCAGCTGCTTGCGGCGCTGGAGCTGGGGCGGCGCATGGCGCGCGCCGAGCTGGAGGCGTCGCCGATCATACGGTCCCCCGAAGACGTGTCGACGCTCGTCATGGAGGATCTGCGATATTTGCAGCAGGAACATTTCGTCGCCTTGTTCTTGAACACGAAAAATCGGGTAGTGGGCCGGGAGACGCTGTCGGTCGGCAGCCTGAACGCCGCGATCGTCCACCCGCGCGAATTGTTCCGCGCCGCCGTGAAACGCAGCGCCGCGTCGATCATTTGCGTGCATAACCATCCGAGCGGCGACCCGACGCCGAGCGCCGAAGATATTCAATTGACGCATCGACTGGTGGAGGCGGGTCATATTATAGGTATCGAGGTGCTCGACCATGTCGTCATCGGCGATCGCCGGTACGCGAGCCTGAAGGAACGCGGAGAGATGTAAGCCGCCGCCTCCCGGGGGAGCACCTTGCGGCGCCGAGCTCATTTGCAATGGCTATACGGTGTGGTGTTATAATTAAAAGGATTGTCCCACATAGGGTGGAGCAGAAGGGAGTTACCTACATGTTCGGCGGTTTCAGCACGAAAGATCTCGGGATCGACCTCGGGACAGCGAACACGCTTGTGTACGTGAAAGGCAAAGGAATCATCGTCAGGGAACCCTCCGTGGTCGCCCTGCGCACCGATACGAAGACGATCGAAGCCGTCGGGGAACAAGCGAAGCGCATGATCGGACGGACGCCGGGCAACATTCGCGCCGTTCGGCCGATGAAGGACGGCGTCATCGCCGACTTCGACACGACGGCTACGATGATCAAATATTTCATTCGCCAGGCGCAGAAGCAGCGTTCGCTGTTCCCGCGCCATCCGTCCGTTATGGTTTGCGTGCCGTCCGGCATTACCGCGGTGGAGAAGCGCGCGGTCGAAGACGCGACGCGGCAAGCCGGCGCGAAGGAGGCGTACACGATCGAAGAGCCGTTCGCGGCGGCGATCGGGGCGAATTTACCGGTGTGGGAGCCGACCGGCAGCATGGTCGTCGATATCGGGGGCGGCACGACGGAGGTCGCGGTCATTTCCCTCGGCGGCATCGTCACGTCCCGGTCGATTCGCGTGGCGGGCGACGAGATGGACGACGCGATCATTCAATACATTAAGCGGACGTACAACCTCATGATCGGCGAACGAACGTCCGAACAGATGAAGATGGAGATCGGCTCCGCGCTGCCGCAGCCGAACCCGCCGACGATCGAAATTCGCGGCCGCGATCTCGTCTCCGGCTTGCCCAAGACGATTTCCGTCTCGGCGGAAGAGGTGACCGAGGCGCTGGCGGACACGGTCGGCTCGATCGTCGACGCCGTGAAGGTCACGCTGGAGAAGTGCCCGCCGGAATTATCCGCGGACATTATGGATCGCGGCATCGTCCTCACGGGGGGCGGCGCGCTCCTCCGCAATCTCGACAAGCTGCTCGCGCGGGAGACGGGCATGCCGGTCGTCGTGGCGGAAAATCCGCTCGATTGCGTGGCGATCGGCACCGGCAAGGCGCTCGAGAACATACACCTGTTCAAGACTAGGTCGGGTCCGACCTCGCGTTCGCGGAGATAGGTCGGAGCCGCCCTTGCACGCAAGGCCAAGCGGTGAGGGGATGCATGGGGATCGATGTTTAAATTTATGGGGAATAAGCGGTTGTTTTTGTTGCTGTCCGCGATCGTCTTCTTTATCGCGCTGATGGGCTTCACCCTCAGCGTGCGCGGCGGCGCGACTTGGCCGGAGAAATTCGCGACGGATACGGTCGCGTTCGGACAAAGCTTGGTATATCGGCCGGTGCGCGCCGTCGCCGGCTTCTTCGAAGACGTCAGAAGACTGAAGACGGTGTACGAGGAAAATCAAGCGCTGCGGCTGACGCTCACGCAATACGCGCGGGACACGGCGCGCTTGAACGACCTCGAAGCGCAGAACGAGCGCCTGAAGGAGGCGCTCGCGTTCACCGAGCGGCAGAAGCGTTCGCACGAATACACATACCGCATCGCGGAAGTGATTTCGGAAAGTCCAGATCGGTACAACCGCGTCGTGCGCATTAATTTGGGAGAGCGGGACGGCATCAAACCGGACATGGCGGTCATGACGGTGGACGGTTTGATCGGCCGCATCGTGCGGACGACGCCGTTCACGTCCAACGTCCAACTCATCACCGACCTGAACGGCGAAGAGGGCAGCGTGAAAGGCATCTCCGCGACCGTACAGGGACGGGAAAGCGAATCGTTCGGCATTATCGAGGATTATAACGTCGAGCAGGGCCTGCTTATTATGACGAAGATCGACCAAAACGACGAACTGAAGAAGGACGACGTGATCGTCACGTCCGGGCTCGGCGAGCTGTTTCCGGAAGGCATCGTGATCGGTACGGTCGTCGATCGCAAGGTCGGGGATTTCGGGCTGACGCATACCGCGACGGTGAAGCCCGCCGCGCAGTTCGCGCATCTGCGGGAAGTGTTCGTCATCGAGGTGCCGGGCCTTGAGTAACGACCGGCTGCGCCGATGGGTGCTGACGACGCTGCTGTTGCTGCTTTTCTTCCTGCTCGAAAGCGCGCTCGTTCCGTGGCTGCTTCCGGCGGAATGGCGGTTCGAGCTTTCGATTTACCCGAAGCTCGTCCTCGTTTGCGCCGTGTACATCGCCATCCTGACGAACCGGCATATAGGAACCGCGTTCGCGCTGGCCTTCGGGCTGCTGCAGGATATCCAATTCTACGGCCATATGATCGGGGTGAACGCGTTTACGTATGCGTTAGCCGCCTATATGGCGGGCGTCTTGATTCGGCCGAATCTCGTAAATTTGTTTTCCGTATTTTTGATTCAATTATCCGCGTTGCTGTTATACGAAACCGCTACATATGCGCTTTATCGCTTGTTCAGCGTCACCGACGCCGATTTCGCTTGGACGTTCGTACACGGCATGCTGCCGAGTATCCTGATCACCCTGTTTCTCGCCTTAGCGCTGTACATTCCTTCGCGACGATGGCTCGAAACCCCGAGAGCGGAACGGGAGTCGGGCGACGAATAACGGGGACGTGCAGGATTTTCGCGGGGCGAAGTGGAATGGTATAGGCGGAAAGGGAGGCGGAACGTCCCGGTGTCAACAAACAAATCGCTCGTTACGATCAAAGGCGTTAAAGAAGGCCTGCTTTTCGTGCTCGACGACGCGGCCCCGCTCGCGGACGTGCTGTCGGAGCTTAGCCATAAACTTGAACATACGCATAGTCACTTCTTAACCGGGCCGATCGTACATGTGCACGTCCGCCTCGGCAAGCGGGCTTCGACGGAGGAAACGAAGGCGGCCTTGAAGGAGGCGTTCGCGTTCCGAGGCAACCTGCTCGTCCAATCGATCCAAAGCGAACCCGATACGGAAGAAGCGGCCGCCGCGGAACTGCTGACCCCGTCCATGAAGACGGTGTCCGGCATCGTGCGCTCGGGGCAAACGCTGCATCACGACGGGGACGTGCTGCTGATCGGAGACGTCAATCCCGGGGGCACGATTACGTCCACGGGACATATTCTCGTTCTCGGCTCGCTGCGAGGGCTCGCGCACGCAGGCGTCGGGGGCGACGAGCATGCGGTCATCGCCGCGTCGCATTTGCGCCCGACGCAGCTGCGCATCGCGAACGTCGTCTCCCGTCCGCCGGACGAATGGGGTTTCGAGGAAGCGTTCATGGAATTCGCGTATTTGCGCGACGGCGCGATGGAAATCGAGAAAATTCACCAGTTGCACCGCATCCGGCCGCAACTCGGCAACAGCAAAGGGGAGTGAACCTCATGGGAGAGGCGATCGTAGTAACATCGGGGAAGGGCGGCGTCGGCAAGACGACGACGTCGGCGAACGTCGGCACGGCGTGGGCGCTGCTGGGCAAGAAGGTGTGCATGGTCGACACCGATATCGGCCTGCGGAATTTGGACGTCGTGATGGGCCTCGAAAACCGGATCATTTACGATCTCGTCGACGTCATCGAAGGGCGTTGCCGTCTCGCCCAAGCGCTGATTAAAGACAAGCGCTTCGACGAGCTGTACTTGATCCCCGCCGCCCAGACGAAAGATAAAAATTCGGTGACGCCGGAGCAAGTGCGCGCGGTCGTGCTCGAGCTGAAGAAGGAGTACGACTACGTCGTGATCGACTGCCCGGCGGGCATCGAGCAAGGTTTTAAGAACGCCGTCGCCGGGGCGGACCGCGCGATCGTCGTCACGACGCCGGAGAAGTCCGCGGTACGCGACGCGGATCGCATCATCGGCCTGCTCGAGAAGGAGAGAATCGACTCGCCGAAGCTGATCATCAACCGCATTCGGCCGCACATGCTGAAGAACGGCGACATGCTCGACATCGACGAAATTTGCGCGGTGCTCGCCATCGACCTGCTCGGTCTCGTTCCCGACGACGAGCACGTCATCAAGGCGGCGAACAACGGAGAGCCGACCGTGATGAATCCCGACTCCCGCGCCGCGATCGCCTATCGGAACATCGCGCGACGCATACTCGGCGACACGGTGCCGCTCATGCCGCTGCAGCAAAAATTAGGCGTTTTGCAGCGCCTGAAAAAGTTTTTCGCAGGCTGACGAATGATGCTTCTGAACAAGCTGAAGCGGATCGATTGGGCGATCGTCGGCATTTTGTTCGTTCTGATGGCGGCGAGCACGTTCATTGTCTATAGCGCGGTACACGGGACGCGGTTCGAGGGGACGCATGTCCGGCATCTTTTCTTCTATGGCTTAGGCTTCTTCGTGCTCCTCGGCGCGTCGCTCGTCAATTACAGGCTGTTGATAAAGTATTCTACAGTTTTTTATGTGCTCGGCGTGGGCAGTCTAGTGGCGGTCTATTTCTTCGGGGCGGTCATCAACGGCGCGCGGGGCTGGTTCATCATCCCCGGGATCGAGCAAAGCGTGCAGCCGGCGGAATTCGCCAAGCTGTTCATCATCCTTATGGTGGCATATGTGCTTGCCCGCAAGGCGGGGGAGCCGTTGCAGCTGCTGCGCGACGTCATCCCCGTCGGGCTCATTGTGTTCATCCCCTTCGTCTGGGTCGTCATTCAGCCCGATCTCGGGAACGCGATTATTTACGTAGTCATTCTGGTCGGCATGCTTTGGATCGCGAACGTTAAATATTTGCACGTCCTGCTCGGCATCGCGATTGCCGCGGGGGGCGTATACGGCGGCATGCAGCTGATCGACGCCTATCACGACCCGATCGAGCGGTTTCTCGAGGGACAAGGGGCCGACCACTGGATGGATCGGATCGACGCCTTCCTCTACCCGGAGCAGGCGACGGCCAACGATACGTGGCAGATCGATAATTCGGTGATGGCGATCGGCTCGGGGGCGTTGTTCGGGGAAGGGTACATGCAGGGCACCTCGGTGCATACGGGGAGGGTGCCGTATACGTATTCCGACTCGATCTTCGTCGTCGTCGGCGAGGAGTTCGGCTTTATGGGCGCCTCGGCGCTGCTGCTGCTGTATTTCCTTCTGATTTATCGCCTGATTTTAATCTCGATTCAAAGCGGCGAAGCGGGAGGATCCTACGTCATTATCGGCATCGTCTCCATGTTCGTGTTCCAAATTTTCCAAAACATCGGCATGTTCATCGGCATCCTGCCGCTTACGGGCATTACGCTTCCGTTCGTCTCGTACGGCGGGTCGTCGCTGCTCATCAATATGTTGTCGGTCGGACTCGCGCTCAGCATTCGCGTGCATGCCGATCAGCCGCTCGAAGACGATATGAACTAGACGCCCATGAGGCGAATGCGAAACGAAGGCCAACCGGCGCGACCGGTCGGCCTTTTCTTTGTTCATATCCGAGGTGGACAACTCATATGCATGGTAGTAACAAGCTTGCTCCGAGCGAGGAGTTGAAACGGAGATGGATCGAATGGACGACGTACGAAAAAGAAGGCAGCAGCGCATACAGCATATTTTGCGCGGGGACGACCCGGTCGGCTCCGGGCGGCGCGGGCCGGGCCGGGAAGACGGCCGCGAGCATGAGCAGCGCTTGCTCGAGGACCCCGAGTACGCCTGGTACGCGAGAGGCAACCCTTGGCGATCGCAGCCGATCCGCCTGCGCGGCGCGATGAAGCGGCAGGCGGTCGGTTCGGTTGTGCTGTTCGCTGCGGTGTGGGCGATGTTTCAATGGCAGCATCCTTCGGTCGCGGCGGGACAAGCGTTCGTGCGCTCGGCGCTGACCGAGGAGCTGCGTTTGGAAGATGCCTACGCCTGGTACGAAGCGAGGTTCGGCGAGCTGCCGTCGTTCGTGCCGACGTGGGAACGAGCGCCGCAGGAGGCTGCGCATGTCGGCGCAGGCATCGGCCGCGTCTTCGTCTCGCCGGCGAACGGCAGCATCGTCGAGCCGTTCGGCGGCATTCGCTCCGGGGCGGGCGTCGTCATGCGGACGACCGGCGCCTCCGTCTCGTCGATGGATGCGGGTCTCGTCTTGTACGCGGGCGAGACGCAGGAGACGGGACAGACGGTGGTCGTGCGGCATCCCGACGGCGTCGAATCCGTCTACGGGTATTTAGGCGAGCTGACGGTGGCGAAGGACGATTGGGTCGAAGCCGGCCAGACGATCGGCACGGTGCGTCCGTCCGGCGCGGACGGCGTCGGCGGCCTGCTGTATTTCGCGGTGAAAAAAGGCAACAGCTTCGTCGACCCTGCCGATGTGGTCGCGCTTTGAACGTCTGATCGGCGTCCGCTTCCGGCTGCATCCGCTGTTCGTGCTGCTGCTGCTGCTGTCCGCGGCGACGGGCCGCTTTCTCGAGATCGTCACGCTCTTCGGCATCGTGCTCATCCACGAAATCGGACATGCCGCGATGGCGAAGCATCTCGGCTGGCGGATGCGGGAGGTGCTGCTCACGCCGTTCGGCGGCGTCGCCGTGACGGACGAGGACGGCTCGGTGCCGGCGCGGGAGGAAGCGCTCGTCGCCGCCGCCGGTCCGGCCATGAATCTCGTCATGATCGGCTTCGCGTATGCGATGACGGCCGCAGGCGTCTGGACCCATGCGTGGACGACGCATTTCGCGCAGGCGAATCTGACGCTTATGCTCTTTAACCTCGCCCCGATTTTGCCGCTCGACGGAGGCAAGCTGCTAAGGGTAGGCGTCGGGTACGCGATATCCTATTACCGTACGTTGAAGCTGACGACGTTCTGGTCGCTGCTCGCCAGCGGCGCGCTCGTCGGGTACGCGTCGACCCGGTTCGGCGAGGGCGGCCCGATGACGAGCGCGGCCGTCATCGGCGCGTTCCTCTTGTACGCGAACTGGTACGAGCTCCGGACGTCGCCGTACCGCTTCTTCCGCTTCCTGCTCGCAAGGGCGGCCCGCGTTCGGCAATGGACGCAGCGCGGGGCGAAAGCCCATCCGCTGCTCGCGGAGCCCGACGAGCCGCTCTCGATCGTCGCCCGCCGGCTGCTCCGGGAACGGCTGCATCGCATCGTCGTCGCGACCGCCGCGGGGGAGGTGGTGGCGGTCGTCCCGGAGGAGCGATGCGCCGAGCGATATGCCACCGAGGATCAAAACCGTGCAGTCTCCGACCTTTTCATGTAAAATGGAAGAACATTTCCTTCAAGGAGAGGCGGGAACGAGTTCTTTGAAACGAATCGTGGTTCACGGACATCGGGACGAAACGACGGTAGCGCTCCTCGAGGACGGCAAGCTGACCGAATTTTTCGTAGAACGGCCGAACGTGCGGAAGCTGGTCGGCAATATTTATAAAGGGAAGGTCGTCAACGTGCTGCCCGGCATGGGCGCGGCCTTCGTCGACATCGGCATCGAAAAGAACGCGTTCCTCTATATCGACGACTTGCTTCCGGCCCACCTCGAGCATCAGCCGAAGGTGAAGCCGTCCATCGACACGCTCGTGCGCGCAGGCGACGAACTGCTGGTGCAAATCGTGCGGGAGCCGGTCGGGACGAAGGGGGCTCGCGTAACGACCCATTACGCCTTGACCGGCCGGTGGCTCGTATACATGCCGGAGGCGGGATACGTCGCCTTATCGAAGAAGATCGAAGACGAAGAGGAGCGGAAGCGGCTGAAGGCGCTCGGCGAACGGCTGTGCTCGGGGAAAGAGGGCGTCATTCTTCGCACCGTCGCGAACGGCGAAGGCTTCGAAGCGTTGGAAAGCGATATGACGCTGCTGCGGGAGCGCTGGAAGCGCATCGAGGCGAGCGCAAGCCGGTTGCAAGCGCCGAACGAAGTGTATGCGGACGTCGAGCTGGTGCCGCGGCTCATCCGCGATATCGTCACCGATCAGATCGACGATATCGTCGTGGACGAGCCCGATCGGCTGCAAGAGGCGAAGCGGATGCTGGAGTCGATCGCGCCGCGGCTCGCCGACCGCGTGCGGCTGCACGAGGATCGCAAGACGATCATCGAGGCGTACGGGGTGAAGGATCAGCTGGAGCTCGCGCTGCAGCCCAAGCAATGGCTCGCGAGCGGCGGATATGTCGTAATCGATCAGACGGAGGCGCTGACGGTCGTCGACGTCAATACGGGCAAGTATACCGGATCGACGAACCTCGAGGAGACGGTGCTGACGACGAACGTCGAGGCGGCCGAGGAAATCGCGCGGCAGCTGCGGCTGCGCGATATCGGCGGCATTATCGTGATCGACTTCATCGATATGGAGCTGGAGGAAAACCGCAGGCGCATCATCGAAGCGCTCGAGGCGGCCGTGCAGAAGGACCGGACGAAGGCGCATATCGTCGGATGGACGAAGCTCGGTCTGCTCGAGATGACGCGAAAGAAAGTTCGGGAGCAAAAGGACATGCTGTTTTTCGTCCCTTGCAAGGCATGCGGCGGCCGAGGAAAGATTCGATCCTCGTCGTTGACGTAGCCTGCCTAGCTGTGATATACTCTTCGAGTGCGTCGTCTGACGACCACCGCGCTTATCGGGTCCGCGAAGCGCACCGTCCGAAGGGGCCGTGCCACCTGAGATGAGGCGAGTCTTACTATACGAGGGAGGTGCAAGGATGTACGCGATTATCGAAACAGGCGGTAAGCAGTACAAGGTGCAAGAGGGCGATGTGATTTACATCGAGAAGCTCGAAGCGACGGAAGGCGACTCGGTCACGTTCGATCAAGTGCTCGCGGTAGGCAGCGGCGAAGGCATTAAGCTGGGCGAACCGCTTCTCGCAGGCGCGACCGTAACGGGCAAAGTCGAGAAGAACGGCAAGGGCAAGAAAATCATCGTGTTCAAGTACAAGGCGAAGAAAAACTATCGCCGCAAGCAAGGCCATCGCCAGCCGTACACGAAGGTGACGATCGAGAAGATCCAAGGCTAAGAGGATCGCTCGATGATCCGCGTGGAGATTCAGAGGGATCGCGCGACGGGACGAATCGCCGGCTTTCGCTTGGAAGGGCACGCCCTCTTCGCGGAATCGGGCAAAGATATCGTGTGCGCGGGAGCGTCGGCGGTCGCGGTCGGCACGGTGAACGCGGCGGAAGAAGTCGCGGGCGTCCGCCTTTCGGCTCGTATGGAGCCGGGACTGCTTCATGTCGACGTACCGAAGGACGTGCCGGAATCGAAGCGGGAGTCCCTGCAGTTCTTGTTGGAAGCGATGCTGGTCATGTTGCGAACGATCGAACAATCGTACGGTAAACATATAAGACTGCATGAACGACAAACATAACGAACAAGAAGGAGGTTGACACCATGTTGAAATTGGACCTTCAGTTATTCGCATCGAAGAAGGGCGTAGGCTCGACGAAGAACGGCCGCGACAGCATCGCGAAGCGTCTCGGCGTAAAGCGCGCGGACGGCCAGACGGTGACGGGCGGGAGCATTCTCGTGCGCCAGCGCGGCACGAAAATCCACCCGGGCAACAACGTCGGCATCGGATCCGACGATACGCTGTTCGCGAAAATCGACGGCGTCGTAAAATTCGAGCGTTGGGGCCGCGACCGCAAGAAGGTCAGCGTGTACCCGGTCGAAGCCGCTCCCGTAGCGGCGACGTTGGAGCGCTAAACCGAATCATGCGAGATCACCCCGGCCGGAGCGGCCGGGGTTTTTCCATATAGAGGCGAGACCCCCAGCCATCGGCCGGGACTAAATTTTACTGGCTCCCTAGGAATAGTTTGGTATAATCGAAGGTACGAATGTCCGGAGCGGAGCGAGCCGGGGCCGACGGAAGCCGGACGAAGCCTGAAGGTTAGGAGCCATGCGATGAAGCGCGCGGAAGAGCAAGAATGGCAAGGCCGCATGCTGGACGAGCAGCGGCAGCTATGGATCGACACGTTAAGTCATGCGAGGCATGATTGGCTGAACGATTTGCAGATGATTATGGGTTACGTTCAATTGCGCAAATATGATAAATTAGCCGCTTGCGTGGACATGCTAAAACAAAGGATGGCGGACGAGAGCCGGACGTCGAAGCTGGGCTCGCCGGGACTCGTCGAGGCGCTGCTGACGGTTCGCGTGCGCTCGAGGCGATTCGCGTTCCGGCTGCGCATCGACGAAACCTTCCAACTGCGCCCCGGCGCGTCGGAAGCGGCGGAGCTCGCGGTGCGGCGCTTGCTCGACGGCTTCGAAGAAGCGGCGGAGAAGGGCGAAGCCGGCTCGGAGAACGCGCTCGAATGCGAGCTGGCCGGAGAGCATACCGATTCCGCGATCGTCTTTACATATCAAGGGGCGTATTCCGCCCCGGCGCTTCGGAAGTCGGTCGGCGAGCTAAGAAAGCTGCTTCGCTACGCCGCGCCGGCGTACGCGTTAACGGACGCGTATTACGACGAAGGAGCCAAGGTGGAAATCCGCCTGCCGGGCGCGTTGTAAATCAAGGAGGACCTTACATCGATGTTTGTCGATATTGCGAAAGTATTCGTAAAGGGCGGAGACGGGGGCGACGGCGTCGCCACGTTCCGCAGAGAGTTATATGTGCCGGAGGGCGGTCCGTCTGGCGGCGACGGGGGCCATGGGGGCGACGTCGTATTCCGCGTCGACGAAGGCCTGCGCACGCTGATGGATTTTCGATATCAGCGCCATTTCAAGGCGCCGCGCGGGGAGAAGGGGCGGAACAAGTCCCAGCATGGCGCGAACGCGGAGGATATGGTCGTCCGCGTGCCGCCCGGCACGGTCGTCATCGACGACGATACGAAGGAAATTATCGCCGACATGACGCGCCACGGCCAAGAGGTCGTCATCGCGCGGGGCGGCAGAGGCGGCCGCGGCAACATGCGTTTCGCGACGGCGAACAATCCGGCGCCGCACATCGCCGAGAAAGGCGAGGAAGGGCAGGAGCGCTGGGTCGTGCTCGAGCTGAAGGTGATGGCGGACGTCGGCCTCGTCGGCTTCCCGAGCGTCGGAAAGTCGACGCTGCTGTCGGTCGTCTCCGCCGCCCAGCCGAAGATCGGCGCGTACCACTTCACGACGATTACGCCGAACCTCGGCGTCGTCGACGTGGAAGAAGGGCGGTCGTTCGTGCTGGCGGACTTGCCGGGGCTGATCGAGGGCGCGCACGAGGGGGTCGGGCTCGGCCACGAATTTTTGCGTCACGTCGAGCGGACGCGCGTCATCGCGCACGTCGTCGACATGTCGGGCTCCGAAGGGCGAGATCCGTACGAAGATTGGGTCGCGATCAACGAAGAGCTGCGCCTGTATAACGCGAAGCTGGCCGAACGGCCGCAGGTCGTCGTCGCGAACAAGATGGACGTGCCGGAGGCCGAGCTGTTCCTGGAGGAGTTCCGCGCGAAGCTTGCGGAGCGCGGGCATGCGGATATGCGCATCTTCCCGATTTCCGCGGCGACGCGGCAAGGGATCCGGGAATTGATCTTCGCGTTGGCGGAATTGGTCGAGTCGGTGCCTTCCAACCCGGTCGTCGAGGAGACGCCGGAGAGAGAAGAGCGGAAGGTGTATACGCTCGAATCCGACCGCGCCGACGATCGGTTTACGATTCGGCGCGAAAACAACGTCTTCATCGTCGAAGGCGAGTCCATCGAGCGGCTGGCGAAACGGACGAAATTCGAGTCGTACGACGCCGTGCAGCGCTTCGCGACGATCATGCGCCATATGGGCGTCGACCGCGAGCTGCGAAAGCGCGGCGCCGAAGACGGGCATTACGTGCGAATCGGGGATTTCGAATTCGAATTCGTGGAGCACGAGTGAGTCTGGCGGTCGCCGCGCAAGCGGCGGCCGTTTTTTTATACGGCTGCGATAAAGAAGCGCGCGCCTATTGCGGGCGTACTCCCCTTCGGTTATAATGTCCACTATGGGTAAACAACAGTCTACTCCGGGAGGACGGCGTTGCGATTGGGTACACGCTCGAACGCGGCTAAGCCAGGGAAGGCCGCGACGTATTACGTAGTGCGGGAGGATATCTTGCCGGAGGCGCTCGTCAAGACGCTGCAGGTCAAGGCCTTGCTCGCCAGCGGCGAGAGCGCGACCGTGCACGAGGCGACCGAACGCGTGGGCTTAAGCCGCAGCGCCTTTTATAAATACAAGGAAGGCATCTTTCCCTTAAGCCGCATCGACCGGGAGCGGATCGTGACGATTTCGATAGATCTCGAGCACCGATCGGGCGTACTGTCCCGCGTGCTGTCGCTCGTTGCGTCGTACGAGGGGAACGTCTTGACGATCCATCAGACGATTCCGCTGCAGGGTTATGCGAACGTCGTCCTGTCCGTGGAGACGAGCGGCGGCGCCGAGATGCTGGACGCCCTCGTCGAGGCGGTCAAGTCGGCCGACGGCGTGCGCAAGGCGACGGTCATCGGGCAAGGATAGGGGACTTAATAGAGGAGGAAAACCAATACCATGGATACGATTCGCATCGGGTTAATGGGGCTCGGCACGGTCGGCTCCGGCGTCGTTCGCATCTTGAACGACCATCAGGACGATCTCAGCCGCCAGACGGGCAGCCGCATCGAAATACGGAAAGTGCTCGTGCAGGACAAGGATAAGCCGCGGGGCATTCCGCTCGCCGCGGAGCTGCTGACGCAGCGTCCGGAGGACATCGTCGATTCGCCCGACATCGACGTCGTCGTCGAGGTGATGGGCGGCGTAGCGCAGACGAAGGGTCTCATCGAGCGCGCGCTCCGCAGCGGCAAGCACATCGTGACCGCCAACAAAGACTTGATGGCGCTGCACGGCGCGGAGCTGCTGGCGATCGCGCAGGAATACGGCTGCGACATCTATTACGAAGCGAGCGTCGCCGGCGGCATCCCGATCATCCGCGCGTTGACCGAGAGCTTCTCGTCCGACCGCATCACGCGGATGTTCGGCATCGTGAACGGCACGACGAATTATATTTTGACGAAGATGAGTCAAGAGGGCGCGTCGTACGACGACGTACTGAAGGAAGCGCAGGCGCTCGGCTACGCGGAGGCCGATCCGACGTCGGACGTCGAGGGACTGGACGCCGCGCGCAAGATGGCGATTCTCGCAACGCTCGGCTTCCGGATGAACGTCGCCCTCGGCGACGTCGACGCGAAGGGGATCAGCGCCGTCACGCGGGAGGATATTTTGTACGGCAAGCGGCTCGGCTACGAGCTAAAGCTGCTCGGCGTCGCCGAGCGCGACGGCGATTCCGTCTCCGTCAGCGTGCAGCCGGCCATGGTACGAACGTCGCATCCGCTGGCGGCGGTGAACGGCGTGTATAACGCCGTCTATGTGTACGGCGAAGCGGTCGGGGAGACGATGTTTTACGGACCGGGCGCGGGCAGCATGCCGACGGCGACGTCGGTCGTCGCGGATCTCGTCGCGGTCGTGAAAAACATGAGACTGAAGGTGAACGGCCAGCGGCTTAGCACGGCGTATAAAGAGAAGAAGCTGCAGTCGGACGATCGCATTTTCGGAAAATTTTTCTTGCTGCTTCACGTAGAGGACAAGGCGGGCGTGCTTGCGCAAATTACGCAGACGTTCGCGGCGAACGAGGTGAGCCTCGAGTCGGTGCTGCAGCAGCCGAACGCGGACAACCCGAAGGCGGAAATCATTATCATTACGCACGATACGAACTTGTCCGGCATGAAGAACGTCATTCGCGAGCTCGAGACGATGGACGTCGTGAACAAAATCAAAAGCGTGTACCGCGTCGTCGGTTGAGCCGTCGCGCGGCCGCGCCTTACTTTCGGCGGGGAGGCCGTAATTGCTATGAGATATATGGGACTGATCGATCGATATCAAGAGTTGTTGCCCGTGACCGAGAAGACGCCGCGCTTGACGCTGCACGAAGGAAATACGCCGCTCATCCGCGCGGACCGGCTGTCGGAGGAGCTGGAGCTCGACTTGTATTTTAAATTCGAAGGCATGAATCCGACCGGCTCCTTCAAGGATCGCGGCATGGTGATGGCCGTCGCGAAGGCGATGGAGGAAGGCAGCAAGACGATCATGTGCGCGTCGACGGGCAACACGTCGGCGGCCGCGGCGGCGTACGCGGCGCGCGGCGGGCTCGCCTGCGTCGTGCTCATTCCGAACGGCAATATCGCCCTCGGCAAGCTGGCGCAAGCGTACGCGTACGGGGCGACGGTGCTGGCGATCGACGGCAACTTCGACCGGGCGCTCGAGATCGTGCGCGATATTACGGCGAAGCATCCGATCACGCTCGTCAACTCGGTAAACCCGTACCGGCTCGAGGGACAGAAGACGGCGGCGTTCGAGGTCGTCGATCAGCTCGGCAAGGCGCCGGACTATCTTGCGATTCCGGTCGGCAATGCGGGCAATATTTCCGCTTATTATAAGGGCTTTAAGGAATACCGCGCCGCGGGCAAGGCGGCCTCCGTGCCGAAAATGATCGGCTTCCAGGCGGCCGGCGCCAGCCCGCTCGTGACGGGCAAGCCGTTCCCGAATCCGGAGACGGTGGCGACGGCGATCCGCATCGGCAACCCGGCGAGCTGGGATTTGGCGGTGAACGCGTACACCGAATCGGAGGGCGGCGTCTGGGCGGTGACGGACGAGGAAATTCTCGAGGCGTATCGCCGCATCGCGTCCGCCGAAGGCGTCTTCGCGGAGCCGGCGTCGGCCGCCTCCATCGCGGGCGTCATCAAGCGCCGCCGCGAGGGCGCGCTGCCGGCGGGCAGCCAGGTCGTCTGCGTCCTGACGGGCCACGGCCTGAAGGACCCGAACATCGCGATCAAGACGGTCGCCGCGGAGCCGGTCGTCATTCCGGCGACGGAGTCCGCCGTGCTTTCCTCGATCGAGCAGGCGGAAGCGGCCCGTGGCTAGCGGCATGCCCGGCGGCCGAGACCGGGCGCGCGCGCGGGTACCCGCGACGTCCGCCAATCTCGGCCCGGGCTTCGACGCGCTCGGCATCGCCTTGTCGCTGTACGCCTGGATCGAAATGGCCCCGGCCGAAGAGACGACGATTCGCTATGTCGGGGATCCGATGCCGAACCTTCCGGCGGATAAGACGAATTTGCTTTACGTCATCGCGCGGCGCGTGTACGAAGAGGCCGGTGCGCCGATGCCCGAGCTCGAGATCGCCTTCCGCGGCGACATTCCGCTCGCGCGCGGCCTCGGCAGCAGCGCGGCCGCGATCGTCGGCGCGCTCGGCGCCGCGAACGCGCTCCTTGGCGAGCCGCTGCCGCGGGAGGAGCTGTTCCGCATCGCGACGGAGATCGAAGGACATCCCGACAACGTCGGGCCGGCGACGTTCGGCGGCATCGTGTCCGCCGTCTGGGACGGCCGACGGGCGTCTCATATCCGGCTCGATCCGCCGCCGGCGCTGACGACGCTCGTCGCGATTCCCGCTTACGAGCTTTCGACGAGCAAAGCGCGGGCGGCTTTGCCGGAAGCGTACAGCCGCGCGGACGCGGTCTACAACTTATCCCGGGCGGCGCTGCTGACGGCGGCGCTGGCGACCGGACGGCTCGACGCGCTGAAAGACGCTATGCAGGACAAGCTGCATCAGCCGTATCGAGCGCCGCTCGTGCCGGGGCTCGACCGCGTGCTCCGCGAGACGGTCGACCGCGGCGCGCTCGGCGCCGCGCTGTCGGGCGCCGGCCCGACCGCGATCGCGCTTGTCGACGAGTCGTCCCCGCGCAAGAACGAGCTGGAGACGTTCCTGCGCGAGGCGATGGGCGGCCCCGACGGCGCCGGCGTGGAGCTGCTCTGGCTGCCGCCGTCCGTCGAAGGCCTCGTCCTCGTCCCGGCGACGGAGCCGATGAACGGCGGGGGAGGTGCGCGATGAGCGGCGCGAACGCGGAAACTCGAGCCGTAGCCGTGCTCGGTCCGAGCACGTATTCGGAGGAAGCGGCCTCCTGGCTCCTGCAAGGCACCGGCTGGCGGCTCGAATCGTTCAAGTCGATCGCCGACGTCTTCGAATCGACGATTTCCGGCCGCACCGCGTACAGCGTCGTGCCGGTCGAAAACACGTTCGAAGGCTCGGTCAGCCTGCATATCGATTATTTGGTCGGCGAAGCGGACTTGCCCATCCAGACCGAGTGGGTATACCCGATTCACGTCAACCTGATGAGCCTGCCGTCGTTCGACGGCGATCTCGCGAAGGTGCGCAAGGTACTGTCCCATCAGGTGGCGTTCGCCCAATGCCGCGGCTACCTCGCGCGGCATCTGCCGCAGGCGGAGCTCGAGGCGGTGCATTCGACGTCCGAAGGGGCACGGCTGCTCGGGGAGCTGGGCGACCCGTACACCGTCTCCGTCGGTCCCGCGACCGCGGCGGCGCGTTACGGCCTCAAGGTGATCGCCCCCGCGATCCAGGATCATCGGAACAACTTCACGAGATTCGTGCTGGCCGGCCGCGAGCCGGTCCCGCCGCTTCGGCCGGACGGCCGGGGGGAGCTCTCGCGCAAGACGACGATGCTCCTGTTGCCCGGGGAGGATTTCCCCGGCGGGCTCCATCAGCTGCTATCCGCCTTCGCTTGGCGGCGCTTGAATTTAACGAAGATCGAATCGCGCCCGACGAAGCGGCAATTAGGTACATACTACTTCTATGTCGACGTGGACGCTTCGATCGATTCGGTGTTGCTCCGGGGAGCGATCGAAGAAATCCGCGCCGTCGGCTGCGACGTGCGCGTGCTCGGCTCGTACCCGACATACGGGTTCCCCGAGCAAGAATAACAGGCGGAGGTGCGAACGAAGGGTATGGCACAAGTCATCTATTTGAACGGCGAATACGTCGCGAAGGAACAGGCCGTCGTGTCGGTATACGACCACGGCTTCTTGTACGGGGACGGCATATTCGAAGGCATACGCATCTATGACGGGAACATTTTCAAGTGCAAGGAGCATTTGAAAAGGTTGTACGACTCCGCGAAGTCGATCATGCTCGACATCCCGCTGTCGCTGCAGGAGATGCAGGACACGCTCGTCGAGACGATCCGCCGCAACGATTTGCGCGACGGCTACATTCGTCTCGTCGTCTCCCGCGGGCCGGGCGACCTCGGCCTCGATCCGAAGCGCGCGCCGAAGGCGAACGTCGTCATCATCGTCGAGAAGCTGTCGATTTATCCGGAGGAAGCGTACGCGAACGGGCTGCGGACCGTCTCGGTATCGACGCGGCGCAACGTGCCGGACGCCCTCAATCCGAAAATCAAATCGCTGAACTATTTGAACAATGTGCTCGTAAAAATTCAAGCGAATTTGGCCGGCGTCGGCGAGGCGATTATGCTGAACGCGCAAGGCTACGTCGCCGAAGGCTCGGCCGACAACATCTTTATCGTGAAGAACGGCGTTCTCTTTACGCCGCCGGCGTACGTCGGCGCCCTGGAGGGGATTACGCGGGCGGCCGTTATCGAGCTCTGCGAGCGCAAAGGGCTGAAGCTGAAGGAAGAGCCGTTCACGCTGCACGACGTATACGTGGCGGACGAGGTGTTCTTCACCGGAACCGCGGCGGAAATTATCGCGGTGCGCGAGGTGGACGGCCGCGTCATCGGAGAGGGCAAGGCGGGGCCGATCACGACGGAGCTGCTGCAGGAGTTCCGTAAGATCGTGACGGTCGACGGCGTGAAGGTATTCGAATAAGGCCGGAACAAGGCAAGCCGCCGCGGGCGTCCCCGCAGGCGGCTTGTCGTTCGTTATGGCGAGCGTTCCTCTTCGTCCAGCCGCTGCATCTGCCGGATGATCTTCACGTATTCGCGGGAGCGGAACGCCGGATAGGCGGTCGATCGGACGATGGCGATGCCTTCTTCGATCGCGCGGTAAGCGGCGATTCCCGCGGATCGGCGTTCGCGAACGGCCTTCTCCGCGAACCAGCCGCCTGTGAGCAGAATCGCGAAGACGAGGGCGCAGGCGGCGATTCTCTTCCCGAACATGAAAGCACCCCTTGAAACATGGTATGATGGATTCGTCCATCCTTACCAAGGTGAACCATCGGGCGCGGTTTTATACTTGCGCGCGCAACATAGAGAAAGAGGAGGAAACTTCGTTGTCCCTGATGCACCTCGCCGTGTTGGCCCCATTCGCTTACGCGGCGATCGTCCCCATGCTGCACCGCGCGCTGCGGAACGTCCACACCGGCTGGTTCGTCCTGCCGCTGCCGGCGGTATTGTTCGCGTATTGGCTGTCGCTCTTGCCGAGCGTCCGCGCCGGCGCGCCGAAGACGGCCGTCCTGCCATGGATCCCGTCGCACGGCGTCGACTTCGCGCTGTATCTTGACGGGCTCGGCCTGCTGTTCGCGCTGCTCATTACCGGCATCGGGAGCCTTGTCGCGTTATATTCGATTTTTTATTTGTCCAAGACGAAGGAAGCGATCGGTCGCTTCTATGCCTACTTGCTGCTGTTTATGGGCGCGATGCTGGGCGTCGTGCTGTCGGACAACCTGATCGCGTTATACGCGTTCTGGGAGTTGACCAGCCTGTCTTCGTTCCTCTTGATCGCGTTTTGGCATCGGCGGGAACGCTCGAAGTACGGCGCGCTGAAATCGATGCTGATCACGGTGTTCGGCGGCTTTGCGATGCTGGCGGGCTTCGTGCTGCTGTACGTCATGACGGGCACGTACAGCGTGCGGGAGATCGTCTCGGCGGCCGGCGAATTGCCCGCGCATCCGTTGTTCGTGCCGGCGCTCGCGCTCGTCCTGCTCGGCGCCTTCACGAAGTCGGCGCAATTCCCGTTCCACATCTGGCTGCCGGACGCGATGGAGGCGCCGACGCCGGTCAGCGCGTACTTGCACTCCGCCACCATGGTCAAGGCGGGGCTGTATTTGGTCGCGCGATTGACGCCCGTCTTCGGCGGGGCGCAGGAATGGTTCTGGCTCGTCGCGGGCTTCGGACTCGCGACGCTGTTCTGGGGTTCGTTCCAGGCGGTGAAGCAGACCGACCTGAAGGCGCTGCTCGCGTTCTCCACCGTCAGCCAGCTCGGACTCATCATGTGCTTGCTCGGCCTCGGTTCGGCGGCGCTCGCGTTCGGCGGCGGCGCCGGCTCGGAGGTGTACGTGCTGGCCATGACGGCCGCGATCTTCCACCTGATCAACCATGCGACGTTCAAAGGCGCCCTCTTTATGGTCGCGGGCATCGTCGATCACGAGACGGGCACCCGGGACATCCGAAAGCTGGGGGGGCTGGCCGCGATCATGCCGATCACGTTCACGTTCGCGCTGATCGGGGCGGCTTCGATGGCGGGGCTCCCGCCGTTCAACGGCTTCCTAAGCAAGGAAATGTTTTTCACCGGGGTGCTCAACGCGTCGCGCATGAACTTCTTCTCCATGGAGGCGTGGGGAGCGCTGTTCCCGGTCGTCGCTTGGCTCGCGAGCGTATGCACCTTCGTGTACAGCGCGATTTTCGTCGTCCGAACCTTCCTGGGGAAAAGAAACCCCGAGCCGCTGCCCGCGCAGCCGCACGAGGCGCCGATCGGCCTGCTCCTGCCGCCGGCCGCGCTCGTCTCGCTCGTCGTCGTCATCGGCTTGTTTCCGGACGTGGCCGGCTACGCGCTCATCGAGCCGACGCTCGAGGCGGTGTTCCCGACGCTGCTGGCTCCGGGAGACCACTTCCACGTGCACATCTCGTTCTGGCATGGGTGGACGACGGAGCTGTACATGACGATCGGCGTCGTCGCGGCAGGATCGCTCGCGTTCTGGCAGCTGCGCCGCTGGATCGCCGTCTATCGCGCGTTCCCGGAGCGCTTCGGGCTGAACGCACTGTACGACCGGCTGCTGGCCGGTTTGGAGCGCGGCTCGGCGCGGCTGACCAACGCTTATATGACCGGCTCGATCCGGCACTATTTGATCTATATTTTCGTCTTCTTGATCGCCGTCGTCGGCTACGCGATGGGAAGCACGGGCTCGTTCGGCGCGATCCGAATCGACGACCCCTCGTATGCGCCGGTCGGCATCTACGAAGCGCTGCTCGTGACGGCGACGCTGCTCGCGACGCTGGCGGTGCCGTTCGCCCGCTCCCGCATGACGATGATCATCTTGGTCGGAGCCGTCGGGTACATGGTCGTGCTGTTTTTCGTCTTGTTCCGCGCGCCGGATCTCGCGCTGACGCAGATGATCGTCGAGACGGTGTCGGTCGCGCTGTTTCTGCTGTGCTTCTACCATCTGCCGAAGCTTCGCAAGGAGACCGCGGCGAAGCGGAACAAGGCGGCGAACTTGCTCGTCTCGATCGGGGTCGGGGCGACGGTCGCGCTGGTGGCGCTCGCGGCGTCTGGCGCGAACGACTTCCGCTCGATCGCGGATTATTATTTGGAGGAGAGCTACCATCTCGGCGGCGGCAAGAACGTCGTCAACGTCATCCTCGTCGACTTCCGCGGCTTCGACACGCTGCTCGAAATTATGGTGCTCGGCATCGCGTCGCTCGGCATCTATGCGATGATCCGGCTGCGCGCGGACCGAAAGAAAGGAGACGCTCCGAATGAAGGCTAACGACGTGATCGTCCGGACGGCGTCCAAGCTCGTCGTCTTTATCATCCTCGCGTTCGCGGCGCATCTGTTTTTCGCAGGCCACAACGATCCCGGCGGCGGATTTATCGGCGGCCTCATCACC
>NZ_DASQMZ010000169.1:0-2094 GCF_035645235.1 Paenibacillus sp.
GGGTCGTTGTACGGTACGGTGATCGTATGCTCCGCCACGCCGGCCGGCACGCCCGGGCTGTCCGGCAGGCCGAGCGTCGCGACGCCGGAGCCCGCCTTGATGAGCAGCGCGTCCGCATGGCCGTGATAGCTGCCTTCGAACTTTACGATCTTAGACCGATTCGTGTAGCCGCGCGCGAGCCGAAGTGCGCTCATCGTCGCCTCGGTGCCGGAGTTGACCATCCGGACGACCTCGACGGACGGCATCCGCTCGCAGACGAGCGCGGCCATGGCCGTCTCCCGCTCCGTCGGCGCGCCGAAGCTCGTTCCGCGCTCGGCCGCCTCGCGAATCGCGGCCAGCACCTCCGGATGGGCATGGCCCAAGATAAGGGGCCCCCAAGAGCCGACGTAATCGATATATTCGTTCCCGTCGATATCGTAGACGCGCGAGCCGGCGCCGCGATCGACGAAGAACGGCGCGCCGCCGACCGAGCGGAACGCGCGCACCGGGGAATTCACCCCGCCCGGGATGATTCGCTTCGCCGCTTCGAACGCCGCCTGCGAACGGGACGTGCTTCTCGTTTGACCGTTCATGCCGAAATCCTCCTATCCATTCCTGTTCCGCCTATGGTAAAATGGTTACGACTTTTCACACAGAGGAGCATTCCCCATGTTATCTCTTTTGCACCAAGTGCCGCTGTTCAAACATCTCTCCGAGGAACAGTTGACTCGACTCTCCGAAATTTGCAACCGCAAGGGCTTTAAGGCCGGAACGGTGCTGTTTCGCGAGAAGGAGCCGGGAGACGTTTTTTATATCATCGTATCCGGCTCGGTCAAGGTGTTCACGTCCAACGCGGGCGGCGAAGAGAAGATTTTGTCCGTCTTCCAGGCGGGCGACAACTTCGGCGAGCTGTCGCTCATCGACGGCAAGCCGCGGTCGGCGAGCGCGCAGGTGCTGGAGGACAGTATGTTCCTGACGCTGCGCGGCAACGAGTTCATTCAGCTGCTGAAGGCGCATCCCGACATGTCGCTGTCGATCATGCAGGAGCTGTGCCGCCGCATCCGGGAGACGAACGAACACGTCTACGACCTGACGTTCGTCGACGCCCGGACCCGCGTCTTGAAGAACCTGATCATCTTCGCCAACAAGAACGGCATGCGCAACGGCAACACGATCAATATCCGCATCGCCTTGAATTACGACGAGCTGGCCCGCATGGCCGGCGTGACGAAGACGGTGCTTATGGAAGTCATTCGCGACCTCGAGCGCATTCAGATTCTCAACTCGACCGCCCACGGCTTCTCGCTCGACCTGTCTAAGCTTCGACCCGGCGGCGCATGAACGCGACCGCCTGCTCCGCCGCTTGCTTGCCTTGGTGAATGCAATCGGGCAGTCCGACGCCCTCGAATCCAGCCCCCGCCGCGTAGACGCCGGGGGCTTTCTTCATGAGCGCCTCGCGCACCGCCCGCACCTTCTCCGGATGGCCGACCTCGTATTGCGGCATCGAACGCTCGAGGCGGGTAATGTCCGCGAAGTCCGGCTCGGCGTCGATGCCGACGAGCTCCGCCACTTCCCGTCGCACGGCCGCGGCGAGCGCCTCGTCGTCCATGGCCCGCCAGCGCTCGTCGTCGATCCGTCCGACGTAGCAGCGGATCAGCACGCGATCCGCCGGCGCCGTGTGCAGCCACTTGGACGACGTCCACGTGCACGCCGTGATGAATCGCCCTTCCGTGCGCGGAATGACGAAGCCGGCGCCGTCGAGCGGCACGCCGACGCGGTCCCGCCGGTAGCCGAGCACGACGTTCGCGACGGACGCGTACGCCATGTCGCGGAACAGCGCCGTCTCCGGCACCTCCGGAAGGAGCGCCCCGAGCGAGGAGGCCGGCGTCGTGACGATGACCGCGTCCGCCGGCAAGGCGTCCCCGCTCGTCAGCGTGACGACGGCCCCGCCGCCGGACTGCGGCGTCACGGCCCGCGCCGGCTCGCCGGTCAGCAGCACGGCGCCTTCCGCTTCCAGCGTCTCCGTCAGCCGCTCGACGAGCGAAGACAGGCCGCCGCGGTAACTGAGGAACGCGCTGCCGCGCGCGTGCGGCGGAAGATGCTCCTCGCCGGACG
>NZ_DASQMZ010000170.1:0-27230 GCF_035645235.1 Paenibacillus sp.
CCGCTGGTCGATCGAGCCGCTTCGTTCGCGGCTGCGCTGCAGCGAGACGAACAGGAACCGAATCGAAAGCAAGAACAGTGCCGCGCATACCGCGGTCGCGCCGTATTTGGCCGCTCCCGGCTCGTACACGGCATCCACGAACGACGAAACGAAGGCGAGCGACACCCATTCCATCGCTGCGATCCATCCGATCCCCGAGAGGATTAAGACGGCGATGCTGTAAAGAAACAATAACAACTTGTCCGCAATTCTGCCCATCGTGGCCGCTCCTTTCTCCAATAAAGCCAAAGTCATTATGCAACGAGCGCGAACGCCGAAACCCCCGACGTCTCCGTCGGGGGATTCCGTGTGGCCGAACGCATGTCGCCGCGCGGCCTCGCGCGGGCCGGCAGCGAAACGACTAGCTTCTCCGGCGCGGGCTCGCGTCTCGCGATCGCGGGCAGGCGCCCGCTTCCGACTACTTCACGCGGTGCGACGCGACGGTTTCTTCTTCCTCGAACCGCTCTTGGCCCTTAAACATCACGTCATGAATATGTACGTTCACTTCGACAACGTTCAAGCCGGTCATGGACTGGATCGCATGCTTGACGTTGGCTTGGATGGCGGAGGCGACTTCCGGAATGCGACGTCCGTATTCGATCACGATCGAGACGTCCACCGCAGCTTCCCGTTGGCCGACTTCCACTTTAACGCCTTTAGACAGGTTTTTCCGACCGAGGAGCTCGGCCACGCCGCTGGCGAAGCCGCCGCTCATGCCCGTGACGCCCTCCACCTCGATCGTTGCGAGGCCTGCGATAATTTCAATGACTTCCGGAGCGATCTGTATGTTCCCCATCTCGGTCTTCGTGAATTCCGGGGCAATCGTGTTCATTATCGTTCATCCTCCCCTTGTCTTATATTTAAATACTATACCACCCGTCCAAAATTATGACAAACCTAAGAGATTCGGGAAAAAAGGCCTTCCCCGCCGCCTTGCGGCGGCGGGAAGCAGGCCTTTATACCTCGTGTTCCTCAAGGAACTTGATGTCGAAATCTCCTTGCTTGAATTTCGGATGATCCATCAGCTTCAGATGGAACGGAATCGTCGTATGCACCCCGTCGACGGCGAATTCCCCGAGCGCTCGCTTCATGCGGGCGATCGCCTCCTCACGATTCGAGCCCCATACGATCAGCTTGGCGATCATAGAGTCGTAATGCGGCGGAATCGTGTATCCCGGGTACGCGGCGCTGTCTACGCGAACGCCTACGCCGCCCGGCGGCAGATAGAAGCTTATGTTGCCCGCGGACGGCATAAAGTTCTTCGCGGGATCCTCCGCGTTGATGCGGCACTCGATCGAGTGACCTTCGATGCGGACGTCTTCCTGCCGAATGCTTAACGGCTTGCCTTCGGCGACATGGATCATCTCTTTAATAATGTCCACCCCGGTCACCATTTCCGTGACCGGATGCTCGACCTGGATGCGCGTGTTCATTTCCATGAAATAAAACTGATTATCCGGCCCGAGCAAAAATTCGAGCGTCCCCGCGCCGGAGTAATTGACGGCGTGCGCCGCGCGAACGGCCGCCTCGCCCATGCGCTCCCGCACGTCCGGCGACAGCACCGCGCAAGGCGCTTCCTCGACGAGCTTCTGCCGACGCCGCTGCACGGAGCAATCCCGTTCGCCCAGGTGCACGACGTTCCCGTGATTGTCGGCGACGATTTGAATCTCCACGTGCTTCATGCCAGTCAGAAGCTTCTCCAAGTAGACGCCGTCGTTGCCGAACGACTTCTGGGCTTCCTGCTGCGCGGCCGTAATGCCTTGGATCAATTCCTCTTCCGTCGCCGCGATCCGGATGCCCTTGCCGCCGCCGCCCGCTGTCGCCTTGATGATGACCGGGTATCCGATGTCGCGCGCGATGGAAACCGCGTCGGCGACCGACTCGACGAGCCCGATCGAGCCCGGGATGACCGGAACCCCCGCTTCGCGCATCGTCTGCTTCGCGACGGATTTATCCCCCATCCGGGAAATCGCGTCCGGCGAAGGACCGATAAAGACGATATTGCAGCGCTCGCAAATTTCGGCGAAGTCCGCGTTCTCCGCAAGGAAGCCGTAGCCGGGATGGATCGCGTCCACTCCGGTCAGCGTCGCGACGCTCATGATGTTCGTCAGGTTCAAATAGCTGTCTTTCGACGAGACCGGACCGATGCAATACGCCTCGTCCGCAAGCCGAACGTGCAGCGCTTCGCGATCCGCTTCGGAATACACCGCCACCGTCGAGATGCCCAGCTCCCTGCAGGCGCGAATGATGCGCACGGCGATCTCGCCGCGATTCGCCACCAGCACTTTCTGAAACTTCATCCGATTTTCCTCCCGTTGTCGCTTACCGTTTCACCAAGAAAAGCGGTTGACCGTACTCGACCAACTGGCCGTTCTCCACCAACACCTCTACGATTTGCCCGCTCACTTCCGCTTCGATGTCGTTCATCAGCTTCATCGCTTCGACGATGCAGACGACCGTCTTCTCCTTCACGACGTCGCCGACCTTCACGAACGGCGGAGCGTCCGGAGACGGAGCGGCATAGAACGTCCCGACCATCGGGGAGACGATCCGGTGCAGATCGGCGTCCGCCGCCGCGGCGGCCGGTGCCGGCGTCGGCGAGGACGGCGCGGCGGGCTGCGGCGCGGCCGGCGCCGGCGCGGCGGCCGCGGAGATCGCGGCGACAGGCTGCGGCGGAACCGCGGCGTGAACGACCTGGGCGTCCTGCTTCTTAATGCTCAACTTGCCATGCTCGTTCTCGATCTCGAGCTGTTGTATGGAAGTGCCGTCTACCAATTTAATAAGTTCCTTGATTTCGCTTAATTTTAACATCGTCTTGCTTCATCTCCTCAAGCGAATAGATCTGTGTCTGCGCGCGGCGGCTCGTCCAAGCCGAAAAGCGACGTTGTAATTATACCCTTAAAAGAAGTAAATGGAAAGAGCCCAGTTTCCCCGGGCTCTCTCGCTATCCCCCGCCGCGCGGACTGCGATGCCGTTCTAGTTGTACAGCTTAACGGTGATTTGGTGAATCGCGATAGACAAATCGTTCATCGCTTCGGTCACGATGGATACCGCTTCGCTCTTTTCGAGCTGGGCCGCCGATACATGCACCGTGTAATGCTGCTTCGCCTCGTCGTACATCACCGCTACGTTCTCGTAGTCGCCGAGCAGCTTCTCCTCGAACGCGATCAGCTTCGCCTCGAGATCCATCAGCGCGCTATGCTTGTTGATCGCTTCCGTGATTTCTTGCTCGGTCGCCTCCTCGTTCGAGATCGCCGCCGTGAGCGCCTCGATCTGGCGCGAGAAATCGGAGTCGCGCTGAATTTGCATCGCCGTAATCGCGTCGGACCCGGTGCGGTTCGCCATTTGCTCGAGCACCTGCTCGTTCGTGACGGCTTGCTCCGAGGACGCTTCCGCCGCCGCTTCGCCGGTCGCCGTCGCCTCGCCGGTCGCCGTCGCCTCGCCCGTCGCCGTCGCCTCGCCCGTCGCCGTCGTCTCGCCCGTCGCATCGCTCGCCGCTTCGCCCGTCGCCGCCGCTTCGCCCGACGCCGCGCCTTCTTCCAGCGGGGCGATCTCTTCGACCGACACGGATTGCTGCGCCGCTGTCGGATCCATCATCCCGACGCCTTCGACGATAATTTCGTTCGCCGCGGTCTGCTCCGTCGGCACGGGGATTTGATCCGCTTCGTCGGTGAACAAGTAATACGCGGAAAGCACGACCATCAACCCCAGCATCGATACGAGCCATACCGTTTGTCTTCTTGTGTTCATTTTTGTTTCCTCCCTTGTGCTTGTTTGAATTTTAGAATATGTGGACGCCGTTGACGGCGCGGTTACCAATCGGTTTCGGATCGTCGATCATCGCTTGCTGGGCGCCACCGAAATTTTATGAGGCGGCACGCCGAGACCGCGTTCGACGGCTTCGATGATCATCTTCTTTACGGTTTGATTCTCCGCGCCTTCGGCGACGATGAACACGCCGCGTACGTTCGGCTTGATCGTCTTGCGCACGACCGGCGCGTTGTCCCCGGACTCGGAGACGATGACGATTTCCCCCGAGCGCGTCGTCTGCGTGATGTGTCGATTGGCGCCGTTCGGATCCCGCTCGTTCGTCTCCTGCGTCGATTCGTTCATGTTCCGCTCGGCGACGATCTCCTCGGTCGAGTCGATCGTAACGAGCACGCTGACTTCGCCGACGCCGACGATTTTCTGCAAAATCTCTTTCAGTTCGTCTTCGTAGCTCGCTTCGAACGCGGAAAACTTCGAATCTTTCGCCGCGCCGCTCTGGAAGGCGGGAACGTCGCCGCCGGACGGAGCGCTCGCCGCCGACTCGGGGATGCCGTCGTATTGCGGCTGCACGTTTTCCACCGTCATGTACGAGTTTAATATCATGAAGACGCCCCCGACGCCGCCCGCGATCAGCAGCCATCGGAACGTATTCATGCGCCCCCCGCCGCCCGGACCGCCGCCGAACCGCTCCTCCATCGCCTTCCACCAGTTCGCCATTCGCATCACCTCCTTCACGCAGCCTCGAGCGTACGCCGCGGGCCGACCGCCGTCTCGCCGGCAGGCCGGCTTTCCCGCTTATTCCACCTTCACCTTCGCGGCCGGGATGCCCCAAGCCTTCGCCACCGACGAAGCGATTCGCTCCCGCTCGGCGTCAGGAACCGGTCGGAAGTCCGGCTCGAACGCAGGCGCCGCGCCGCCGCCGATCCGCACCGGTTCGACGACGACCGGTTCGACGACGATCGGCTCGAATTCGATCCCGCCTTCGGGATGCACCCGCGTCCCGGCCTCGCTCGACGCCTCCGGGGCCGCCGCCTCGACCGCTTCGCGGCTCGCGGCGAGCGCGGCGCCGACGCGGATGCGGATGCCGCGGATGACCGGCAGACCGTCCGCGTCCAAGTCGAGCGACGCGTCCGCCTCGGCGTCGATGCCATGCTCGGAACGGACATGCTCGACGACCATCTCCTCGAGCCGCGCCGCGAGCATCGCGAGCGAATGCTCGTTCCGCTCCCGCGCCACGCGCTCTCCTTCGCTCAGCACCTCGCCGAGCGCCGGGATCGACTTGCCCTGCGCGGGGCCTCCCCCGGCTTGCGGCGCCGCCGTGCCGGCGACGCTCCAGCCGTCGACCGTCGCGGCCAGCATGCGCAGGTTCGCGCTCGAACCGAACAGCTGCATGACCGGCGAGAGGATCGTCATCAGAATGAACAGCGAGACGACGAGCTTGACGTACCGTTGCATCGTGCGGTTGGGCAGCAGCAAATCGATGAAGGTCGCAAGCAGCACCACCAGAACGATTTGCTTTAGCCAACCGCCCAGCGCCTCCATCATCTCTCGCATCCCCCTCTCGCATTCGCTTTACCGCATCATCACCGTGGCGTTCCCCGCCGCGATCAAAATGGTGATCGCCAGGAAGAACATCAAGCTGACGGTCGCGAGCGCGGCGAAGACGAAAATCATGCTCTTCCCGATCGTCTGGAGGCACCCGATGACCGGGCTGTCCCCGAGCGGCTGCAGCAGCGCGGCGGCCAGGCTGTAGATGAAGCTCAGCGCCAAAATTTTGATCGCCGGGAACGCCGCGAGCAGCACGACGATGACGACGCCCGCGATGCCGACCGCGTTCTTCATGAGCAGCGAGGCGCTGAGCACCGTGTCGGTCGTCTCCGAAAACATGCGCCCCACGACCGGAACGAAGTTGCCCGCCACGTACTTCGCCGTCTTCAGCGTCACGCCGTCCGCGATGCTGCCGGTGGCGCCCTGCACCGAGATGACCCCGAGGAAGACGGTGAGCGCCACCGTCAAGGTGCCGATCGCCACGTTCCGCAGCAGCGTCGCGAGCTGCGTCACCTTGTACTTGTCGGTCAGCGACGAAACAATATGTAAAACGGCGGAGAAAAACAGCAGCGGGAAGATGAAAAAGAAAACCAAGTTCCCCACCGTATGGATCATAAATACAATGAGCGGATGCATGATCGAGACGGTCGCGACGTTGCCCATCGACGCCAGCATCGTCAGGACGAGCGGCATCATCGCCATCATGAAGTGGATCATGCCGGAAATCGCGTCCTTCGCGTATTGCACCGCGATGTAGAAGCTATTGATCGCGATGACGACGACGACCAGATACGTGATGGCGTACGCGATTTTGCTGACGGTCGTCTTCTCGAAGGCGGATTGCACGGTTTCCAGCACGATGCTGAATACGGTCAGGATGACGATCATGGCGAGCAGCTTGCCGTTCACGACGACTTCCCCTAGCAGAAAGTGCAGCAAACCGTTCGCGATATCGGAAAAGGATAAGCCGTCGCCGCCCGGCATGAGCGCCTCCTGGAACGCCGGATTCCCGTTCGGGAACCATCCCCCGTACTGGCGCATCAGCGTGTCCCAGTAATGCTCCACCTCGTCCGTACGGACGATTTCCGATTGGGCGTCCACCCATTCCTGCACCGCGCCGGCGCCCTCCGCGCCCGGGGCTGCGGCTCTGGACACGTCTCACCCCTCCTCCAGCGACGTTTCCGCTTCCTATGCGGGCATTAGCTGCATCACCGTCTCCACGATGACCGAGATGATCGGAATCGCGAGTACCATGATCAGCACCTTCCCGGCAAGCTCGATCTTCGAAGCGATCGCCTCTTGGCCGGCGTCCCGAACGACCTGCGCGCCGAATTCCGCGATATACGCAATGCCGATAATTTTCAAGATCGTTTGGAAAAACACCATATTTACGTTCGAGCGATCGGCCAGCCGTTCGAGCATCTCGATAATTTCGGAAATTTTTCCGATCAAGGACAAAAAGATGACGATGCCGGCGAACGCCGCAAGCAGGAAGGCCACCGTAGCCTTCTGTTCCTTGACGATTAAGATCAGTACGGTGGCGACTAGGCCGAAGCCGACGATTTGGATAATATCCACGGCGTCACCGCCTTCATTGAAACAGGAAAATCGTCTTGATTTCTTGAAACAGCTGATCCAGCTTGCGGATGACCATGAACAGCACCACGACGAAGCCGATTAACGTCACCCAGTGCGCGTAGTCTTCTTTGCCCATTTGCTTCAACACCGTATGAATCATGGCGACGATGATGCCGACGGCGGCGATTTGAAATATGGCATTGACATCCTCGTTCATCCTCGCACCATCCTTAATACATTAAAATAACGATCAACGCGGCCGTAAGCGCGCCTAAGCTTCTCCACATCTTTCCGTACCGCGCCTGCTCCTCCCGCGCCGTCTCTTCCTCGGCCGCGAGCTGCGCGACGGCGAGCCGGAGATGCTTCGCTTGATCGTTCCGATCGGTCGCGCCGAGCGTCGCCGAAAGCGCGAGCAGCGTCGCCTTCTCCGGCGCGCCGAGCGCCGTCCGCGGCCACACCGCTTCGATCGCCTCCGCCCAGCATTCGCCCGCCGTCTTCTCCGATCGGCTGTCGCGCAAGCGGCTGGAAGCCTCTTCGAACAAGAAGGCGATCGGGCGCTGGGTGGCGGTCGACACCCTCGCCATCGCCGCCGGCAGCGGCGACAAGCCGTAGACGACCTCGGACTCGAGCGTGCCGAGCGCCGCGGCGAGCGAGCGGAGCTCCTTCGGCCGTCGTGCGTATCGGGACGCTTGCGCGAACCCGTACGCCGTGCCCGCGGCCAAAATCATCGTTGCGCCGATCCACTTCAGCATGACGTCGCCCCCTTTCGCTCGGAATGTCCCGCTCCGATACCGACGCCCGGAGCGGTCGGCCACGACAGCCTGCGCCCTTCGCCGTCGCGCACCTCCAGCACGACGCCGGACGGCCCGCTCGGGGCGAGGATGACGATTCGTCCGAACGCCCTCGCCTCGAACAGCGGGGCGAGCGACGGCCGCCTCCGGACGTCGGAAGCGTCCTTCCCGTGCGCCGTGGCGATGACCGCGATGCCGGCGTGGACCGCTTCCATCGCCGCCTCCGCGTCCTCGGGCCGGCCGAGCTCGTCGACGACGAGCACCTCCGGCGACAAGGCGCGGATCATCAGCATCATGCCCTCCGCCTTCGGACACGCATCCAGCACGTCCGTTCGCGGCCCGACGTCGAACGTCGGCCGGCCGTCGACGGATGCCGCGATCTCCGAACGCTCGTCGACGATTCCGACCTTGCGGGCCCGATCGTACCGGACGCCGCCTGCCCAGCCGCCTGCGGATAACGTCCGCGCCGCGTCCCGCAGCAGCGTCGTCTTGCCTCGCTGCGGCGGGGAGACGATCAACGTATGATGCGGCATCGACGTCTCCGCGTTCCAGAGCAAGGGAACGAGAGAACGAGCGCAGCCTTTCACTTCGCGGGCGATCCGTACGTTGAAGCCGCCGATATGCTGCAGCGTCCGAATGCGTCCGTCCTCGAGCGCCGCCCGGCCCGCAAGGCCGATCCGATGTCCGCCGGCGACGGTAATATAGCCTCTGCGGAGCTGTTCTTCCATCGTATACACCGAATGGTTCGTCACGCGGTCGAGCAGCTTCAGGCAATCGTCGCGCGTCGGGCGGAACGCCGCTTCGGCGTCGCGCGTCGGCCGGCCCGTCGGGTCGACGAACGTAAAGTCGTGCGCGGCGACCACCTCGAGCGGCCGTCCGTCCCGAATGCGGATTTCCTCCGCGCGGGACGTCCATTCGCTCGGCAGCCTCGCAAGCGCGGCGCGCACGGCGCCGGGCAGCCAGTCCAGCACGGCGTTCCACATCGAATCGCCCCCTTCCGAAAAATCCAGCGGTTGCGGCGTCCGGCTTGGCCTAACTTACAACCATATGTATGCTTGGCCTATCGTTTTATGACAACCGCTACTTTTTCAAAATGCCGATTAATAGACAAGCTACGCCCACGGCGACCCAGGCGAGCTTTCCGAACGACAGTTTATCCGAGATGCCCACGAGGCCCAGCGCCGTAATCGTAATAAAGATGATCGGCCCGACCAGCGCAAGCGACGAATTGATGACGAGCGCCTTCTCGACGCTGGCGAACCGGTAAATCAAATACGCCGCCGTAAGCTCGATCGACCCCGACAACACCCTAAGCAACGCCATACTGACCACGAGTTTCTCGACCATTCCGCTTCCTCCCCGCATATAAAAGCCAAACTTGTACATCTATATGCGGGCTCGTCTCGGTTTAGCATCTTGGGCACACCCCCAACCGCCTATGCATATATTGCTTGCAGCACTAAGAATTCTATTAAATAAACCAACGAGGAGTTCATCGTATGGAGCACAACAACGCTAATGTGGAGTGGCACCCGTCGCTTGCCGACCCGACCGGCCGTCGGCTCGCGAAGCCGCGGACGGGCGGACGCACCATGGTGATCGACAAGGGGCTCGGACTTCGCGCCTTCGAGGATATGGTTCGCGCCGCGGCGCCGCATATCGACATCGTCAAGCTAGGGTTCGGCACCTCGGCGCTGTATCCGCCGGAGCTGCTCCGACGGAAGACCGAAGCGGCGACCGAAGCCGGCATTCTCGTCATGCCGGGCGGCACGTTCCTAGAGGTGGCGGTGACGAAGGGCCTCGTGGATACGTTCTTAACGACGGCGAAGCAGGTCGGCTTTACCGCGGTCGAGGTGTCGGACGGCACGATCGAGATGAGCCGCGACCAGCGCAGCGCGTTAATCGTGAAGGCGATCGAGGCGGGGTTCACCGTCGTGACGGAGTACGGCAAGAAGCTGTTCGGCTCGTCGATCGAGACGGAAGAGCTCGCCCGCACGGTCGAGATCGACACGGCGCTGGGCGCGGCGTTCGTGACGATCGAAGCGAGGGAATCCGGCAAGGGCGTAGGCATCTTCGACGAGAACGGCGATTGCAAGGCGGACGACGTGGAAGCCGTCATGAATTGCGTGCCGGACCGGGAATCGCTCATGTGGGAGGCGCCGCTCAAGTCGCAGCAGGCGGATTTGCTGCAGGTGCTCGGGCCGAACGTAAACATCGGCAATGTAGCGCCCGAGGACGTGTTGTCGCTCGAGGCGCTGCGCAGAGGACTGCGCTCCGATACGTTCCATCTGGGGGCGCAGGCGAGGGTGTAACGACGTATTATTTAGGAAGAAAAAGCGGCAAGGGGTGAAAGACGGTTGCGCATCGATTGCATACCGACGATCGGCGAGACGTTCGGCCGCGAATTGGCCGGAAAGACGGCGATCGTCATCGACGTCTTACGGGCGACGAGCGCCATGGGAACCGCGCTCGCGAACGGCGCCGCCGCCGTGTTGCCGGCGGAGACGGTCGCCGCCGCCAAGCAGCTTGCCGCGGCGGGCGACGTGCTGGCGGGCGAGCGGCAATGCAAGCGGATCCCCGGCTTTGATCTCGGCAACTCGCCGCACGAATTTACGCCGCAAGCCGTCGGAGGCCGTCGCGTCGTCATGACGACGACGAACGGGACGCGCGGCATTCAGAAGGCGAGCAGGGCCGCGGCGGTGCTCGCGGGCTCGTTCCTGAACGCGACCGCTTGCGCGGAAGCCGCCCTCCGGATGCAGCGGGACGTCGTGCTGATTTGTTCGGGGACGAAAGACGCGTTCGCGCTGGAAGACGGGTTATGCGCGGGATTGATCGCCAGACGCATGCAAGAGGCGGCCGGACGCGACGTCGCGATCGACGACTTGTCCGCCGCCTTGATAGGGGCGTACACAAATTGCGAGGATAAGCTCGAAACCGCGCTGCTCGGCTGCGAGAGCGGCGTACGGCTCGTCGCGCTCGGCTGCCGGGAGGATGTGCGCTACTGCGCGACCCGCGACGCCTTCCGCCTCGTGCCGATGCTGCAAGGCGGCGAGCTGCGGGCGTTCGAGCCGAGACAAGGGTTGTTCTAATTCATTCCGCCGTTCATACAATGAAAGAGAATCCAATAGGACAGGAGTCTCGCAATGAACGGTGAATTGCTATTGGTCATTCTCATCATCATCGGCATGGTGGGACGCTCCCACATCATTACGACGGCCGCCTGCGTCCTGTTGATCATCAAGCTCGTATCGCTGGAGCGTTACTTGCCTACGATCGAACGACGGGGCCTCGAGTTCGGCCTGCTCTTCCTTACGATGGGCGTGCTCGTTCCTTTCGCCAGCGAACGCATCCAGCAAAAGGATATCGTCTCCGTGTTTACGAGCTGGCCCGGCATCCTCGCCTTGCTCGGGGGGGCCATCGCCACGTATATGAACGGCAAAGGACTCGATTTGCTGAAGGTCGATCCGGAGCTGATCGTCGGCCTCGTCATCGGCTCCATCTTCGGCATTTTATTTCTCCGGGGCATCCCGGTCGGGCCGCTCATGGCGGCGGGCATTACGGCCTTCCTGCTGAAGGCGTTCACGTTCTTGTTCGATAAATTTAAGTGGTAGCGGCCGCCGCCGCGAAAGCGGACGCGATGTCGATCATCTCGTCTTCGCGGAGCGACGGGTCGTAAAAATAAACATAACGATAGGGGGGACCTGCCGGGTCCCTCCATTTGATGACCACGGAATTATCGCGGCCGACGAGCACGTCCGCGTCGATCGCGCCGAGGGCCGCCGACTTAAGCTTCTTATGGTTCGGCAAGTCGTAATTGCCGCCGACGGTATATTGCATAAACCGCGCGCCGCTCGTCCGCTCGTATTTCAGAGCGATCTGCGGAGCGGTCAATCCGTCGTCCGCGTATTCGACGCTCGCGAGCGTCGCGCCTGCCGGCGGCTCGGGCACGCCGGCCACCCATGGCTTGACGGAGGCCGCGACGATCTCGGACGCCTGCAGCGCGGCTACGTCCGCGAACGTCGCCCGCACCTCGCGCTCCCGCTGGACGAGCCACTGCACGTAAGGATAGATTTGCTGGATGACTACGAACGCGAGGTAAACGGCCAAGACGACCGCCGTCGCGCCGATGACGATTTTTTTCATCTCACGGCTCCGAATCAAGGGGCTGCCCGACCCCGCCCGCGACGGATACGTCGCAGGGAACGGATCTGGCAGCCCCGATGTAGTAGGATCGAATTACCGGCGCTCCGACGGACCGCCGACGAACGCTTGCTCGCTCGTGTCGAGGCCGTACGCCGTATGGCAGGCGCGCACGACATCTTGGAATTTGTCGGCGTCGATGACGCAACTTACCTTAATTTCGGACGTGCTGACCATCTTGATGCTGACGCCTTGGCTCGAGATCGCCTCGAACATCTTCGCCGCGACGCCCGGATTGCTCACCATGCCCGCGCCGACGATCGACACCTTCACGAGGTTCGTCTCGCTCGTTACGTCGTCGAAGCCGACGTCCGTCTGCACGCTTCGAAGAATCGACACGGCGTTCTCCACGTCGCCGGTCGCCGTCGAGAACGAGAAATCCGTCTTCCCGTTCGTAACGCCGCTCTGTACGATAATGTCGACGTTGATGCCGCCCGACGCGAGGGCGGTAAACACCTTCGCGAGCTGTCCCGGGACGTCCTTCACGCCCAAAATGCTGATTCTGGCTACGTTCTTATCATATGCAATGCCGCTGACGACGACGCCTTGTTCCATATTAGGTTCCTCCCTCACGATCGTTCCTTCGTTATACGTAAAGCTGGATCGAACGACCAGCTTGACCGAGTAATGCTTCGCGTATTCGACCGCCCGCGGATGGAGCACCGCCGCGCCGAGATTGGCGAGCTCGAGCATCTCGTCGTACGAGATGGCGTCGAGCTTGCGGGCGACCTTCACGATCCGGGGATCGGTCGAGTAGATGCCGTCGACGTCCGTGTAAATTTCGCACAAATCCGCTTGGAGGGCGGCGGCCAGCGCGACGGCCGTCGTATCCGACCCGCCGCGTCCGAGCGTCGTAATTTCCCCGTCCTCCGTCATGCCTTGGAAGCCGGCGACGACGACGATGTTCCCGGCGTCCAGCGCCTTATGGATGCGCTCCGGACGAATCTCGGTAATGCGCGCGCGCCCGTGCGCCGGCTCCGTCAGCATGCCCACCTGCCAGCCCGTATACGATACGGCTTGCTCGCCGTGCGTATGTATGGTCATCGACAGCAGCGCCGTAGATACCTGCTCGCCCGTCGTCAGGAGCATATCCATCTCTCGCGCGGACGGCTTATCGGTCAGCTGCTTCGACAAATCGATTAAATCGTCCGTCGTGTCGCCCATCGCCGAGACGACGACCACGACGCGGTTTCCTTCCCGTTTCTTCTCGACGATCCGCTTCGCGACCCGCTTCATGCGCTCCGCGTCGCCGACCGAGCTTCCCCCGAATTTCATGACGACCAATGCCAAGAAGTCTCACTCCCCTACCCTGACTAATAAACATATTGGTTCATTATAACACAAGGCGAACGGATTCATCATGGAGAAAATGCGACTTCGGTCGTTCCGCTCCGCCGCCGCCCTATGCAAAAGCCGCCGCTCCAGTTTGAGCGGCGGCTTGCGGAAGTCGGTGTTAAGCTCTCGATATGTACTTGCCTTCGCGCGTGTCGATGAGCAGCACGTCGCCTTCGTTAATAAAGAGGGGTACCTGAACGGTAAGGCCGGTTTCGAGCGTCGCGTTCTTCGTTGCGCCCTGCGCCGTGTTGCCTTTGATGCCCGGCTCGGTTTCCGTCACCTTCAGCTCGACGCTGTTCGGCAGCTGAATGCCGATGATCTCGCCTTGGTACGAGCTGATGTTGATCGTCATGTTTTCGATCAGGAACTTCTTCTCCCACTCGAGCTGCTTTTCCGTCAGCGTCACTTGATCGTACGTCTCGTTGTCCATGAACGTATACTCGCTGCCGGAGTTGTATAAGTATTGCATCGCGCGGTTGTCGATCACGGCGCGGGAGACGTTCTCGCCTGCGCGGAACGTCTTCTCGACGACGTTGCCGTTGCGCAGCCCCTTCAGCTTGGAGCGTACGAACGCGGCTCCCTTGCCCGGCTTTACGTGCTGGAAATCGATGACGGTATAGATGTCGCCGTCCACTTCGATGGTAAGGCCCGTCTTAAAATCGTTGACTGAAATCACTGTTTCGTCCTCCTAGAGTGTAATAAAGTCTTTCTTCGATTTCGTTAAGACGTCGCAGCCGTTCTCGGTGACGACGACGATATCTTCGATGCGCACGCCGCCGAAGCCCGGGAGATAGATGCCCGGCTCGACGGTAACGACCATGCCCGGCTCGAGCGTCGACGACTCCGTCTTGCTCAGCCGCGGGCTCTCGTGAATGTCCATGCCGACCGCGTGTCCCGTCCCGTGACCGAAACGCTCCCCGTAGCCGCGGGAAGCGATGACGTTCCTCGCGAGCGCGTCGCCCTCGCTGCCGGTCATCCCGGCGCGAAGTCCCGCAAGCGTCGCGAGCTGCGCTTCGAGCACGATATCGTAAATTTCCCGGTGCTTCGGCGTCGGCTTGCCGATCACCACGGTTCGGGTCAGGTCCGAGCAATACCCGTCGTACAAGGCGCCGAAATCCATCTTCACGAATTCGTCCGCGCCGATGATCCGGTCGCTCGCTACCCCGTGCGGCAAGGCGGAACGCTCCCCGGAGGCGACGATGATATCGAACGAGCTGCCCTTCGCGCCGAGACGCCGCATAAACATCTCCAGCTCGAGCGCGACGTCGCGTTCGCGCAGCCCCGGCTTCAGCACGGTCAAAATATGCTCGAACGCCTTGTCCGCGATCGCCACCGCCTCGCGCAGCACGGCGAGCTCGCTCTCGTCCTTGATCCGGCGAAGGCGCTCGACGAGCCCGTCGGTCGGCACGAGCCGGATGCCGGAGCCGATGTCCTTGCCGTAGGCCAAGTAGGCGCCGTAGCTGAGGTGCTGCTGCTCGAAGCCGAGGCTTGCCGCCCCGGCCGCTCGGAGCGTATCGCCGATCGTCGCAAGCGCGGACGCGCCGTGCTCGACGATGTCGAAGCCCGCCGCCTGCTCGCCCGCTTGCGTCACATACCGGAAATCCGTAAACAGCCAAGCGTTGCGTTCCGTAACGACCGCGTACCCCGAACTGCCCGTAAACCCGGAAATATAACGCCGGTTCGTAGGGCTCGCGATCAACAGCGCGTCCACGCCTTCCGCTTTCATGGCTTGCCGCAGCTTCGTCAGCCGCTGCTCCCTATATCCCATCTTTCGTCACCCTTCGTTCGCGAGATGTGCGGCGAGCGCCTGCAACGCCAGTTCGTATCCGATCGGGCCAAGGCCGGCGACGACGCCGAGCATGACCGGCGCGGTAACGGAGACGTGCCGGAACGGCTCCCGTTTATAAACGTTCGATAAATGCACCTCGATCGCAGGCAGCGCGACGGCCGCGATCGCGTCTCGAATCGCATAGCTGTAGTGCGTGAACGCGCCCGGGTTCATGACGATCCCGTCCGCCGTGCCGCGGGCTCGGTGAATTTCGTCGATGATCGCGCCTTCATGGTTCGACTGAAAGCAGCGAACCGACAAGCCTAGAGCTTCTCCGGCGGCTATGACGTTGCGCTCGATCTGCTCCAGCGTCATGGCGCCGTAGACGCCCGTCTCCCGCCAGCCGAGCGTATTCATGTTCGGCCCGTTCACCACCAACACGGTCTTCATATCGCCGCACCACCCTCTATTTTTGCACCAAGAGCCATTTTACCATAGATTTCCCCCTTTTGAGAACAACCCGAAGGAAAGTTGGCTCGACGCGCTCGATTCCCGCGTTTCGATTAGTGCAAGCCCGGTATGGGCAGCTCGTCGTCGCGACGGCGCTCGTCGGTGAATTCGAAGTTCACCGTATAGCCGATGAACACCCCCCACAGAAGAAAGATCGACCCGTCGAGCCAGATCGAATCCCAGTCCAGCTTGCCGAGGGGCAGCAGCATGCCCAGCATCGGTCCGGCGACCAAGTAGACGAGGACGAACCAAAGCAGGCCGAACGCGACGCCGGGCCAAGGGCCTCTCAGCTTGTAAGCCGTGAACGTGTAAATCAGCGCCGCGACGATGGACATGCCGATGAACGAAGCATACCCGACGAGGTAGCCCGCCGTACCCGCGAGGTAGTCGTGCAAGAAGAAGGGCTCGACCAGAAAGCCGGGAACGACGTCGGTAAAGCCGAAATAATAAAACAGCCAGCGTACGGCGCCCCAGATCAATCCTGCGAAAAACCCGAGCTGCAGCGCGAAGGGCAGCTTCTTCGTGCGGCGCACCGTCTGCACGCCGGGTCGTTCGGGATTCGCGTCTTTGGGATGGGCCATGATGCGTGTCTCCTTTTCCAAATCGAGATGTTGCTGTGTAGTATGCGTCAAAGCGGCCGCCCGTAATCGAAGGGCGACCCGCGATGCAGGGGTTTCCGGTGGCAAACCGGGGTGGAATCCGGTACAATGAGAGGAAACGTTCGATTTTAAGGAGGTACGCCATTGTCGCAAGCCAAGACGCCGGTCGCCTACGGGGGACAAGCGGTCATCGAAGGCGTTATGTTCGCCGGAAAGACCGTGAACGTCACCGCCGTACGGAAGAAAGACCGCTCCATAGCATATTTCGAATCGCCTAGAGTGGAGAAGCCCTGGGTGACGAAGCTGAAGAAAGTTCCGTTCCTGCGGGGCATCGTCGCCTTGATCGACTCGAGCGCGAAGGGCTCGCAGCATTTGAACTTCTCCGCGGAGTCATACGCCGAACAGGAGGGCGAGGCCGAGGAAGCCGCCAAATCCCCGGAGAAGAAGTCGGTGACCGACAACTTGACGATGATCCTCGGCGTCGCCGTCGTCGGCGTGCTGTCGTTCCTCTTCGGCAAGCTGATCTTTACGCTCGTCCCCGCCGCGCTGGAGAGCATGCTCTTCGAAGGCCGGTTCGACAATATGTTTTTGCACAACCTGATCGAAGGCGGCATCAAGCTCGTTCTGCTCGTCGGCTACATCCTCTTGATCGCCCAGACGCCGCTCATCAAGCGGTTGTTCCAGTATCACGGCGCGGAGCATAAAGTCATCACCGCGTTCGAGAACGGCGATCCGTTGACGGTGGAGAACGTCCAAAAGTATAACACGCTGCATTATCGCTGCGGCAGCAGCTTTATCGTACTGACCGTGTTAGTCGGCATATTACTTTATTCTCTCCCGGTCTTTACGTGGGATTCGATCTGGGAGCGCCTCGGCATTCGGATCATGCTGCTGCCGGTCGTCATCGGCATCTCTTACGAAGTGCTTCGCTTCACGAACAGCGTAAGGGACATTCCGCTGCTGCGTTACCTCGGCTACCCGGGGCTGTGGCTGCAGCTGCTCACGACCAAAGAGCCGACCGACGATCAAGTCGAGGTCGCGATCGCCTCGTTCGAGCGCATGCTCGAAGCGGATCGCGGCAACGCCTCGCGTCCGGGGAACGCCAACGAAGCCGTAGGAGCGTGACGCCCGTGAGAAACCGCCCGAAGCAAAAGTTGCTCTTTTATATTATCGTAGGACTGATGGCGATCGGCATTCTGAACGCGGCGGCGCAAAACCCGGGCGCCGCGATCATCCCGATCGCCGTACTCGGCGGCGTGTTCCTGCTGTACAAATTTCCGCCGAGCCGGTGGAAGGCGATGTTTCGCGGCGCGCCGATGCGCAGCGACGGCAAGGCCGGCAAGCGGACGTCGAGACGGGCGCAATTCCGCGTCATCCCCGGCAGCAAACGGGACGACGACGACGCGCCGAAATATCATTAACCCTTCATGGCCGGAGACCCCGAGAGGTCTTCGGTTTTCTTTTTCTTCAAATTCTTCCAATCCGGCCGCACCTTCCCGATCCATTGATCCAGCTCCTGCGTGTAACCCGAATACGTCCATCCGGAGAAGAAGTCGTCGCTCGCGCGAACGCCGGAGCGAAACAGCTCCTTCAGCTTCTCCTCGCCGATCGCGAAGTCGGTCGTATGCACCATGTCGGAGACGATCTTTACGGTCCGGAACCGGCTGTGGCGTTCGATATACCGGAGGTCGTGCGCGGCGGACATCGTGGCGAACAACGCCTGCAGCATCGAGATCGGCCCGCGAATCGGACGAGGCTCGGGCTCCTTCGAGCCGACGAGCTGAAAGCCGATCGTCGGAATTTTCAGCGGCCACTCCTCGATGTCCCGATCGAAAATCCACAGCGGGTAATTGCTTAAGATGGCCCCGTCCACGACGTACGTCGGTTTCCCGAAGACGCGGCCTTTCCCGCCTCGCGGATCGGACGCACGGATGCGAAATTTCACCGGATCGAAGAAGAACGGGAGACTGCTGCTCATCCGCACCGCCTTGGCGACGGGCAGCTTCATCGGATCGACGCCGTAAGCGGCGATATCGTCCGGCAGAACGAGCATCTTGCCCTCGGTAATGTCGGAGGCGACGACGCGCAGCGCGTTGCGCGGCAAGTCGGCGAACGAGCGAATCCCTTTCCGCGCGAGCACCTCGGTAATCCAAGTTTCGAGCGGATCCGCGGAATACAGCCCCTTGCGAAGAAACAGCCGAATCGCCGGCCCGACGACGTACATATAATGATACCAGTCCTTGCGAATGAACTTCCCGAAGGGCGTTTCCGTAAGCAAATCCCGCATTTCCTCGCCGGTATACCCCGCCGCGATCAACGCGGCGACGATTGCGCCCACCGAGGTGCCCGCCGTTTGATGGAACGTGATGCCCCGTCGCTCCGCCGCGTACACCGCGCCAACCAGTCCGATGCCCTTCACCCCGCCGCCTTGGAACACTCCATTGATTTTCACGGGCCGGTCACCTCCGCGAATCCGTATCATAGAGTATGTATGCGGACGCGGCGCGTCCCAAGAACGGAGACGGCATGGAAAAAGCGCCCGCTTCGCGGACGCTTTACGATTCGGACTCCAGTTGTTCGCGGACGGCTCGAAGCTGCTCCAGCCGTTCCGGCTCCCTGCGGAAAAATTCGACCAACGCTTCGATGCAAGCGATCGAATCGGTGCTGAGGTGATGCTCGATGCCCTCGACATCCTTATAGATGTTCTCTTCCTTCACGCCGATCGTCTCGAGAAACTGTTCGAGTAGATGATGGCGCTCCACGAGCCGCTTGCCGATCCGCTTGCCTTTGGTCGTCAAAATGAGGCCGCGGTACTTCTCGTATACCAAATATTCGTCCTTATCCAGCTTCTGAATCATCTTGGTCGCGGACGAAGGGTGTACTTCCAAGCCTTCGGCAATGTCGGCCACCCGCGCATACCCTTTCTCGTCGATCAGGCGGTAGATGCGCTCTAAATAATCTTCCATGCTCGGCGTCGGCAAAACCTTGCTTCCCCTCTCCGAATGGTATCGCGTATCCTTGTACTATACCTTGGGAAACGGCCGAGCGCAACAAATTGACTCCTTTTCCCGCGATTCGGCAGCCTCTTCGGAACGCACCCTAAGGGGTAAAAAGGAGGCGATTTTCCGTGGCGACGGAAACCCTGGTCCGCCCGGCGACGGAGCTAAAAGCATTCATTCCGGAGCTCGTCTATTTCGAGCCGGACGCGCTGGAGTACCCCATGGGCAAGCGCATTCGGCGTTGGGCCGAAGAGCAAGGACTCCCGATTCACATGACGACGTCCCATAATCGGATTACGAACCTGCCCGGCGAGAGCGATCTCGAGAAATACCGCATCGCCAAACGCACCCTCGTCGTAGGCATCCGCAAGACGCTCGACTTCGACCAATCGAAGCCGTCGGCAGAATACGCGATCCCCATCGCGACGGGCTGCATGGCGCACTGCCACTATTGCTATCTTCAAACGACGCTCGGCGCGAAGCCGTACGTTCGCGTCTACGTCAATCTCGACGATATTTTGGACCGCGCTCGAACGTATATCGCCGAACGCGAGCCCGCCGTCACCCGGTTCGAAGCGGCCTGTACGTCCGACCCCGTCGGGCTGGAGCATATTACCGGCTCGCTCGCCCGCTTGATCGAATTTATGGCGGAGCAAGAGCACGGTCGGCTGCGGTTCGTGACGAAATTCAATAACGTCGATTCGCTGCTCGGACTGAACCATAACGGCCATACGCGCATCCGGTTCAGCGTGAACGCGGATTACGTCATCCGGCATTTCGAGCCGGGCACGTCCAGCTTCGGCGCGCGCATCGCGGCCGCCGGCAAGGTGGCGCGGGCCGGATACCCGCTCGGATTTATCATCGCGCCGATCATCTGGCACGAAGGCTGGGAAGAAGGCTATACGGAGCTGCTCCGGAAGCTGCGGGCGGAGGTGCCGCCGGAAGCGGAGCCGACGCTCACCTTCGAGCTGATCCAACACCGATTTACGAAGACGGCCAAGCGGGTCATCGAGGCGCGGTATCCGAAGACGAAGCTCGAGATGGACGAGGCGAAGCGCAAGTACAAATGGGGCAAATACGGCCAGGGCAAATACGTGTATCCGGACGAGCAGGCGAACGCGCTGCGCGAGCATATCACGGAACAAATTTTCGCGAATTTCCCATCCGCGTCGATCGACTACTTCACGTAATCCGGCAACGAAAAACGCCGGGGCGGCTAAAATTTCAGCCACTCCGGCGTGATCGCGTTGAACCAGACGGTGATGCGCAGCATCTGCCCCGTATAGAGCAGGATGCCGAAGACGATCAACAACGAGCCCCCGACCTTCATGATCGCGTTCGAATATCGCAGAATCCACTTCGTGGACCCGAGGAAAAACGCCATTGCGAAGAACGGCACCGCGAAGCCGAGCGTATACGCCGTCGTAAGTCGGAACCAGATGCCCGGCTCGGTCGTCGACAGGCCGATGATCGCGGAGAAGATCGGGCCGATGCAGGGCGACCAGCCGGCCGCGAAGCCGATGCCGATCAAGAACGACCCGGCGTACGTCGCCGGCTTGCCCCCGACCTTAAGCTTCATATCGCGCATGAGAAACTGCGGCTGGAAGATGCCGAGCAGGAACAAGCCGACGAGAATGAGCAGCACCGCAGACAGCTTCGCGATCAAATCCTGATAGCTGCGGAACAGCTCCGCCACCAGTCCGGCGCCGGCGCCGAACGCGTAGTAGACGACAGAGAAGCCCAGGATGAAGAAGAACGTATGGCTCAGCGTCCGAAACCGCACTTCCTTCGTGCGCTCGGTTCGAATTTGCGAGACCGAGATGCCGGAAATGTAAGATAAATATGACGGGTAAAGCGGCAAGCAGCAGGGCGAAATGAAGGATGCAAGCCCTGCGGCGAACGCGATCCAGATCGTAACGTCCACGTTCGGCGTTCCCTCCGTTCTTACAACCGAAACCCCTTCTTGAGCGTCAGGAGTCCGATTAGAATTACGATCAATAGTAACACAATCGTAGCCCCCGGCGCCAAGTTGAACAAGCCTGCGGCGACGAGGCCGAGCAGCACGGCCGTCTCCGAAAATACGATCGCCCATACGATAGAGCGCTTAAAGCTTCGGCCGATCAAGAGGCTCGAGGCGACGGGAATCGTCAGCAGCGCCGAGACGAGCAGCGCGCCGAGAATTTTAATAGAGACCGAGATGACGAGCGCCGTCAACGCCGTCAGCGTCAAGTTCAGCGCCCGCACCGGCAAGCCCCCGACGCTCGCGGCGTCTTCGTCGAACGTCAGCAAGAAATATTCCTTCCCATGAAACGCGATCACGCCGAACACGACGATCGTTACGCCGAAGATCGTGTACAAATCTACTGCATCCAGCGAATAAATACTTCCGAAAAAGTAACTCGTCACGTTGATGTTAAAGCCCTGCCCTAAGGTGAAGAGGAACGTCGCCAGCGCCACGCCGCCGGACATAATGATCGCGATCGACAGCTCGGCGTAGGTCCGATACGCGCTGCGAAGCCGTTCGATCGCGAAGGCGGCGACGAGCGAAAACACGAGTCCGACGCCGACCGGATAGACGCCCAGAAGAAATCCGAGCGCGATGCCGGCGATCGAGACGTGCGCGATCGTATCCCCGATCATCGATAACCGGCGCAGCACCAAATACATGCCGAGCAGCGGCGCCATGCCGCCGATTAACAGCCCACCGACAAGCGCGCGCTGGAAAAACGGGAACGCGAAAATATCCCACATGAAAGATGCGTCCCCTTTCTTTTATTGGTACACCAAAACCGGCTCGCCCGCCCCCGGCCAATCTTTGAGCGCGTGGGTCAAGTCGGTTTCGCGGCAGGACGCGGCGTTTTCCATCGACTTTACGTAAAACTTCAGCTTCCCGCTCGTGAGGATCGGCCGATCCCCGAGGTATGCCCGCATCTGGTCGACGTCGTGGGACACCATTAGGAACGTAATATTATGATGGGCATGCATATGGCGAAGCATCGAGAAGAACGCGCGCTGCGTCTCCGCGTCGATGCCGACCGTCGGCTCGTCGAGTACGAGCAGCTCCGGATTGCCGACGAGCGCCCGCGCGAGGAAGGCGCGCTGCTGCTGGCCGCCCGACAGCTGCCCGATGCGGCGCTCCGCGAGATCGCCGATTTGCAGCGCGTAAAGCGCATCGTCGCAGCGCTGGCGATCCTGCGCCGTGATGCGCCGATACAGCTTTCGCTTGCCGTATAAGCCGGAGAGCACCACCTCGCGCACCGTCGCCGGGAACAGCGGATTGAGCGCGTTCTTCTGCGGGACGTACCCGATGCGATGCCATTCGTCGAATTCGCGAATCGGCTTGCCGAACAGCGTCAATTCGCCGGACGTCGGCTTGAGGAGCCCCACTAGCGTCTTTAGCAGCGTCGTCTTTCCCGCTCCGTTGGAGCCGATCAGACCGACGAAATCCCGAGCGTGCACATCAAAGCTGAGATCGTCGATAACCGTCTTCCCGTCGTACGCATAGCTCAGGTTCCTCACGCCGATGATCGTCGACATGTCTGATCCCTCCTTCGTTTTTTTACTGGAACGCCTTCGTCAGCTGATCCAAGTTTTTCTTCATCAAGCTTATATACGTTTCGCCGGCCGCCGCTTCGGCCTGCGTCAATCCTTCGAGCGGATGGAGCGGCAGCGTCTCGACGCCGAGATCCTTGGCGAGCGTCTCCGCCAGGCGGCTGGATACGAGTTCCTCCGTGAAAATGTATTTGACGTCGTGCTCTTTCACGAACTCGCTGATCCGCTTTAAGTCCTGCGCCGTCGGCTCGCTTTCCGCCGCGATGCCCATCATCGGCATCTGCGTTACTCCGTAATCCCGCGCCAAGTAACCGAACGCCTGATGGGAGACGACCATCTCCTTGTTGGCCGCGGCGGACAGCCGGTCCGTATAGGCAGCGTCGAGCGCCGTCAGCTCCGCCTTGAGCGCCTCGTAGTTCGCTTCGTATTCCGCGGCATGCGCCGGATCGGCCGTTTGCAAGCCTTCAAGAATATTCGCCGCCATCTGCAGCGCGGACCGCGGGCTCAGCCACGTGTGCGGATCGTACGCCCCATGGTCGTGGCCTTCTTCGGCGTGCGCTTCTTCCTCGTGAGCGTGTTCCTCTTCGGCATGCTCCTCTTCTTCGTGCGCATGCTCCTCTTCGGCGTGCGCCGCTTCCTCGTGCGCATGCGCGTCGCCGGCCTCCTCGGACGCCTCGATCAATTCGATGCCCCGGCTCGCTTCGACGATCACGACGCCTTGCGTATCGAGGCCGCCGAGGACGTCATCCGTCCAGCCCTCGAAGCCGGCGCCTTGGTATACGAACACCTGCGCACGCGCAATATTTTTCATATCTTGGCTCTTCGGCGTCCAATCGTGCGGCTCCACGCCCGCCGGGATCATATTGATCGCGTGCACCCGTTCGCCGCCGATCGTGCGGGCGAAGTCGTATAACGGAAAGAACGACGTGACGACGTTCACCTTGTCCGATTGCGTCGCGCCGCCTTGCGTCGCGCAGCCCGCGACGGCGAGCGCCGCCGCCAATGCCATTGCCGTTCGTGCTATTTTCCTTCGTATCCTCATCTGAACCCTCCGCGAATATCGCCGCACGTCTGCGCCAACTTAATCGTAAACGTTTCGATTTACTTACAGATTATACGGCGACAGCGGAAAAGATGTCAACGACTTTAATCGTAAGTCTTACTATTTAACCTTCGCGCCGTTCGGAATGTCGCCTTCCACCGTGGCGAGCGTCAGCTTGTCGCCGAACGAAGCGGCCAAAATCATCCCCTGCGACAGCTCCCCGCGCAGCTTCACGGGCTTCAAGTTCGTCACGCAGATGATCTTCTTGCCGACGAGCGCTTCCGGCTGATAATACATGGCGATGCCGGAGACGACCTGCCGCCGTTCCGTCCCGAGGTCGAGCTGCAGCTTCAGCAGCTTATCCGCCTTCGGCACCGGCTCCGCCGCGACGATCTCGGCGACGCGCAGCTCGACCTTCGCGAACTCGTCGATGCCGATGAGCGCGACGCCCTCCGCTGCCGCGGACTCCTCGCCCTTCGGCGCCGAAGCGGCGGATGCCGCCTCGGCTTTCGGCTGCGGCGCCTCCGCGGGCGCGGCCCCGCCGCTCATCGACGAGACGATATACGCGATCTCCGCTTCCGGGTCGAGCCGCGGGAACATCGGCTCCGCCTTGCTGACGCGCGTGCCCGCCGGCAATCGGCCGAACGTCGACGCGCTCTCCCAGTCGAAATCCGCTTCGGCGAGGCCGAGCTGCGCTTGGATCGCCGCCGGCGTCTTCACCATGAACGGACGAATAAGCACGGAGACGATGCGCAGGCACTCGGCCAGATGGTACATGACCGAACCGAGCTGCTCCCGCTTTCCCTCCTCCTTGACGAGGCTCCACGGCTGCGTCTCGTCGATATACTTATTCGTTCGCGAGATCAGCTGCCAGATCGCCGTGAGCGCGACCGAAAACTGCATGCCGTCCATCGCCTCTTCGACCTTGCGCACGGTCGACGTCGCCGTCTCGACGAGCCCCGCGTCGTACGGCGTCGCGTTCGGCACGTACGCCGGAATGGCGCCGCGGAAATATTTGTCGATCATGACGATCGTCCGATTGAGCAAGTTGCCGAGATCGTTCGCGAGGTCGAAATTAATGCGCTCCACGAACGCCTCCGGCGTGAACGTGCCGTCGGTGCCGAACGGCACCTCCCGAAGCAGGAAGTAACGCAGCGCGTCGAGCCCGTATTTGTCGATCAGCACGACCGGGTCGATGACGTTGCCTTTCGATTTGGACATTTTGCCCTCTTTCGTAATGAACCAGCCGTGCGCGAACACCTTCTTCGGCAGCGGCTCCCCGAGCGCCATCAGCATGATCGGCCAATAAATCGTATGGAAGCGGACGATTTCCTTGCCGACGAGATGCACGTCCGCCGGCCAATAGCGCTTATACAGTTCATCGTCCCCGGAGCCGTACCCCAGCGCCGTAATATAGTTCGACAACGCGTCGATCCAGACGTACACGACATGCTTCGGATTCGCCGGCACCTTCACGCCCCAGTCGAACGTCGTCCGGGATACCGCGAGATCCTCGAGGCCCGGCTTGATGAAGTTATTGATCATCTCGTTCTTGCGCGACTCCGGTTCGATAAAGCCCGGATGTTGCTCATAAAATTGCACCAGCCGGTCGGCGTATTTGCTCATGCGGAAGAAGTAGCACTCTTCGCGCACCTTCTCGACCTCCCGGCCGCAGTCCGGGCACTTGCCGTCCACGAGCTGCCGTTCCGTAAAGAACGCTTCGTCCGGCGTGCAATACCAGCCCTCGTACGTGCCGAGATAAATATCGTCCTGATCGAGCAGCTGCTGGAAAATGCGCTCCACCGACGCCTTGTGCCGTTCCTCCGTCGTCCGGATAAAATCGTCGTGCGTAATTTCGAGCTTCGCCCACAAATCTTGAATGCCCGCGACGATGACGTCCACGTACTGCTGCGGCGTGACGCCCTTCTCCTTCGCTTTGCGCTCGATTTTCTGCCCGTGTTCGTCGGTCCCCGTCAAGAAGCGGACGTCGTAGCCGCGCAGGCGCTTATACCGCGCCATGACGTCGGCGGCCACTGTACTGTAGGCGTGCCCGATATGCAGCTTGTCGCTCGGGTAATAAATCGGCGTCGTAATATAAAACGTCTTCCTCGGTTCGTTCATCCGGCTCATTCCTCCATAGGCATAATAAAAAGCCCTCGTCCTCCTAGGGACGAGAGCTTGATTCGCTCACGCGGTACCACCCAATTTCCCGCTCGGCTTACGCCGCCGCGGCTCGATGCGTTCGGCGCTTCGCCGAACGTCGGTCCGATAACGCCGGACATGCGTGTCCGCCTTGCGCGGCCGGGTTCGGCCGGGCTCGACGGGCATTTCTCCGAGACCATCTTCCGACGCGCGGATTATGCCGGCTTTCACCGATCCCGGCTCTCTGCGATAATCGCTGTCGTCGTACTCATCTCTTCATGGAAAACGTTGGTGTTCAGTTATTCAACATCATAGAGTTTTCCCCGGGCGAAGTCAAGCGGCCGCTACGCCTCCCGCTTCGGCGGCACGGGGTCGATCCCGCCGGGATGGAACGGATGGCAGCGTGCGATCCGCTTCGCCGCCAGCCACCCGCCCTTCAGCGTACCGTGCACCTCGATCGCCTCGAGGGCGTAGGCGGAGCAGCTTGGGTAGTACCGGCACGATTTCGGCAGGAACGGGGAAATGACGTAACGATACAGATGGATCGGCGCTTGGACGAGCCGCTTCATCGGGCTTCCGCCTGATCGCCGCAAGCTTCGCAATAACCGAACAGTTCGAATTTATGCTTCACGACGTTGAAGCCTTGCGGCAGCTCCACCTGAATGTCGAGCGGGCAGAAGGGAACGGCGTACGTCTTCTCGCAATGCAGGCAGATCGCATGATGGTGGTGCCCGTGCTCGCGGCAGTGCGCCTTAAATTTCACGCCGTCCTCGAACACGAACTGCTCCAGCACGTCCATCTCCTGCAGCAGGCGCAGATTGCGGTAGACCGTATCGAAGCTGAGGCCGCCGTACGTCTTCCCCATCGCTTCGTATACGTCTTTCGCCGACAAATAGCCGGGCGCCTCCGCGAACAGCTTCGCGAGCGTTCTGCGCTGATCCGTCACCCGCAAGCCGCGCTTCGACATCGCGTCGATCATCTCTTGCGCCAGCATCCCGATCCCCTCCGCTCCTCGTGTTTGTTCCTTCTATGATGCACGAAATCGCGCCGCTCGTCAAAGCGAACGGCCTCGTCGACGCGCGCCCAGCCGGGCGACGTCGGCGCACAATCCCCGCCCCGGGATGTTGCGGCCTTCCGCGCGGCCGCGCTGTACCCGCTTATAAAGCGCCGCCTCCCGGATCGGCACCCAACGCTCCCCGGCCGGGGGCTTCTTTCGGGCGACGACGCACCGTTCGCCCGTTCCGCCTTCCGTATGGGCTACGATCCATACCCGATCGTCGAGCGGCGAAGGACTTCGCATCGGCGCCGCGGCGGCGCTCTTTTCGGTCGGGAGCGTTGGACATTTTGGACATTCCCGGC
>NZ_DASQMZ010000171.1:0-38757 GCF_035645235.1 Paenibacillus sp.
AGGCTTCGATTCCGGATTCCAATGCGCCGGATCGGTCGTCGACATGTCGACGATCGCCGTCTTCAGCCCGTTCGCGGAGGCGGCGCGCGCATACGGATCGTTGGCGTACGTCGTTGTCCCGTCGGCGAACTCGACTTTGTAAAGATAATACCGGCCTTCCCAATCGCCCTCGACCGCAGCCGACCATACGCCGGTTTCGTCGTCCCTGGTCATCGGCGCGAGGCGGTCCGGCGCTTGATCTGCGGCGGCCGCGTTCGCGTAGAGCGCAACCGAGACGGCAGACGCCGTAGGCGCCCACACTTTAAACGCGCTTGCCTCCGGACCGTACGTTACGCCGAGATCCGCCCCCGCGTAGACGAAGCGGTCCAAGATGCCGCGCATCAACACCCGTTTCTCCTTAAACGCGCCCGACGCGTCTTTCACCGTATACACGTTCCTCACGTCGGCGATCGGTTCGTTCAGCGTAATCGCGACCGCCCGGTCATGCGCTCCCATGGCGGAGACGCCGCCGAGCTTCCGATTCCCCTCCCACACCTCGAACGTGTCGTACCTCAGCGGTTTGTTGGTCAACAGCACTTTGATCGTTCCGGCTTCGTCGGCGATCGCGCCGCGCACGGCCGGATCGGTCAAGGACGGGAGGTACGCATCGTGCAGCTCCTCGTCGCCTTCCACGACCCAAACTTCGCCGAAGCCGTCCGAGGCCGTTATGGAACGGTCGCTGAATTCCTTCTCCGCCCAATTTCCTTTCCGAACGATAAAATTCAACTTGCTTGCGTCGCCGGCGACGTCGACCTTCATGCGCGCCCACGCCTTGCCGTCGATCGTCTCCGTCGCGGCCGGGAAGCTTTGGCCTTCGCGGCCGTCGAGCCACGCCCAAAGATTCCAATCCGCATAGTTTTGGTCATAGCGGAAGTAATGGACGACGAACGTCGTCGTCTGCGATGCGAGCGTCACGGTCGCTTGCGCCGTATACGTTCTGCCGCCGTGCTCGTAAGTGGCGACGGCCGTCACCGTATCGTTCGCGCCGGGAACGACCGACGGCTGGATCGTAAGCAGCCCTGTCGCCGGATCGATGCTTACCCCTTCCCTTGCCCCTGCGCCAAGGCTCCACTCCGGAGCGACCGCCGTTTCGCTGCCGTCCGACGCCAGGAATGCGGCACTGAACTGTACGGCCCCCCCGGGCGAAACCGTCTCGTCGGATGGCGCCGCCGTAAGCCCCGGTACGAACAGCAGCGAATTGCCGTTCGCCGTATGCGGATTCAGCGGGTCGGTAAACCCATTGTCCCAAGAGCCGGATACAGGGAAAAATTTATATTCGTACCTTCCCGTATCTAACGGAATCGTAACGGAAAATACGCCCTGCTCGTTTTTCGTCATCGCAATGCCTTCGTTGTTCCAGCCGTTCATGCTGCCGACGAGATGTAGGGTTTCCCCTGTATGCGTATTGTTGTTGAACGTGACGGTGCCGTCGTCGTTGACCGCCGGACTTCGTACGACCTCGGCTGCAACCGTATAGCTTTTGCCGACGGTCACGCCGCTGCGTTCGGCGGTAATTTCGAACGTCCGGCCGGGGACGGCGTCCGGACTTACGGAGACGATTCCTTGCGCGTCTACCGCGGCCCAGTCCGGCTGGCTCGACATCCAAGCTACGCCGCCGGTAAGCTCTTCTTTCGTCCCGTCCGCTAAGAACCTGTACGCCTCTACCGCCGCCGACCCGCCGGGCTCGACCTGGAGTACGTTCGGCTCTACGAAAAGGTAATGCACCGCCGAGTTCCCGTCCACGAGCGGGGCATGATTGAATCGGTCGATATAGTCTCCGTTCCAAGCGTTCACAGGACTAAACTTGTATTGCAGGATCCCGCCTGTCGCTTGTACGTCTGCCGAGGTAAACGTATATCGGTACAGCTGAACGGTCTCTCCGTTCGCTAGGAACGTCCCGACGCTCTGCATCGGCTGGAACGCGGCCCAACCGCCCGTCGCCGGAAAATTCCCGTTAATCCAATGCTCGTCGGACGCGGACGTCGTAAAGACGGAAACCGTGCCGTCTTCGTGGTAGGTCGGGCTTACGATCGGCGGCAATTCCGGAATTTCGCTTCCCGGAAGGGAGATCGTCGCCGGAGACCCGTATACGGACTGCGCGTTCGGGGCCCCGCTCGCGTTCCAACCGTCGGCGATCGTATTGCCTTCGGCGCGCGGGGCGACGTCGAACGCGCCGTGCTCGGCGCTGTTGTTACCGCTTAGCACCGCTATCGGGCGAATCGTATCTCCATGCTGCAGGTTCAAGATCGAAAGCGGAATTTTTCCCTCGAAACCTGCCGATCGGTCGATCGCGAATTGAGCGCCCTTGAGATCGTCGCTGGCGAGCAGCGGCGTCCCGAGGTCGGAAGCGGCGTATACCGCGGCCCAGTTTACTTCCGTATCGTTCCTAACGCGCATAACGACATGGTACTGCGGTTTTGCTTCCGTACCGCCGAAATGAAACTGCGAGGCCCACGGGTTGCCGGCGATCCCGGAGTCGGCTCCGTTCACCTGCAACGCGAGATTTATATATTGACCGTGATCGCCCCAGTTCGGAACGTTCACGGCATCCACCCAAAAGTACAAATATTCCTCGTCGTTCGCTATGTATACGTTGCCGATATCGAACCCGGACCAGCCGGCTTCCGGCGAAATCGCGACGGGCTCCATCGCCGTCCACGCCTCATCCTTCGCCCCGTCTACCGAAAGTCCGGCCGCCCGAACGACATGTCTCGGACCGATTCCGGATAACAAACCGACCAACAAACTGAAAATCAGCGTCAACGCAACCGCTTTCAACCTTCGTTGTCTCAACACTTTCTTCCCTTCCTTCTCCGCAGTTTTCTGTACGGCAGGGACCCATGTGCAATAATGCGCAATCGTTTGCACTAAAAGGCCGAAAAATATGATGGACCGCCTAAATGCAACCGTTTCCATCCGTGAAAATTGTACCATTTCCGTTAAAAATACGTCAACCGGAATCGAAATATGAACAATCGTTTGCACAAAAGTTGCACAAAAATTTTTTCGTTCGCTAAACATGAAAACGGCTGCCTACTTTCATGGCAGCCGTTTCTGTCCGGATAGTGCTCTTATCGTTTTCCTTGCATGTTCAATATTCGCCTTTGATCACGAAAAACGAACCCCGAATCGTCCCCGCCAGCTTCGACTTTTGTCTAGCGAACTTAAACTTCTCCGCTAACTCCTTCGGCACTTCCATCCCTTCGGAAAGCTTGAAACCGACGGCCCGCTTCTTCGGATCGTCTATCGTATATAGAACGTTAACCTCTAAACCGTCTTCATAGAAGACGAAAGCCCAGTCGATATTTTCCACTTGAAACCGCGACGTTTCCAACGGTTTCGCCGCAAACTCGATATTGCGTTCCTCTTTTAGAATTTTCCGCACGTACTCGACCGTCTCCTGGCTTTCGCCCGCCGGTACGACCGTAAACGTATGTTTATACTTATTCATGAAGTAGCGGGCTTCGTTCGCGCGTAAACCGGCGAGCGCGTCGGCGACGGGCGAAGACTCCAACCCGACCGCGGATACCTTTTGAAAATCGACAATATAGGACATGCCGTCCCCTCCTTATAACTATGACTCGGCCAAGACGCGTTCCAGCCGTCCGCACATGTTCGTCCAACCGTACTTCGCGCCTCCGAGCGCCTGATCTTTAGCGAAGCCGATTTGTTCCAGGTGCAAATGGACCGTTCCGTCTTCCCCCTCTTGCAGCGTCCAGACGATCGTCGTGTTCTCCCCGCCGCTGACCCAGGTGTAAGATAACCGGCGCGGCTCGTCCACTTCCAGCACTTCGCAATGAATGATGCCGTCCCAATCGCCGTACGGCTGCTGCCGGAATTGAAACCGGTGGCCGACGATCGGTTTGAAATCGTTGTCCATGACCCACTTGGCCAATGTATTCGAGTCGGTGAGGGCTGCCCACACTTTCGCTATCGAACTATGAAATCGATAATCCAAAGAAAGATTTTTGCTCATTCCGACTCCTCCCTCAATAAATAATCCAGCTTCTGCAGATTGGTTGTCCAGAATCGTTCGTAAAAGGACAGCCAGTCCCGGATTTCCCGAAGCGGCGTCGGGTTGAGGCGGTTGCGCGTTTCCCGGCCGACTTTCCGTTCGGTCACGAGACCGGCTTCCTTCAAAACCGCCAGATGCTTGGCGACTGCCGTGCGGCCGATCGGGAAATGCGCCGCCAGCCGATTGAGCGGCAGTTCATCCGCGTCGGCCAAGAGACGAATGAGCTTGCGGCGGGTCGGGTCGGAAATCGCATGGAAAACATCGCGCGTCGGTGCGCCAGCGTTCATCGGCGGTCTCTCCCTATTTAAGAGTCAAATTGGACACCGTTTGGTATCCCAATATTACGACTCCATACGGTGTCGTGTCAAGGGAATTTCAGGAACAAGTTTTTACTCTCCGTGGTCATGACCGCCATGGTCATGATCGCCATGGGCGCGATCGCGGTGCGCCGACGACGCCTCGCCCTCGCCCTGCTCCGCGATCGCGTCCCACGTCGCGCCGCCGTCCGCGCTGAGGTACACCGACTTGCCGAAGGTAGCGAACGCGAGCCGCTCCGGCTGCGTCGGGCTCCTGGCGATATAAGCGACCGCATCCTGCCTGAGGACCGGTATGTTCAGCGCGGACCACGACGTCCCTCCGGCGTCCAAGAAGCGCACATAAGGGACATCCGCTTCGACGCCGCCGGCGTACAACCGGCCGTCGAACGCATAATGAAGCGCCGTTACGGCCGTTCCTTCCAGCGCCGGCTCGAACGTATGCCCGGAATCGCGCGAGACGAACAGCCCCTTATCGGTGCCTACCGCCACCGCGGCCGGATCGGACGGGTGAGCCGCGATCGACAGCGGTTCCCCGCGCAGGCCTTCGGCATGGCTGCGCGACCACGTCTTCGCTTCGTCCGTCGTATAGTGAAGTCCCGCCGTCTGCATCCGCGAGTTCGGCCCTGGATTAAATACGTATAAGACGTGCGAGGCGTACCCTGCGGTCATCAGATGAAAGTCGGTTTCCCCGTGAAGGCCGAGAATCTCCAATCGTTCGCCCTCGTCTCGGCTCTTCACGATGCCCAGCGGGTTTAACAGCTCCGAGCCCGGCTCGGGGTGCCCGCTGCTATAGAAACCATCGTCCGCCATAGAGAAGCCCATATAATCGTGGCGGGGCCCTGCCGCGGCAGCCCATGCGCCGCCTTCGTACTGCTTCAGTCCGTCATGTGCGGGCACGATCAGCTTCTTTCCATCCGGCGTAAACGCCAATCCATGCACATGCGTAAGGGTAACCGTCTCCATGTTCGCCGGTTCGCTCCCGGTCCCGCAGCCTGCGGCGAATACCGCCGCGGCCGCGAGCAGCATCCCGGCGAGCGTATTTCGTATATTCATTCGGTTTAGGGCTCCCTTCGGATCAAGATGATCGCCCGACCTGCGGCTTCGATCGATGCTTACTGTAACATAAGCCGTTGCTAAGGTTCAAACGAGGATGAGGCCGGACAGAAACCGGCCCCACCTGTTCTACTTGGCGCCGAATCGTTCATAGACTAGGGTAATCGAGTGGACAGGGGTCTGGGCAATGGACGGGGAATTGTTTCTGGTCGGCTTGATCGTGATCGGCCTCGTCGGCCGGTCCCGAAACATTACAACCGCAGCTTGTCTCTTGTTGATCGTGAAGCTGCTGGAGCTGGACCGCATCCTGCCGATCATCGAGCGGAGAGGGCTGGAGATCGGCTTGATGTTGCTGACGATCGGCGTGCTCGTCCCGTTCTTGAACGGCCGCATCACGCGGAAGGACGTCGTCTCGATCTTCACGAGCGCGCCGGGGCTGCTGGCGCTCGCAGGCGGCGCGCTTGCCACGTACACGAACGGGACAGGCTTGCTACTGCTCAAGAGCGAACCGGAGCTCATCGCGGGTCTCGTCATCGGGTCCATTGTGGGGATCGTGTTATTGAAAGGCGTCCCCTCGGGTCCCTTAATGGCGGCGGGGATCACAGCCCTACTCCTGAAAGTATGCTTAATAATTTCAGGATTATTGTAACATCTTTGATCCGATATCATATCCGGCACGGGGCAGCACAATTCAACTGCAACGCGAACTATAACGATGATGACCCTTCTCCAAATGAATTGCGGAGAAGGGCCGTCTCTTTCTTATTATTTAGCCAATTTGCTGGCACGAATTTCGCGGAGGAATTCGCTCCACCACTCCTTCTGTTCCGATAGTGCCCTCTTCTCCAAAGACAACGCCCACCAACGGGGCCAAAGCTCGTCATACGCGGACTGCAATTTTTCCAAGCTGCCGAATTCGGGGACCAGCCATCTCCTACCGATTTGCGCATGCAACACTTCGTCTGCCCAGTCGTAGTCTTGAATGGTAGCTGCCAGGTCGTTGCCGGACGATTTTGCTATGACCCACTCGAAGCGCTTCCCCGTTTTCTTAGGCATGAGGCTCAGCTCGATCCCGGTCAAAATAAGGTGGGCTTGAAGCGGCTCGAGCTGCGTATTCGCGGTCAGGGAAGTTTTGAGGTCAATGGGATACCGGTAGAACGGTACACCGTCCTGATACAGACCCACTTCCCCCATCATCGCATGACGCGTTTCGTCCCAAAGCTGCCTACCCAGATCAGCGTAATACTCCCATGGTTTCCCTTTAGTCTTAAAAATAATGGGTGCCATATATTCCGGAACGTCCATCTCCCGTAGCCGCTTATACAATAACGCGTAAGTTCGCTCGTCCGGTGCTCTTGATTCGTCTTTGTAGTATTCATCGATTAACGCGGATTGGTTGTAGGGATCCGTGAACCTCGCGTCTCGCTTCGGAACGACGTCCATCTCGTACGGCTCTCCATTGGACCGTGGCGTTGGGAGGGGCGCCGCCGCGAAGCGCGCCGGTTCCCCGGCAATGCCGCCGGCTTCCGCCAAATATGCGCGAACGTGGTCTTCCCAATCTTTCGCCGACGTTGCATCGGACTCCGTTCGAATGATTGCGGACAACGCTTGTTTCCCCCATGTCGCCATGGACTCGAGCTCTGACAGCATCAGTCTAAGGATGCGGCAAGTCGGATGGTCGATCATCGGGTTGGTACGCTCAAGATGCCATTGGTAGGTCTCGATCAGCTCGGGTATACCGACGCTGTAGATACCGGTCAAAAGCTCTACCGTGCTCTCGGCACGGATCGTCTCCTCCATCCACAACTCTAGCTTCGGATCGGGGCATTGGTCCAAGTGTAGCGGCGGTTCCCGCATCTCGGAGACCCGTCTGCGAATCCATGCGCAATGCTCCGCCAGTATCCACTGATGCAAGCCCATCGCGCATTTGACCTCCCATTCCGGCGTCCTCGGCACATGCGCGACCAGCGACTCATGCAAGCGCCGGCTCGCATAATTATAACGTTTGAGCAGATTGACGTTCGCATCCACATCGAATCCGACGCGACAGGCTTCTTCGTAAGTGCACAACCCGGCCAATGGCGGAATTCCTAAATTGTCGATGGGTCCCCGGCTCGTCATCGTTTTCTCCCCCTACGGTTTCATTAAGGTTACCGGGGAGAGCAACGGCTCCCCCGTCTTCCATCGGACGATCTCCTCTGCAGCTTGATATTGCAGGCGTTCGATCGACCGTTCCGAGTAATATGCGGCGTGCGGCGTGAAGATCGCGTTCTCGCAAGAAGCGAGCGGATGATTCAGCGGAAGCGGCTCGTGCTCGACGACGTCCAACGCCGCCCCGCCCAAGCGACGTTCCTTCAATGCGTTCGCCAATGCGAGCGAATCGATCAGCGCGCCGCGAGACGTATTGACGAGCAAGGCCGTCGGTTTCATCAGGGAGATCGTTCGCTCGTTCATGAGATGCCGCGTTTCGTCGGTTAACGGCACATGAAGCGATACGGCATCCGCTTCCTTAAGAAGCGTTTCCAAATCGCCCACCACCCTGACCCCCATCCGCTCCGCAGTATCCCGGTTCGCATAGGGATCGAACGTCATGATTTGAAATCGATAGGGCAATAATCGTTCCGCGACTCGAACGGCAATTCGACCGAACCCCAGCAGTCCGATCTTCGTATCGCCGAAGGCTTGCATCGGCCGAGCGATTTTCTCTACATCCCAAACCCCTTGCTTTACCCCCCGGTGGAACGGAACGATCTTGCGTAGTGCGGCAAGCAGCAAAGCGGACGTATGATCGGCCACCTCGTCTAGGCAATAGGACGGCACGTTACATACTTGAATTCCAAGTTCCGCCGCCGCCGCTATATCGACATTGTCGTATCCGATCCCGTAACGAACGATAATTTCGCAATCCGGCCACGCCTCCAGAACGCGGCGCGTTATGCGCGCATATTGCACTAACGCCGCTTTCGCTCCGCTTCCTGCCTCGATGAGTTGCTCTTCCGTCGCGCATTGAAAGCGCACAAGCGTGCACCCGTGCTTTTCCAAAGCTTTGCGCTCCGGTCCGTCGGTCGAGAACGCGCTGTCCGTAATGATGACCTTGTACATCCCGTTTCCTCCTATGACTTCTCAAGCTCCTCTTCCGTACAACTTACCTCCGCGAGCCCGCGTCTCGAGCGATCCACCCGGAAGGTCTTTATTTCATATGGCAGGAACGCAATCCGAGCGACGATTCCCAATGGAGGGAGACGGACGGTCGTCTCCATACGGCCGTCGGTCGGATTAAACAGTCGAATGATAAAGTCCTCGCTCGCTTCCGCTTTCTTGAAGGCCGAAAGTTGTATGGACGGATCGTCAAGCACGATCGACGGCAACGGCCTCGCGCCCGAGCCGGCAGGGAAAAACGACAGCGCGTATGGACGTTCGTTCGCAACGGCCGCTTCCCTGTCGACGCGAGCCAGACGTTCCTCCGGCGTCCCCGCGTTAATTCGGAAACGGAAGAGGCGTTCCCCTTGGTCGATCCGGGCGATAAACCGATCCTTGGCCAAGATGTCGTTCCCATCCATCGCGAAGGCGGTATACGCCGGTGAGCGCAACAGCGACAGGCGCAGCTCGCCGTTCCGATAATCGGAGCTATACGTCCCGTCGTTGATGCAGGTGAGCGCCGCATGTTCGCGTTCCGATACGAGGCCCACCCACTTTTGGGATACGGTCTCTTCTCCCGCGCGAGGCAGCTCCGCGACGCCGAACATATCCTGCCCTACGTAGCGCTCCGCTTCGAATGTGAGCGGAACCGAAAGCTTAAGAAGTTTACTCTTCTCGTTCCAGTACACGCGTATAACAATCTCCAACTCGGTGCCTTGCTTCGGCAACTTGTAATGCAGGCATAGATAAGAGTCCCCGTAGCCGAACACTGCTTCGACGACAGTCCGTACTTCGCCGTTCTCGATCACCCGAACCGATGGGAGGGATTCCCCGCGCAAGCCGGAAAAGGCTGCCCCTCGCCATGGGTCCAATAGCGTAAACTCTCCGATTTCCGGACCGAACGCCCGAATGTCATGCGCCCACGGACTATCGTTATCCTCCAGTACGATAGCCCGGAAGCTTCTCTCCCCCAAGCAGGGAATGCCCCGTGCGACGTAGCGGTCGATCCAGCCAGTCCTCCCGTTAATGACCACGTCCAGCTCCCCGGTCGCAAAGCGGAAGTTCCCGTCCGCGTCGAGACCCGTCGGGAGGGAAGGCTTGCGCGCTCGAAGTTGAACCGTACAATCGATTCTAGACATTTGAGACGGCGGTAACGTCGCATGAAAGACGACGCGCTTGCGCCAGTCCAGCTTCATATTCCCCAATTCCTTCTCGACTTGGCATGGAATAGGCGTCCCGTTCATGCGCGCCTCGGGCTCGCTGAATCCCTCCGTACGAGCGATCGGCAATTGAAATTCGCATTCGAAGATGCCGGCGACCGGGAACGGATGGGGATTGTAGATCAGAATCGGATACTCCCCTTCGCGAGCTGCGGGCTGCCCGGAGGCAAGGGCGAAATAAGCCTGAGCCTTCAAGCGGGAGACGACCTCGAGCCCATGATCCAATATCCGCAGCGACGCCTCCTCCACGGTTTCGACGGAAGAGCCCGGGAGGATGTCGTGGAATTGAGCGATCATCAGATCGCGGGTCGCCTCGAGAAACGCAGCGGACGGATAGTCGAGCAATCCTTGCAGAACGGCGCTGGAGAACATCTTCTCCGTCGCGAACAGCTCGTTCTCCAGGAGGCGGTGTTTTTGCTTTACCCTGACTTGGGAGATATAGCACCCTACTGCATGCGGATTCAGATCCCGTCCATGCAAGGGAAGCTTCTCCTCGTCTCCGCTCGCTCGCAAGGCGGCGAAATAAGCCTCGGGCGTCGAATGGACGATGCGGCGATCTTCCGACTCCTCCGCCAATGCGTTCAGATCGCGCAGGTCCTGACGCGATGGTCCGCCCCCATGGTTCCCGACCCCCCAAAGCAACAACCCGAGCTTGCGCCCCGGATGCGTCTCAAGCCATTTCCGCGTCTTCCGCAAGGCGCCGCCGAGTTCCGAGTTATAGTAATCGAACGCCCGATGGGCTAGCACCTCCGATCCATCGTACCCGATCCATCGGAAATCCGGACTCTCCAGCTCCATCTCGTCTTCCCCGGGGCGGCAAAAAAGATAAGAGTGAAAACCGCATTTTCTCAAGATTTGTACTAGACCCTTGGAATGACCGAACGAATCGAAATTGATCGCCGTCGCAGGCTTCATCCCGAACCATTGGTGGAAATAAGTTCGCCCTGTCAAGATATGCCGTATGATAGACTCGCCAGCAGGCATGTTGCAATCCGGCTGCAGAAACCAGCCCCCCATAATATGCCAACGCCCTTCGGAGACCAACCGACGAATTCGTTCGAACAGAGGCGGCTCGTATTCCCGTACCCATTCATAGAGCAGCGCTTCATTATGGTTGAAGACATACCCGTCGAACTCTTCGCAAAAATCGGCGGCCGCTCTGAAGGTCGACACCGCACTCGCGGCCCCCTCCTCCCACTCCCATTGCCAGACGGGGTCGATGTGGGCGTTGCTGATTAGATGAAGCATCTTCACCGTCCGCCACCGTCCCCCTCTTCCAGCAGAACGGCCGACAGCGGTTCGATATCGAAGGGCAACCCGGCATTCCCTGCGAAGAGATGCCCTTCAAGCCCATCGGCGGCAGGCAGCGTTCGAACGAACTCGCCGCTCCATTCAGGCACTGTAAAGCTTTGCCGTTCCATGGTGTAGTTGACAACGATTTGGGCCGTCCGACCGTCTGGGGATACCCATCGGCTGGTCATGAGGGAAGGATATTCGACGCGTCGTCCGTCCTTCATTACCAGCGGTACGGGATAGACGCCTTCGATTGGCAAAGGTTTAAGCATTCTGCCGTAGCATAAATACGGTTTCCCCGCCCCTCGACGCCACGCGTTCAACGTGCGGAGAAGCCGGGTGACAGGCTCTTGTTCGGGCGGCTCTACCTCCCAATCCGTACACCAATCCCAATGGATCTGCCCCTTGTCTTTAAGGACAACGGTAAGCATATCGCCGGCGACGAAGGAGTATGCGATTCGCTGCAACAAGTTCAACGGGGATTTCTCAATATCGATTACCGTGGTCGAATTGTTTTGGTTCCCCATAAAGTTGTTCACGAATTCATGGTAGAGGTAAGCATATACCGGAACGGGCTTTCCATAGAAAAGGTTAATCTCGAATCGGACGTCGTTGAACATGAGATGGCGGATATACGGTTCGGCCGCGGCCGATTCGCAACCCAAGACGACGTTGCGTCCCGCCTCCCGCAACGCTTCGTGAAGCTGTCCGAGCAGACGTTCCATATGCGTCTTCATCCAAATCCCGGGTCCCGGAGGGTGCCCGTGCTCAGCGCTGTAGCAGAAGCACGGGCCCCCGCCGTGCATCTGATCGAAATATTGTATATAATCGCAACCGCTTTCCGCGATCTTGACGATCTCGTTCCGAACGACATCGCGGGCGAATTCGGTCGATACGCAGATGTCGTGCCCCCACCGAATATTTCCGTTGCAAATTAACGAATGGAGCAATTCGCCGCCCGGCCCCACGCACATCGAATCCGCTAACCGTTCTTCCTCGAACTGGCGGCTTCGATTGTACTGCGGCTCTAATAAACTTTCGTTGGTCCAGGCTATCCCGCTCGCATACACTCCGGCTAGGTTGCCGCTTCTATGCAATGCGTCGACGAACTTGGCGAAGTTTTCCGAATCTCCGTACGGAGGCCATACGTAGGGCGGAGCCCACGGAGCCGTTCCCTCCCATTGCATTAACAGCGCCATTACTTTGCTGTCGAGCTCCTCCGACAGCTTCGCTAGGTGCGGCAGGGCATTCGTATACGGGTAATAATCCGGGTTGGGCTCCATCGTTCCGGTATCCTTGCGCCCGCGCACGGGGTACGTTACGACGACGGGGGATTCCCTCATCCAGTCCGGGATGCTCGAGTTGTCGATCAGCCGGGGAGGCTTCTCGATTCCGGAATGCAAATAAAATTCGCGATACAGATCCGCGGCGTCGTGCCAATCTCCGTCAAACACGCCGAGGACGACCGGGTACCCCATCCGGAATTCGCCCCGGCCGGCTGCTCCGGCGAACACCCGATGCTCCAACCGAACGCCCTGCTCCGTTTGATAAAACTCTAACATTTTAACCGAAGCGTTCTCGTCGTGCGCTCCGAAATACAGACCTCCGCCTTCGCCGTAATACGCCATAAACTGGGTTTGCGCGGAGCATGGGAAATATCCGTCCCACCCTTTGCTCGGATACCCCAACGGTTTATAGTTCAGCCAGGTGGCATCTCGCAATTGCGCATCTTCGATCAAGACGCCTTCGCCGACCGGCCATAAAATTCTGGCATCTCCCCCGGCAGCCACCAAGTCGTTCGGAACCACGACTCGAGGAAAGTCGATCCATTCGATCGTCAACTCCGTGTCGTTATGCACCGTAAGATGCCAATAGCTGCGCGGATCGTCGGAAGGACACTCGATCGCGACATCGGCGTGAATCGCCAGTCCGCCCAACGATTCGAACCGGTACCGCGCTCCGCTGCGGGTTGGATCGTCCGGCAACCACAAGGCTCTGCCCGACGCGACATCGGCCACGTTCCCCTGTCCATCCCGGAGTCGAATCGTTAGTAACGCTTCATGACCGCAATCTACGACAAATTCCTTCCTTCCGTTCGAGAACGACGTCAACGTCCCCGTCTCTTCCGAAAGCGTCATGCGGTAATGGGAATTTTGAATTTTCAAATGGAACACCGTCGCCTTCCCGAATGATAGTAAATCCTTATTTTTGGATGACGAGGCGACCCGAGTCGCCTCGCCACCCTTGCGAGCGTCAATGCGTCAACACGATGGAGTCGACGCTTATTGTGCCGGTATCCGTCGCGGGATCGAACCGAAACTGCTTCAACGTTCCCGTCCAGTCGGGATTTCCGGTGAAGTCGAACGTATATTCCGTGTACCCGGTATCGTTAGCCTGAATCGAAATGGCAGCGCTCTTGGCCTCCGTGAAGGTCGGATCGGACGTCGTGCTGAAGAACAGCTGACCGGTCGTCGAGGAAGTCGAATTTTTCCACCGAATTTTGACTTTCCTGTAGTCTCCTGCCGGAATATTTAAGCCGTCGGGCGAAACGAGAAACGGATCGGAGCCGGTCGAAGCGAAATCAAGATAGCCGCCGGACGCAGTCAAATTTACAATCTGCGAACCCGCTGCCCACCCTTGCGCTCCGCCGTCGAAGGTCCACCCCTCGTCCCCCGACACGAAGACGATCTCATCGATGCTGATTTCGCCGGTCGAGGCAGACGGATCGAACCGAAGCCGCTTTAATGTACCGTTCCACTTCTCGTGTTCGGAGAAATCGAACGTATACTCTGTCCAGAGGGGATCGTTAGCCGTTATAGAAGCCAACACGCTCTTGTCTTCCGTAAAGCCCTGTTCGGCGTCGGTTTCAAAAAACAGCTGGCCCGTCGTCGAGCTCGTGCCGTTCTTCATGCGGATCTTAACCTTCTTATGTTTAAACAGGTTGATGCCCAACTGGTCGGGTGACAACAGAATCGGGTCGGTTCCGGTAGACGTCATGACCAACCTGCCGTTCGAAGCTGCTAGACCGACGAGCTGCGATCCGGCGGACCAGCCGTCGGCAGCCTGCGTGAAATGCCAGCCTGCTCTTCCGAAGGCCATCAACTCCGGAATGCGTACGTACCCGTCGGATGCAGGGTTCGTTCCGGCGTACACAGCCAACCTCAAATACCGGGCGGTAACGGGTCCGATCTCTCTGCTGAAGATGTCCGCCGTATTGCCCTCGATCCCGTCGGCTACAGAGAAATTCACGCCGTCGTCGCTCGTTTGGAGCTGAAAGGTGTGCGTGTTATATGCTTCCGGTTCGTGAATGCCTGCGTTCTTCAACGACCAACTCGTAATCTCCATAGGTTGCTGTAGGTCGACGCGCAACCACCGGGATTGGTTGGCGGGGATCGGATTGGCGGTCCATTTCGTATCGGCTCTGCCGTCTACCGCGTGCGAAGGAAGCTCGTAAGGGTGCAGGTATTCGCTCGCGATCGCCGGTTTTCCGTAAGTAAGACTGCGATCGTCGTAAAAGTTCACCGTGCCCCCCGATACCGATTCGGGTTCGCGGATGGCCCAATTCAACCTGCCGTACACGTCAACGGTTCCGCCGAAGCCGCTCGTCGTCCTGAGCCATGTGCCCGCGCCTTCGTAAGAAGAGCCGCCTACGAGCCCGATGAATCGGAGGTCGTCGCCGCCCTCGAATAAATATCCGTAATCGCGCGACCAATCGGAGCCCGCGTGCCAGAACTCGGCGTCCGTCGGGCCTCCGTTCCCGTCGTCGACGAAATGATGGGCGACGTTCACATAAAAGGCTACACTGGAATACGATCGCTCCCCCGAAGAGTCTCCATATCGGAATCCAACCGTGTTCGTCTTCACGTAATCGATTAACGGTTGGAGCCCGTAAATCATCGGCGAGCTGTCTTTGTAGGATTGGTATACCATAGCGAACGAAATGAACGCCCGCTCGATTACGCCGCCGACGGCTTCGCCGCCGATGTCCATCCCAAGCTTGAACGCCGTCCCCCAAACGCCGGACACGAGATGTCCATCCGTCCGATGGGTCGCTAAGTCCACGCCGTAATACGAATTTAGTAGATTCATGTCCGCTATCCAGACGCCGGATCCGGCTCCGCGAATCGTATAAGGATAGGGGGATACCGTCTTGATCGTATCGCCGAAGCCTTGATCGGGGTATGCGATCGTAAAACCCCGCACCCCGGAATCGGCCGCCAACGTAATAAACGCCGTATCGGTTTGCGGATTCGACGCTCCCTTCCCTTCGAAAGCTAAAACAAGGGTCGCGTCGATTCCTTCCGCGCCGTGTAAGACACCGTAAGCACCCCGCAGTTCAACTCCTTGAGGGACGGAAAGATGCGTGGATACTTTGTAAACGCCAGGAGGCAAGTATACGGTACCTCCCCCCGCCGCCCCCGCATCGTCGAGCGCATCCTGAATGGCAGCGGCATCGTCGGCGACACCGTCCCCTGTCGCGGAATACGGCGCCGCTTTCACGTTATAAAAGTTCCCGCTGTTCGCCGGCTTGCGCGGCGCGGCGAACGTATAGCTCATCCCGGCGGTTTCCGGAATCGTATCCGTATTTACATAATGGACGAAGTCCCGAAGTTCGACTGCCTCGATCTCAGCGTCGATTTTGGACATGACGCCATAAAAATCCATCGTCTCCTCGGGCAATTTCTCAAGGACGATGTCGCGATTGGCGTCCTTGACGCTTACGTTATAAATTTGTTCCCCGTCGCTCTGTCCTAGCTGGATGCCCATCAAATGCTCTTGGGTGTAGGCGTCCAACGCGATCCGTTCCGCGTTTGACGTAGGAGCGTTCGAGATGACGGACTCCGGCGCGTTCTTCCAAAATCCGTTTTCGATAAATACGTTGTAGAAGTACGGCGTTTCCGCACCAGCTCCCAGCTTAATGCCGTCTTTCAACGCCGTCATATAGAGATTCGCCAAGTAGGATCCGCTCGAACCGATCATATAAATTCCTTTGTAACTGTTATAAAACGTTACGTTCACGATACTCGGGAAGTAGCTCGTAATCTTGGTTGTCGCAATGGTGTACGGGTATGGGACGGTGTCCCCCCCAACCCCTTGATTCGGGTACCAGAAGCTAATATTCCGAATGCTCACGTTCGGCTCCGTAACGTGAATGAAGGCCTTTTCCTTCGCGAGGTCCTCGTCGCCATGACCGTAATATACTTTAAGAATGGTTCCTTGGCCGCTGCCTCCGTTCAAGGGACTTGCCCAGTCTCCTCGCAAGGTCGTGTTCTGATGAACCTTAAGCTGCCCGTCGACTCGGTACATACCCGCGGGTAAAAATACCGTACCTCCGCCCATGTCCGCCACAGCGTCAAGCGCAGCTTGAATCGCGGAAGTACTATCGATCAACCCGGTATTGTCCGCATGAAAAGGGCTGTCGGTCGCGACCGCATCGGCCACAACGACTTCGTCGGTCGTCAATGGCGCGTCCGCGATCCTCGGCCCCGGAAAGCCCACATCGTCCAGCAACGTAAAATTCGGATCCGTAATCGGGGATAAGACGATCTTATCTAAGCACGTAAACCCGGCGGAAAAGACGACTTTCAGCACGTGTTCTCCGGACGTCAAGTAGATGGGTTGATCGACGTCCAACGTCGCGAACCCCGGTTGCGTAGGCACTTCGACCCCCCTATACTGCCGATTGTCGATTACGGTGATCAAGCCGAGGTTGACGGGACGATCGTAATCATTCTTCGCGACGTAGCTAAGTTTGTACCACCCGTCGTTCTGAACTTGCAAAGTGTACTTCGCCCATTCTCTCGCTTCCAACAAATTTCCGGAATTATCCGTCCTCGGGACGCTGCGAATATAGATTTGTGCTCCGTCATCAAACAGATCGATCCCCGTATTTCCTCGACCGTTGTAATTCCCCTGATTGCCGTCAAATCCGTCGGCCGTGTATGCTCCGTACCCGACATACAAGCCTCCGTCATTGAAATCCTCGGCTTCGACGACGCCCGGCACGATGTGAGGCCCGTTGTAGGCGGTGCCGTCATCGAACGCAGCGACCGGGGAAGATGCAAGGAACGGCATCGCGGGGAATGCAAGCGCAATCGCAAGGATCGTTCGGGCACAAGCGCGACGAACTCTGGTCATCATTTTCCCTCCTATGAGTTAGCTTTTGACAGGTGCCCGGGACCCTTCCGCCCCGGGCATTCGGATTGGAACTACTTCATCTCGCGATACAACCGCGTATACTCTCCATATACTTCTTCGCCGCCTGCCGCCTTCCAAGCCGCGATCATCTGATCGTAAGTCGCCTTGCCTTGAATAACCTTTTGGACGTACTCGTTCGCGACGGTTTCCGAATCCTTCAGCTTCAAGTCCAAACGTTCCGGGAGCGGCGAACCGATCTTCTTCGTGACAGGTACGAAATACTTCGCGTCGTCGATCGAAGAGGATACCGCGTATGCAGTTCTCGTTTCGTTGGGCGTAACGGCGGGCAAGTACACTTGAGAATACTGAAAGATTGCGACATTCGAATAAGGCCCGCTAAGCAGCGTTCCGGGCTCCACGCCTGCATCCTTTTCCGCTTGGGGAAGATCCGGGGCGTTGCTCGCGTCTTTGACGAATGTTTTACCTTCAATCCCGAGGCCCGGATATGTAAGAACGAAATTTTCTTCCTTCTCATAAATCCAATCCAAATATTTAATAACGGCTTCGGGATTTTTCGAATTCGTCGGTATAAATACGTATTGGTTGGAGATGCCGACCGTGGGGTAACTTCTCACGTCGTCCAAGGGAGACACGAATTTCATCTCGATTTCCTTGCGGGTATCGTAAATCGTACGCATCGGTCCCCATTCCAAGCTGAATATGTTGGAAACTTCGATCCCGAGCCGGTTTTTGCCGATCAGATCGGTCGAGACGTTCAATACCGTGCCCGCGTCGAATATCGAATCGTCCATGTAGCCTTCCGCGTACCACCTTTGCATGACGGACAAAAATTCCTTGTACCCGGGATCCTCGTACTTCGACTTGACCGTATCTCCGTCGACGTAATCCCCCGGATGATCCGTGAAGATACCGAGGAACCATCCTTCGAGCCAATTGATATTTCCGGTCATGGGAATGGTGTCCGCTTTGCCGTTCCCGTCGAAATCGGAATCGCGGAACGTCTTGAGCACCTGTTCGAATTCCGATAAGGACTTTGGAACCCCAAGGTTTGCGGTCTTTAGCCAGTCGTTCCGAATCCAAGCGGCGTAACCGTACGGGAAGTCGACTTGGGGAATGGCGTAAATTTTCCCGTCCCTCGACAATTCGTCCCATGCGTTCTGACCGTAAGCCTTCAAGATATTTTGGCCGTATTTCTCCAGCAAGGGCTTAAGGTCGATGACGACATTCTTGTCTACGTATTTGTTGTATATATTTTTAAAGCCGTCGTTGTTGCTTCGGATCAGATCGATTTGCTTTCCCGCTGCCAATTCCAAATTAATTTTTTCTTCCTGTCCTTCCTGAGGGTAGGCAAGCGGTACGAAGTTCAAGCGGATTCCCCGCTCCTTCTCCAACCGACGGTTAATTTCATCAGCCACATCCCGGTAATACTTAGGCGCATTCCCCCCTTGGAATTGATCCTGGTAACCCGACATCACGAAGTGGAAGTCGTAGGTAAGAACCTCCGACCCCGCTTCTCCCCCCGACTCGCTCCCAGTCGGTTCGGGCGCATCCGGGGAAGCGCTTTCCTCTGGCGGCGACGTACATGCGGCGAAGAAGACTCCGAACACGACAGCGAACGATACGAGCAGGGCCGCCTTTCTTACGTGTTTCATTTCTATTCCTCCCTTGACAATTGATATATCATTCAATTGCGCGATTCGAAGCACAGCGCGCAAATCGAACACGGGGTATTAGCCCTTAATGGATCCGAGCATTACGCCTTTCACGAAGTATTTTTGCGCAAAGGGATACGAAAGCAAGATCGGGACGGTCAAGACGACGACGCACGCCATCCGAAGCGGTTCCGTCGGCGGTTTCGTCGCGATCGGGCTTGTCATGACGATGTTGGCGGGGTTGTTTAGGTTGGCGAGGATTTGACGCAGGAACAACATAGCCGGCCATTTGTTCAAGTCGGAAATGTACATCAAGGCACCGAACCAGGAGTTCCAATGCGCGACGGCATAAAACAACGCGATCGTCGCTATGATCGTCTTCGAAGTTGGCAAGATGATCCGTAGAAATACTTGAAGTTCATTCGCTCCGTCGATCAAAGCCGACTCCTCTAAGCTGTCGGGAATCGTCATAAAGAAATTTCGCATCAGGATCAAATTCCATGAGTTAATTAATCCGGGGATAATCAATGCCCAGACGCTATCGTAAAGTCCTATGGAAAGAACCAGCAAGTACGTCGGGATCAATCCGCCGCTAAACAGCATGGTGAAGAAAATGCCTTTCATCACGGTTATGCGGTAAGGCAAATATTTTCGCGAGAGCGGATAGGCTAACATCGCCGTAACGAGTACGTTGAGCGCAGTTCCCACCGTCGCCAAGAAGATGGAAACTCCGAAGGAGCGAAATAAACGATCCCCGTTGGTAAATAAGAACCGATAAGCATCCAATGTAAAGCTTGACGGCAGAAGCGTCGCTCCGTGCGTGGCTAACGCTTCCTCCGATGAGACCGAAATCGATAAAATGTAAACGAACGGGGCGGTACACAAGAAGCCCACCATTAATAGGAGCCCGTATAGCGCAAGCACGCCCGGGTGCAACATCGCGATCTTCATCGGAATCGACCTCCCCATCACCAAATGCCTTCGTAGCCCAGCCTCTTAGACAATTTGTTAACGGCTAAGATCAGCCACATGCCGAAGAAGGATTGAAATATGCCAACCGCCGCGGGAAAACTAAAGTTATTGGACTTGATCCCTTCCCTAAACACGTACGATTCGAATGTATCGGAGACTGCTAATAAGGAAGGGTTCTCCCCGCTAAGAATATAAATTTGTTCAAAATCCTGCGTTAAGATAGAACCGACGGAGAAGATTAGGACGATGGCGATGATCGGCGCGATACAAGGAAGCGAGATTTTATAAATCAGTTTCATCCGACCCGCGCCGTCGATCCTCGCCGCTTCGTACAGCTCGGGGTCGATATTCGTCAATGCAGCCAGGTAAATAATGGAGCTCCAACCCGCCGTCTTCCAAATTGAGGTGATCACTAGAAATTCTCGGAAGGAATCCGGGTCCCGGCTGATATTTACGTAATCCGCCCCGAGCAAGCTTGCCACCCACGATATGGCGCCGAAATGCTCGTTAAAGACAACGTAGACGATGCCGCTGATAATAACCCAGGAGATGAAATTGGGCAGATAACTGACCGACTGGATAATGCGTTTGAAGGCTTGATGCCTTACTTCATTCAGAGCCAATGCAAGCAGGATCGGTATCGGAAATCCCCAAATCAGCTTGTAGAGACTAATAAGCACCGTGTTTTCCAATACGCGGAGAAAGAGCACGGACGAAAACAAGTTTCGAAAGTGAGCCAATCCGACCCACTCGCTATGCAGAATGCCTTTGGCAGGAATATAGTTCTGGAAGGCGATGATGACTCCGTACATGGGTATGTAGCAAAACACAATGTAAAAAAGGATGCCCGGGATCATTAACAGGTATAAGTATTTGTATTTACGAATATTCAAATAAAATTGGGACATTCCTCAGCCTCCTTATGTTCCATTCGAAAAACCATGCATTTGTAACCCCTTTCAAATCGTTTTATTGATTATTTGTATGTACAATTCCATTATATTTTCTTAAATTTGTGTTGTCAATACACAAAAAAAAACTCCCCCGCATCTCATTGCGGGGGAGGGAAGAAGCCGGGTTTATGTCGATTGTCTTTGAACCAGCTCGACGTCGACGTCAATGACCGCACCGGAGGATTCATTATCTTCTATCAAATTTACGACCGTCTCCGCGGATGTGCGTCCGATTTCGAAGAAGTTTTGCTTCACGGTGGAGAGCGGTATGGCTGATCGCACCCCGTCTTCAATATCGTCGAACCCGATAATGCCAATCCGGGAAGGTATCGGGATATCGAGATCGATAGCAGCCTGCAGGAAGGACAACGCGATCCCGTCATGGGCGGCGAAGATGCCGATTCGCTCATCGGGGTGTTTCCGGCATAAGTCATTAATAATGTTATAGAAGAGGTCTTTATTTTCCTCGTAGGTGATATGAATATTGTCATTCGCGCGGCCTTCATATTTATCGAGGACAATGTAACTTCCGTCGAAAATGCTCCTCTTCGCTTCTTTAATGGCCGTGCAATATCCGAAATACCGGTTTCTCGTCGATACCAGTTGAATTTTATGATCGCTAACGAAATAGATCGGATCGAAGCCCCTCTCGATCAAATGGGCGGTCGCCAATTGACCGCCCTTCTTATTATTCGTCTGCACGCATGTGAGCGGCAATCCGAACAGAAAATTATCCAGGATTACGATCGGGTACTTCTCGAGCATGAGTTCGCTAAGCAGCGCGATATTATCCGAGTCGACGCTTGGATACAAAATGATGCCGTCCACTCTTTCGTTCAGGCATTTGCGGATCGTTTGATTCTCAAGCTCCGAGCTTTGCTCCGTAAAGTGAATTGTCAAAAAGTACGGCGTGTCCCGCAAATACTTCTCGATACCGCGGATGATTTCGCTCTCGTCGAACCGGTTGGATTCGTGGGCATAGAACGGCACGATCAACGAAATTACCCTTAACTCTCTCTTCCTTGCCTCTTGAAAATCGTCGACGAAGCTCCCTTTCCCTTGTACCCGATAGATGATTCCTCGGTTCGTGAGTTCGCTCAGGGCTTTAATTACCGTTACGCGGCTTACTTGAAACTGCTCCATCAATTCCATTTCGGTTGGCATCTTCTGGTGCGGAGCAAGCCGGCCGGAACTGATTTCTTCCATAATGTAGTCGATTATTTTTTTATATAATATGCTTTTCGTCTTCATCGGCATCAACCCTTCACCCTTCATCACGGGAGCCCATTGACATTACATATCATTATATATTTACAAGAAATGTAGTGTCAAGTTATTGTCAAGTCCAAATACCACACTCTTTCGGAGCCGGGAGCCGCAACACTCAACGTACCGTGCAACGCCGCCGTCTCCAGCCGATCCATCGTGGCCGAACAGGGCTCGAATATGATGTGATAGAGATGATTCCATCCCCCTTCGTTGACAAGAATGCCCAGGTACGGAACGAACTCGGCCGGGTAGGAAAGCCGCAACTCGCTCCGATCTGAAGGGTACCGGATCGAACACCACCCTACGCCGCGCGCTTTCTCTTTAAAGTAATACTTTTCGAAATCGCATGTGTCCTCGCGACGTACACGGTCGATTCGCTCCCCTCGCTCCCGCATCGCCCTCCAACCAAACTCCGTCCCATAACCTCCGATTCTACCGCTCTTCGAAAACACGGTGACCGCTGTGCCGTACTCGTCGGACACTTGGATATGCGCCCCTTCCTCCGCCGGAATCATCACATGCGCCGCCCACAAATAATCCATCGGGAACGGCGTGGGATTCGTCAGCCGGTATTCGATACGCAATGTCGTATCCTCCAGGAAAAACACACGCTTCGCCAATCGGTACGGCAATCGGATTCCGGATACCTCCATCTCAAAAACATTCCCGGAAACGCGCGAGCTCCACGGCAACCCCCACACTTCTCCATGATCCGGAAGCAATGTCCCTTGCCACGGGAATCTTTCGTACCGACATTCATCGATCGTAGGGAACATGTCGTCGAACCCCCCGCACTCCCCTAGAACGTACACGCCGCCGTATGGTTGAACGCGGTACGCCTCCCCTTCCCTCTGGAGCATAAATTCCCGCCCCGTGCGGAGGTCGACCGCCGAAGCAAGCTTTCCGCCCGATTGGGGCAAGAATTGGAACGATACCCTATCGTTGCCGATCGTTACTGACGGGATATTCTTGTATAACGATTCCTTAATATGTACTCTCGGCATTCCCATTCCCCTTCCGGCCGAAATGAAACCGGCAAGCATGCGGCGTGGATTCCCTCCGCATGCCTGCCGGTTATCTTTATAGCTCTATGCCAATTGCTTCCTTCTTGCCAGCAAATCCAAAGCCGCTTCCATGACGGCATCGCTCGTCAGTCCATAATGAGGGAACAGCTCCTCGAGGGGGGCGGATTCCCCGAACCGGTCCAGAATCCCCACTCTCTTCATAGGCACCGGACACTCTTCCGTGAATAACTCCGCAATCGCGCTGCCCATTCCGCCGATGACCGTATGATTTTCCGCCGTTACAGCGAGGCCCGTCTTCTGGACGGAGGCGACGAGGGTCTCCCGGTCGAGCGGCTTGATAGAGGAACAATTCACGACCTCGGCGGATATCCCTATCGACTTCAACCGCTCCGCCGCTTCCAGACAACGGGTCACCATCATCCCGGAGCCGATTAAGGTAATATCCCGACCTTCCCTCAGCTTGATCGCTTTCCCGATTCGGAATCGATACGTGTCCGGCACGACGGGAGCAAGATCGTACGGCGCGATATCGCCCCGAACCATCCGGAGATATACGGGACCTTCATATTCGACGGCCGCGAACAGCGCCATCTTGAGCTCCAATTCATCGCAGGCCTCCAGAACGACAATATTCGGAATCGAACGAATGATAGCCAAGTCGTTAATGGACTGGTGGGTCGCGCCGGTATTCGGAGTCGTCAGTCCGGAGTAACATCCGATCAGCTTCACATTGGCCTCCGGATAGCCCGCTTGAACGAATAATTGATCGCAGGCGCGGCGCGCGATGAAGGCACTGAATAGAGGCACGATCGGAACGTACCCGGAACGCGATATGCCGAACGCGAAGCTTATAGCATTCTGTTCCGCTACGCCGAGCGAGACGAATCGATCCGGGTACCTCGACTTGAAAGCAAGTATGTTCGTAGCCGTGCCGGTTTCGCAGTCCAACACGACGACTTTATCATTACGAGCCCCCAATTCGAGCAGCGCTTCCTTGAATGCAGAACGCATTCCTCTCAGGGAGCTGCCGTACATTTTCTCTTCCTTCATATCCCCAACTCCTTCAGGCAAAGATGATACAGCTGCTCGTCAAGATGGCCCGCGTGCCATTTCACGGCGTCTTTCTCCATGAAGGAAATCCCTTTCCCTTTCGTCGTATGCGCGATAACCACAGACGGTTTGCCGGACGATGGAACCGGGCCGGACTCCGCCTCTAACGCCTGAAGTAACGAAGGGATATGATGGCCGTCCTGCACAACCGTCACTCGCCATCCGAAGCTTTCCCATTTCTCGGCGAACGGCTCCAAATCCGAAACCTCGGCCGTGCTTCCCGAGATAATGTACTTATTGTAATCGACGATCGCGACCAAATTATCCAATCGGAATTGCGACGCGCACATCGCGGCTTCCCAAACTTGCCCTTCTGTGCATTCCCCGTCCCCAAGCACGACATAAACCTTGGATTGCGTACCGTCCCCATGGCCTTTCCGCTTGGCAGCCCAGGCCATCCCGCAACCGTTCGACAACCCCATCCCCAGCGAGCCCGTCGGCGCTTCGATCCCCGGCAACTCCATATTCGCATGCTCTTGAAGCTTCCCGCCCAGTCGGTTAAATTCGTTCCACAGGCGATCTCTATGAAAAAACCCGCGCCACGCCATTGCCGCGTACTGTACCGCGGAGGCATGGCCCTTCGAGAGTATGAATCGATCGCGGCCCTCCCAGTCGGGGTTCAAGGGATCAAGCCTCAAAATACTGCCATATAAAACCGCCATCACTTCAGCCAAGGACAATTCCCCGCCGACATGACTGGAGTGGGTGCCCGATCGCCACGTCAACTCGATAATATCCCTCCTGAATTGCAGCGCAGCCCTCTCCAACTCCGCCGGCGTCATACCAGGCTTATAAGCGCTGACGACCGGGATACAACTCTCATTATCGACCGTCATCGCGCACACCTCCATTCTTCGTCCGCTGTCGCGATCGCTTCCGATACAAGCAGCAGCATCTTGACCCGCGCATCCTCTTGCCCTTGCATCGCCGACATGGCTTCTTCCACTGCCTCCAACCTATACCGGTGCGTGATAAGCGCGCGACTGTCGATCCGGCCCGAAGCCATCAACTCCATAGCCGGCTCGAACATGCCGGGGGACCCATTGACCCCCCTCAATGTAATTTGTCGTAGGACGAGCTGATCGATGTCCAGTTGGTTCAACGGCCGCTCATACATTCCAACGACGCTGATCGTCCCCCCGGGCTTCGTGTGGTGAACGGTTTGGGATAAGGCGGACAACGCCCCCGATGCCTCAATCACGCAATCGGCCCCCCTCCCGTTCGTCGCTTCCATAATCGCTTGCGTCGCGTTGTGCACTCCGGCGTCGATCGTTACATCAGCGCCCAGTTTGCGGCCTAGCCCCAATTTCCCTTCGTGAATTCCCGTCAAGATGACTTTGGCCGCCCCGCATACCTTGGCGAATTGTAAGGCGAAGAAGCCGATCGTGCCCGTTCCGTGCACAACTACCACGTCTCCGGCCGACACCCCGCCAAGCCGAACCGCGTGAAGCGCCGTCGCAGCCGGTTCGACGAGAGCGGCTTCATCCAAAGCCATCGCATCGGGAATACGATACATATGCCTCGCCGGCATAATCATGTACTCCGCATAGGCTCCGTCCCAGGTGTTCACGGTGCCGACGCAACGCGAGAACGGACACAGATTATAGCGTCCGGACATGCAGTTCGGGCAATCCCCGCAGGAGACGCTAGTATCCCCTACGACACGATCCCCGGGCATAAAATTTTTCACCTCGGAGCCGACTTGCTTGACGATGCCGGACCACTCGTGCCCGGGACGGACTGGATATTGAATTTGACCGGTTCGAAGGAAGGAGGATTCGCCTTTAAAGATTGAATGATCCGTTCCGCAGATGCCTGCGTAGACAACGCTGGTAAGCACATCGCGGGGACCGACAACCGGGATGTCCTCTTCCGAAATCCGAATGGTATGCGGACCCGTTATCGTGGCGACCTTCACTCCGACACCTCCGCTTCCCGACGAAGAGTCTCTAGCTTGTATTCCACGATCAAACTGTTGCGTCTCCCCGGGATCGTAACTTTGAAATGATCGGCAAGATTGGCACCGGTCATGCGCGTCTCGCGGCTCGCCCTGTTTTCATCGATCATCCGTACAAAATACACGCAATCCGGCTTTATTTTCCTCAATCCCGTCTCGAACTCTGGGTACGGACTTTCCGCTCGTCGGAAAAAGTAGGCAACGCCCTGTTCGCCGCCGCCAACATCGAATTGATAAGCCGTCCATTGCGTCTCCTCGACAGATGCGTTGGTCAACGGATAGAAATCGCCCTTCCAGTAGGAACGGAAATGTTTATATTCCGACAATGCCGCTTCCGCCTCTTCGAATTCAAAATTGTCGGAGAACACGTCGAAATTCCCTGCAATGCCCATGGTGGCAGCCGATCGAAAATCGTAAGCTCGAGGAGACCACGTCGCCGTAGCGTGGTAAGGCAAATACCTTGAGATCCCGAGCACTTGGTTGTGGTTCCAAACATCGGATTCCCACCCCTTCCGCGTCGGGATACAGCCGGTATCGCTCCTCCACAGCGGGACGGAGCGGGAACAGGTTTCGATATCGAGCCGCCTGCCTCCGGATGCGCAATTATCGATTAAGAGATTCGGAAACCTTCGAAGCAACTCGTCCCAGAATGCGTAAAGTCCTTCGATATACTTGATTTCGGTATAGCCCTCCCGATCCGGCTCGTCGCGCTCTCTCCAAAATTGCAACGGATCGATATTGAAATCCTGACGATATACGTCGATCCCGACTTCTTCAATAAAGCGGGAGACCAGCTCCGTCACCCATTCGCGGGCATCCGGGTTTCCGATGTCTAGAATATAAAATAGATACTCGCTCTTTTCGGGGTTAAGTTCTCTCGTTCTGCCCGCAACATCCAACAACCACTCGCGATGTTCCGCATAGAGCTGCGTCCCTTCGACAACCCGCTCCGGCTCGAACCATAACACGAAATCAAGTCCGCGGCGGTGCGCTTCGTCGGCTACGGGCTTCAATCCGTTCGGAAAGCCTTCCGCATAGTCATAGTTCCCCACGCCGTTAGGAAAGTAACCGCGGAACCAAGCGGCGTCCAACCAGTAAGTATCGAAATGTTTGCATTTCGCCGCGAGCTCGATGCTTTTCAGTTGACCGCTCTCGCTGCGCCATTCGGCGGATCCGACATACCGGTCGAAATTTTGCAAGGTCGCCGGCAAATAGGTGCCAGGCCGCTTCAACCACTCCGGGCTAAAGTGCTCCATCATGAGCCTGCGGAATGCGTTGTGCGCATCCTCCTCACTGCCATTCCAGGGCATGACGAGCATGCGCGGGGTACGAATCGATTCGCCGGGCTTCAAAAAGAGTCTCGTTCGCTCCATCCCCGCTCTCAAATATACTTTCCCGCCCGATCGTTCCACGGACGCCGCCCACTGCCCGCTCCATCCGATCGCGCACACCACGCCCCCTTCCGCATGGCTGAGCGTAAAGAATGGAAAGTTCGCGCAAGAAGATCGCCCCCCTTGCGCGGCGACGCGATGAACCGTATTGGGCTGAATCGTCTTCTCGACCGGCAAGAAACTTTCTTCGCCGCAAATATCGCCCTTAATACTGCTCCATCGGAGGGTAGAATGTTCCTCTGCGTCGAACCCGAGGTCGAGGGGCAAAATTTCGGACAGGATCGGGGAGTTTTCCGTCCCGCGGTTGCGAAAGCGCATCGTCCATTCGACAGCTCGGTAACGTTCGTATATTTTCGCTTCGACGGTCAGGTACAATCCTTCGCTAGGAGCCAGCCCATATTCCAGCTCGCGAATCCCATTCGAACGCTTCTCCGATACGCTCCACCCGCCATCCATTGTTCCGATGCCTGTCTTTCGGTCCCCTCCTATCAAGTAGCTGAACAAACACTCGCCCGTAATTCCGCGGTCCGCCATAGCAAAAAAAAGATGTTCCAGCTTCAACGTAAAATCACTCCTCCACTCCATAATGATTGCGCTTACATAATAATCATAAGTTTCCCTACATTGCTTTTGGACCGGAACGCCCCGATCATGAGTTCCGCCTCGTCCAATGCGAAGCAATCTGTAATCAACCGACCGAAGCGATGCGGATCCGAGGCAAGCAAGCGAACCGCCGTCAAAAATTCTCCTTCCCGGTACACTCTTGCCCCTTTCACCGTGATTTCTTTGAATAATACCGTATGTAAGTCGAAAGGAGGATCAATATCGTATTTTCCGACGATGACAACCGTTCCTTTGATTCTCACCATATGAAGCGCCGGCTCCAACACTGCCGATGCCCCCGTAGTTTCAAATACAAAATCGAATTTCACGTCATCTCGTAAAGCCAACGCATCGCGCGCCGTTGCGTATCCCAATGCCCGGGCCATCCCTAACCTTCGCTCGTTAATGTCGACGAGCGTAATGTCGGCGGCCCCCGCGATTCGACACGCCTCGGCCGTAAGCATTCCGATCGGCCCCGCGCCGAATATGAGAGCTCGATGGCCTACTGTCAGACCCGCTTCGCGAACGGAATGAATGCCTACGGCCAGCGGTTCGCTCAGAGCGGCGACCTGATGCGGAAGCTGCAAGGGAATCTTGACGAGAGCCGTCCCCGGCACTAAGCAATATTCCGCAAACCCCCCGTCCGCGTCGATTCCGATCAACCCAAGCCTCTCGCAAATATACGAATTCCCTTCTCTGCACAGCACGCATACCCCGCAAGAAATAAGCGGATTGACGACGACCGGCTCCCCTCGCCGCACAGTAGTTACCAACGACCCTGTTTCGGCCACCACTCCGGAAAACTCATGACCCAAGATCAGAGGGAATTTCGCCCGCGGATGGTACCCCCGAAGGATGGCGTCGTCCGTCGGACCGCAAAGTCCTGCACACTTTACCTGCACTAACACCATGTCGGGGGGGGTATCGGGAATCCTCACCTGCTTTACCACGATCCGATCCACAGACTCGACGACAGCCGCTTTCATTTTCTCCTCCCACGGGCTCAAAAGATCCCTTAAACTTAAATTTGTATCTACATATACATTCTATTTTTCTTTATTTGTACTGTCAATATAAAATATTATGATGTTTTTTGTATTTACATATTGCGGGTCCTATTCAGTTTCGATCGCGTATATTAAACTCCGCGGTCGCCTATAATATAGCTGCGCATCAATCCATTAACGGGAGGGTTCCGCCATGAGTAAGACAGCTATGTGGTCGTGGGTCGCGGCCGGTACGGTCGCAGGAGGCGCAATCGCGTATGCGGCATATACTCGGAAAAATCCTTTGAAATCGATTGTGCGCATGCGGTAAGGGCGGCAACGCCGAGAAGGGCCCGGGCTTCCCGGGCCCTTCTTCTATTGATTCGAACCGGTGCCGCCGGTTAAGCGCGCAAGTCCCCGCCTTTGGCGCAATCGCCTATACGTCTCCACCGCGGTTCGCGTCACCAAACTTTTCAGCGTTACGCTGCCCAGCGTATGGTACCATCTCCAGCCTCCCCCCCACCGAATCAACCCCGTTCGGCGATTCGCCCAAGCCTCCACGATCGTTAACGGAACGGAAAAGAGCAACACCTTGTAAAACCACGCCGAGAGCTTGTCCTTGCGGGTCATCTGGTTATAAATGACCGTAACCGTCGGATAGAGTACCAGATCGAATAAGATGTGTATTGAAAACTGCCGCGGCAACAGCCGCACGGGATAAGACACCTTGCCCGTCTTGACTAGGTACCGGTCCAGAAGAACGTTCGACAACGCGTTAAAAAAGTATGCAAAAGCCCAATCGCTTCGCGGACGCTTGCGCATCAGGAACGGAAGCGCGCCGGCGGAGAGGAACAGAAGTCCCTGAAGAAAGCTTCTTTCGCGCTTCGCATGGTTCATGCGAACGCCTCCTTTCGTATGCGTGCCGCCTGAGGGCCCGGGGCGGACAGAGGCGGGCGGCCGCGTTCAATCCCGGGCTCGCTCATGTAACCGTTCGAACCACCGCGTCAGCCCGTACGCCAGCCAAAACAAGACGAGATAAATCAGAAAGATGATCGGGTAATTGACCCACTTGTACTTGATAAACAGCCCCAGCGCGACCAATCCGGGTTTAAAGCCGAAGCCGAACGCGAGCGCCGTCAGGAAGGAGTACAGGAGAAAGTTTTTCTTCGCCTTCAGCGTCCATTGGTACACGAGCATGATCGCGATCGGGATGAACGCCGCGTCGAGCGAGACGCTCGGCAAGATCGGCAGCAGCTGATACGGGTATGCCCACAAGCCGTAGCGGATCCCGTACGCGTCGGCGTAGGCAAATAAAACATGTGTCGCGAAACCGAAGAAAGCGATTTGGAAAATTCGCTTGCGGTCCAGCAAAAAAAACAACGCCGCCAACGGACCGAGCAACATCGCCGCAATGAACCAAAATTGCCAGGTGTCCGGACCGGAATACATTTTCCAATACTCCACTCCGCTTTTCGTTAGCTCTTCCTGCGCCGACACCAGCGCTTGAAACAAGTTCTGCTGCCGTTCCTCCATCCACGCGCCCTCCTTCGCTCCGACGCTTCATCCGACAGCGCCCGCATCTTGAAGTCATATTGAAGCTTATCCCGCTATATTGTTTACTATTATGTCTGTTAATATTTGGAGGTGTACATCATTCTTTCGAAAAGGCGAATCGGAGGCGCCCCCGCGATCGGGACGCTTGCCGCATGTTTGCTCGCCGGTTTGCTTGCGGCGTTCGGCGCCGCCCCGCAGCCGGCGAAGGCGCAGACGCTTCCTTCGGCGAAGGCCGAGGAGCTGCTCGTCGTCAATAAAAAAACCAACGAACTGGCGTATTTCGTTGACGGGGAACGGATCCGCGTCTTCCCGGTGGCGACCGGGAAAACCGAGGAGCTTACCCCCGAGGGCGTGTTCCCGATCGTGAATAAGATCAAGGACCGTCCTTATTACAAGGAGAAGATTCCCGGCGGCGATCCGGCGAATCCGCTCGGCCGGCGGTGGCTCGGGCTGCGGGTCGGCGACACCGAAGGTACGACCTACGCGATTCACGGCAATAACAACGAGGCATCGATCGGCAAGCATGTCAGCGCCGGTTGCATCCGAATGCGCAACGACGATATCGAATGGCTGTTCGAACGCATCGCGATCGGGACGAAGGTCGTGATCGCCTCTTCGGCCGCCTCGTTCGAGGAGCTTGCCGCCAAGAACGGTTTCGAGGTGTTCGCGCCATTCGCCGCTTCGGTCTCGGTAGCCGGGGCCGCCGTCGAACCTCCCGTTCCGGTTTACGCGTACCGAGGCGTAACGTATGTCCCCCTTCGCCGCGGCTTCGAGCTGCTTGGCGGGAACGTCGCTTGGGACGCGGAGACGGGCCTTGCGACGGCGAACATCGGCGAACGCCGCATCGTCCACCGCCCCGGGGAAGCGGAGGCGGAAGTGGACGGCGCGAACGTATCGATCGCGGCGCCCTCGCGGCTGGTGGACGGATCCGTTTACGTGCCGCTCCGCGCCATGGCGTCCCTCGCCGGAGGAAACGTGCATTGGGACGCCGCTTCCCGGACCATCTACCTAGAGCCTTAATCTCAGCGAACGCGGCCGCTTGCGGGCGGCGGCGTTCCTCCAGTAAATTACGGTTATTATCCCGTACTGCCGGGAATCCATACCTGCCCCCGCAGATGTCTGTTACTTATCGAAATGTTCTGACTATTCTATTCGAAAATAGGGAATACTTACTCGTGTACCTTTAGTTTCCCGTTTCGGAAGGCAGGTGAACGGATGGACGCCGATATGAGCGTAATGGATGTGCTGGAAGAAATCCGGCGGCTTCGCCGGTCCGGCAGCTCGCTGAACAAGAAGCAAATCAAGCAGAGCCACCCGCAGCTCATCCGCAATGCGCTGTATTATTTTCCGAGCTGGGATCACGCGATCCAAAGCACGGAAGCCTGACGTCCGCGGCAGCTCCGTCTCAGTCAACGACCCGACGACATCGCGACGCAGGGGGACGGCCCCCTGGGCGTATTAGCATAACAACCCCCGATCGATGCGATCGGGGGCTGTTCCTTATTGCGGCCTGTTTGCATTTTCTATTTTAATACTTTCCCCAAAAACTCCTTCGTTCGCGGGTGCTGCGGCATGCCGAACAGCGTCGCGGGTTCGCCTTCCTCGACGATGCGCCCGCCGTCCATGAAGATCACCCGGTCGCCCACCTCGCGAGCGAATCCCATCTCGTGCGTGACGACGACCATCGTCATCCCCTCCCGGGCCAGCTCGCGCATGACGTCGAGCACCTCGCCGACCATCTCCGGGTCGAGCGCCGACGTCGGCTCGTCGAACAGCAGCACCGCCGGCTGCATCGCGAGCGCCCGCGCGATGGCGATACGCTGCTTTTGTCCGCCGGACAGCTGGGACGGATACGCTTCGGCTTTGTCCTCGAGGCCGATCCGCGCGAGCAGCTTCAGCCCGAGCGACCGCGCCTCCGCCTCCGCCATCCCCTTCAGCTTGACCGGAGCCAGCGTGACATTATCGATGACGCGAAGATGCGGGAACAAGTTGAACTGTTGAAACACCATGCCCATGCGCTGGCGCAGCTTGTCGATATCCGACTTCTTCGCGGTCAGCGACGTGCCGTCGAACTCGATGTCGCCGGAGGTCGGCGTCTCGAGCAGGTTCAGGCATCGCAGGAACGTGCTCTTGCCCGAGCCGCTCGGACCGATGACGACGACGACCTCGCCCTTCTTGATCGTCGCGTCGATGCCCTTGAGCACTTGCGTCTTGCCGAAGCTCTTCGTCAATCCCGTTACCTTAATCACTCGCCCGCATCCTCCTCTCGAGCAGCCCGACCAGCTTCGACAGCGTAAAGACGATGACGAAATAGAAGACCATTACAATAAAGAAAGGCTCGAGGCCGCGGAACGTAATGCCGCGGATGATCCCCGCCTTATACATGAGATCGCCGACCCCAATAATGGAGACGACGGCGGTCTCCTTCGTGACGACGACGAATTCGTTGCCGAGCGCCGGGATAATGTTCTTAACCGCCTGCGGCAAGATGATGTGCCGCATGGCCATCGCATGCGACATCCCGAGCGAACGGGCCGCCTCCATCTGCCCCTTGTCGACCGACTGAATGCCGGCGCGCATAATTTCGGCCACGTAGGCCGACGAATTGATGCCGACGGCGATCGCGCCGTAATAAAACTCGGAAGGCAGTCCGAACCAGCCCGGAATTTTGAACGGCAGCAGCGTCGCCACCCCGTAATAAAAGAAGCCGACCTGCACGATCGCGGGCGTCGAACGGATAAAGTCGATGTATGCCATCGCCGCCCAACGGGACGCTCGGAACCGGGACAACCGCGCGAGCGCGACGAGCACGCCGAGCAGCACCCCGAGCACGATTCCCGAAACCGCAAGCAGCAGCGTAAATTTCAGGCCTTCAAAATAAAACGAATGATACTGCGCGAAAATATCGACGATCCATTCCCATGTGCTTTTCTTCTCCGGCATGCTCATCCCCCTCTCCACACGGAAAAAGGAGACAACGGGTCGCCCGCTGTCCCCTTCCATTCCACCTTATTCCGCCGTATTTTCCATCGCGTTCGTCGCATCCGTGACGAACTGATCGATCTTGCCTTCGTCCGCAAGCCGCTTCAGCGTCGCGTTCACGGCTTCGACGAGCGCCGTCTCGCCTTTCGGCAGCGCGACCGCGGAGCCGGCCTCGTCCTGCTCGAGCGGAACGTCGGCGAGGACGAGCTCCGGATTCGCGGCGATATACGCCTTGGCGACCGGCTCTTCGACGACAAGCGCTTCGACGTTGCCCGATTTCAGGTCTAGGATGAGGTCCGGCAGCTTCGACAGCGCGCGAAGCTCGGATTGCGGCATCTGATCGGTGACGACGCCCTCTTGGATCGCGCCGAGCTGCGCGCCGACCTTCTTGCCGGCGAGCGACTCGATCGTCGTGTACTTCGCCTTATCCTCGGCGCGCACGATCACCTTCTGGACCGCGACATAATATACATCGGAGAAGTCCACCGCTTCGGCGCGCTCTTCCGTCGGCGTCATGCCGGCGACGACCATGTCGATGTTGCCGGACTGCAGCGCCGTAAGCAGGCCGTCGAAGCCCATGTCCGTGATGACGAGCTCGACGCCGAGGTCGGCCGCGATCGCCTTCGCGATCTCGATGTCGAAGCCGATGATCGTATCCTTACCGTCGATGATCTTGTGGAACTCGTACGGCGGATAGTCCGCGCTCGTGCCGAGGCGCAGCTGTCCGGACGCCTTGATCCGGTCGAGCGCGTTCGCCGGCGCTTCGGCCTTGGGCGTCTCCGTATTGGGCGCCGTCGCCTCGCCTCCCGCGCCTTGCGTGCCGTCTTGCGCGTTGTTTTGGCCGCAAGCGGCCGCAAGGACGGCTAAGATAAGCAGCATCGCTACCATTAAGATTCTAGTTTTTCTCTGTCTAAGAAACATCTGGGTCCCTCCCCGATCTACGAATAATTATGCAGTATGATAGAAGATTATAAACCACCGTTTAGCGGCTTGCAACCTCGTTTTCCGGGGGCAGGGGCGGTCCCTCCTCCTTCAGTCGAACCTGCGACCAGTCGGTCCGATAGTAGCGAGCCATCAACGCCAGTCCGAACGCGGTCATATATACATATAGCGAAATCCAAGCGCCGTAGCTGCCCCACTCGAACACGAAGACCGATACGTACGCGACGGGCAAAAACAAAAACCCGTTCAGCACCAAGGACGACTTCAGCAGAAACGCCGTGTCGCCGATGCCGCGCAGACCGCCGCCGTAGAAGTTGTAAAATCCGTCGAACAGCTGCAGGAAGGCGGCGACCTGAATCAGATGCGCCGTCAGGCGGTACACCTCCGGGTCGTCGGTGTACCACCGGGCGATCGACTCCGCGAAGACGAATTCGACGGCGCCGAGCGCCAGCAAAAACACGCTGCCGAGCAGCGCCGTATGGGTGCCCAGCTTGCGGGCGAGCTCCGGCGCGCCCCGCCCGATCTCTTGCCCGACGAGGATCGTCGCCGTCGCGCCGAACGCGAACGCCGGCATAAAGCCGAACGACATGACGTTCAACGCGACCTCGTTCGCGGCGACGGCCGTCGTCCCGAGCTCCATGACGAAACGGGTAAAGACGAGCATCGACGCGCTCATGGCGAACTCCTGAAGACCCAGCTTGCCGCTCTCCGCCGCGATGAGCTTCGTCTCGGCCAGCGTCGGGCGCACGCGCCGCCGCGTGCCGTACCGCTCGTGCATTCGAATGTAATATACATAGAGACATCCGATCAAGCCGACGGCTTCGCCGGCGACCATCCCCCAGCCTGCGCCGGCGAGCCCCAGCTCCGGGAGGCCCAGGCGGCCGAAGGCGAGTCCGTACGTCAGCAGCACCATGACGCCGTTGCCGACGATCGTAAGCAGCAACGGCGTGCGCGTATCGCCGATGCCCCGCAGAAAGCCGTGAAACACGAAGATCGGAATGGAACACGCCATCGCCGCGAAACGCAGCTGCAAATAAACCGTTCCTTCTCCGACGAACGCGGCGTCCCCGCCCATGAGCTTGAGGATCGCTCCGGACGCGAAGAGGCCGAAGAAGAACACCGCGGCCCCCATCGTCGCCGCCACGAGCAAGGCGACGTACGCGCGGCGCACGCCCTGGTCCATCCGCTCGGCGCCGAAGCTCTGCGCTACCAAGTAATTCACTGTATGCCCAAGCCCCGAAAACAGCGCCCAAGCATTATACATCACTATATTGCTCACCCCGACGATCGCGATGACGAGCGCGCCCATCTGACCGACCAGGATCAGGTTGATCGTGCCGGAGGCGGTCATCGCGGCGAACGACAGGATCGAGGGCAGGGCGAGCGAGAGAATCGTTTTCCAATGGCGCATGGGTTCCTCCGTAGCAATTTCTTGAAGCGATTCGACACCCATTCTATCATACGCCGACGTTCAAAATAATCGGTCATTTCTCGCTGATCTGAATTGTGGTAACATTGGAATTACATAGGAAGACGCGATTCGCAGGAATCGAAACGGGGGAACGTCGATGTTGAGAGACGTATTGACGGAAGCGGAGCTGCAAGCGTTGCTCGGCCCGTCCGACGAAGGCTCGGCCCGCGCGGACGGCGTCGCGCCCGCCGAATGGGACGGGGACGACCGCAAGCTGCTGCACGCGCTCGTGCGCAATCAGCTGCGGCTGCTGCATATGATCGAAGAGATGCAATCGGAGCTGCGGATGCTTAAAGCCGTCTCGACGACGGGGCCGAGCGCGCGGCAGACGACCGCCGGGCTCGAGCCGCTGCCGCTCCCGTTCATGAAGCAGTCCGGCGGCGCGCCCGCCGGCGAGGACGAACGACAAGCCGCCCCCGCCGCGGAAGCGTCGCGGAAGGAGCGGCATAAGCGCAAGTCGTTATGGTGAAGCCGGAACAAGCGGCCGTCCGGGCGCCCGACGAGCGGCGCCGTTCGGCGTCGTCTACCGATTCAGCAGACTGCCCACGTAGCGCAGCAGCTCGTTCGCGCAGGTGGGGCAATAGCCGTGTTCGTCGATCAAGCGCTTGATGACCTCGTTCATTTTCTTCAGCTGCGTCTCGTCCGGCGTCTTGGTCGATGTCGTGATTTTTACGACATCCTTCAAGTCCGCGAACAGCTTCTTCTCGATCGCCTCGCGCAGCCGGTCGTGCGTGCCGTATTCGAACGTCTTCCCCTTGCGGGCGTACGACGACATGCGAATGAGGATCTCCTCGCGGAACGCCTTCTTGGCGTTCTCGCTGATGCCGATTTGCTCCTCGATCGAGCGCATGAGCCGCTCGTCGGGATCCATCTCCTCGCCGGTGAGCGGGTCGCGGATTTTCGACCAGTTGCAATACGCCTCTACGTTGTCGAGATAATTTTCGAACAACGTCTTCGCCGACTCCTCGAACGAATAAACGAACGCCTTCTGTACTTCCTTCTTCGCCAGCGCGTCGTACTCCTTGCGCGCGAGCGAGATGAAATTCAGGTTCCGCTCCCGCTCCTCCTTCGTGATCGACGGGTGCTGATCCATGCCTTCCTTGATCGCCCGCAGCACGTCGAGCGCGTTGATGCACGTCATGTCGTGGCGGATGAGCGCGGACGAAATCCGGTTGATGACGTAACGCGGATCGACGCCGCTCATGCCTTCGTCGAGGAATTCGTTTTGCATCTCCTTGACGTCCGCGGCTTTGTATCCCTCGATCGATTCGCCGTCGTACATGCGCATCTTCTTGACCGGATCCATGCCTTGCTTCTTCGATTCCTTGAGCCGCGTCATGACCGAGAACATTGCTGCCGCTCGGAGCGCGTGAGGCGCGATATGTACGTGATTCATGTCGGAGCTGCCGATCAGCTTCGCGTAAATTTTTTCCTCGTCCGACACCCGCAGGTTATACGGTATCGGCATGACGATCATCCGCGATTGCAGCGCCTCGTTTTTCTTATTCGCGATGAAAGCCTTATACTCCGTCTCGTTCGTATGGGCGACGATCAGCTCGTCGGCCGAGATGAGCGCGAATCGCCCCGCCTTGAAGTTGCCCTCTTGCGTGAGCGACAGCAGGTTCCAGAGGAACTTCTCGTCGCACTTGAGCATCTCCTGGAACTCCATAAGACCGCGGTTCGCCTTGTTCAGCTCGCCGTCGAACCGGTACGCCCGCGGGTCGGACTCCGAGCCGTATTCGGTAATCGTGGAGAAGTCGATGCTGCCGGTCAGGTCCGCGATGTCCTGCGACTTCGGATCCGAGGGCGAGAACGTGCCGATGCCGACCCGATTATCCTCGGAGATGAGCACCCGCTCGACGCGCATCTCCTCGATGCGGCCGCCGAATTCCGTCTTGAGGCGCATCTGGCACGACGGGCACAGATTGCCCTCGATTTTCACCCCGAGCTCCTTCTCGATTTCCGGACGAAGCCCATGCGGGATCAGGTGCAGCGGCTCCTCGTGCATCGGGCAGCCTTCGATCGCGTACACCGCGCCCCGGTCGGTACGCGAAAATTGCTCCAAGCCCTTCTTCAGCAGCGTAACGATCGTCGATTTCCCGCCGGACACCGGTCCCATAAGCAGCAGGATGCGTTTGCGCACATCCAGCCGTCGGGCCGACGAGTGGAAATATTCTTCGACCAGCTTTTCCAGCGCGCGTTCGAGACCGAAAATCTCTTTCTCGAAAAACATATATCGATTTTGGCCGTCTACGGTCTCCACGCCTGCGCTCTTGATCATCTCGTACACGCGGGCGTGGGCGGTCATCGCTAGATGCGGATTCGCGCGGACGAGGTTCAGGTACTCGGCGAACGTGCCGGACCAAGCGAGTTGCTCCTCTTCACTTCGATACTGCGAGATGCGCTTGAGTATGTTGTCCATCGAACTAACCTCCTTCTCGGACGCTGGAAGAGCTGCTTCATGCACCTGGTAGTGGAGGGACAGTCACCTAACCCTTGTTTTGGTGCCGTAGTTCAGTCTATGCGCCCGGTAGGCAAACCTTGACCTGAAAATTCGTACAAATTTCGGAGAAGCGAGTTCGGCGCGCGTGCTATAATACGGGGACAAACACGACAAGGAAGGGCGAAGGCAGGTTATGGGGAAAAGGATTCCCGC
>NZ_DASQMZ010000172.1:0-27479 GCF_035645235.1 Paenibacillus sp.
TATTGGCGGCGCGCATCAGCGCGGCATCGATCGTCACGCTGCCGACATAGTTCAGGTTCGCCTCCGTCACCGTCGCCCGGTGGATCTTCCCCTTGCACATCAATCGAAGCATCGGGCTACCTCCTTTTTCGCACGCAAAGCCTAACACAACATATGGAACGGGTCGGAAAAGGGGTTGGGCCGATCGGCAATTTCATTGCTTGGCCTCGGCAAACGGAGAAATGGCAAGAAAACGGAGATAACATCCGCATCACGATGGAATAAACTGCGGCAAAAATTTGCGGGCTTCGCTCGCCCATTCCGGCGAAGGCATGGAGGAAAACAGAACGGTCGTTCGGGAATCTCCCCGAACGACCGTTCTTCGTGTATGACGTGAGTCGTACTACTGGTCTGCATAGTTCTTATGACTACGGGACTCCCCGTCTCGTACTGAGTTAAGGGATTCGGGTTAGAAAGAGGCTCCGCATCTCTTTACTTCTTTACGATCGGCACCCATACCTCGCATCGGTAGTCCGCCGACGTCGTATCGCCCGCCGGGTACACCTCGAGCTCCGCGCCGGCCGCGTGCTCGTAGCCGGTCGCCGGGAACCACTCCTGGTAGATGCGGCGGAACACGTCCTGTATCGCGCCTGGCAGCGGGCCGACGGACGTAAACACCGCCCACGTCGCCGCCGGAATCGTCCGCGTGACGAAGCCGTCCTGGCCTTGCGCCCGCGCGGCGTCTTCGATCTCCGCCGCGATCAGGTACGTGAACTCGTCGGAGCCCGGCGTCATGTCGGCGATCACGCCGAGCACGTTGCCGTCCGTCGACAGGCCGGCAAGCCGCTTCACGGTGCCGTCGGCATTGCTCGCCGCCCAAAACGTCGGGATCTCCCTCGAGTTTTCCCCGCCCGCGCATGTCGTGCGATACGCCTTGCCCGCGACGACGAACGCATCTTTGTCTACGATCTTATAATCCATATCCTTATCCCCTCTCAGCGATAGATGGAAGGAAAGGCGGGGGAACGCCTTCAGCTTCGCCCCGGGCTGCCGCGCCTCCGACGGCGAAATGCCGTGGATTTTGCGGAACGCCTTGGCGAACGATTCCGGCGAGTCGTAGCCGTATTTCAGCGCGACGTCCACCACCTTGACGGGCGACATGGCGAGCTCCTGCGCCGCCAGCGTGAGCCGCCGCTTGCGCACGTATTCCGCCACGGTCATGCCGGTCACCATAAAGAACATTCGTTGATAATGGAACGGCGACGTGAACGCCGCCCGAGCGACGTCCTCGATCGCGAACGACTCTTCGAGCCTCCGCTCGATCCATTCCAGCGATTCCGTCATCCGCCGAATCCATTCCAACCGCTTTCCCTCCCAACTTTCCTTCAGTGTAACGGGGATTCGGTTCCCGTTCCTGTCTTCCCGTGCTCCGCGGGGACAGCCTCGTCCATATCGCCTATGGTACCGCACGCGAAGCGGAGCGGGAAGACGAACAAAAAAAATACCGCTGCGGACAGCGGTATTCGGACGGAGCCCGTTATAAAAACAACAGATCGATCGCCTTGTACGTGGCGCCCGCGAGGAACGCCGAGATCGGGATCGTGATAAACCACGTCATGACGATTTTGCCGGCGACGCCCCAATTCACGTCGCGGAACCGTTTCGCCGCGCCGACGCCGAGAATGCCGGAGGTCACGACGTGCGTCGTGCTGACCGGAAAGCCCGTGACCGTCGCGGCCAGAATGACGGAAGCGGACGTGACGTCCGCGGAGACGCCGTTCGCCGGCTCGATCTTAAAGATCTTGGAGCCCATCGTCTTGATGATTTTCCAGCCGCCGACCGCCGTACCGAGGCCCATGGCCGCGGCCGCGGATACTTTGACCCACAGCGGCACCTCGAGATCGGTCTGGAAACCGCCCGCGACGAGCGCGAACGTAATGACGCCCATCGCCTTCTGCGCGTCGTTCGTCCCGTGCGTAAAGCTTTGGAAGCACGCGGTCACGACCTGCAGCGCGCGAAAGTTTTTGTTGAGCCGGTGCGGGCTGAAGTTGGCGAAGACGAAATAAACGAGCTTCATCACGATAAAGCCGGCGACGAAGGCGATGATCGGCGAACAGAGGAGCCCGATGATAATGCTGGTAAAGCCCGAAGCGTTGATGCCCCCGAGCCCGGCCGCGGCGACGACCGCGCCGGCCATCGAGCCGATCAAGGCGTGGGACGACGACGACGGGATGCCGAACCACCAGGTGATCAGGTTCCAAGCGATCGCCGCGATCAGCGCGGCGATGATAACGATCAGCCCGTGTTCGAGCGTCGCCGGGTCGGCCACCTTGCCGCCGATCGATTTCGCGACGCCGGTGAACGTCAGCGCTCCGACGAAGTTGAGACTCGCCGCGATGAGGATCGCGTTCCGCGGGCTGAGCGCCCGGGTCGAGACGGAGGTGGCGATGGCGTTGGCCGTATCGTGAAAGCCGTTGATGAAGTCGAACGACAGCGCCAGGGCGACGACGATGACGATAATGAACAGCGGCTCCATATTATGAGTAACGGAGCAGAACGCTGTCCAGAATGTCGGCGACGTCCTCGCACGAGTCGGTGGTCGTCTCCAAGCGTTCGTAGATTTCTTTCAACCGGAAGTCGTGATACGGGTCCTTCGGATTCGTGAAGATCGCCCGGATGCCTTCGCGCATCAACCGGTCGCCCTCGTTTTCCAAGCTGTTAATGGCGACCGAATGCTCCCGGATCTCCTGGTATTTCTTCTTATCGAGCAGCTTGAACGCATCCACCATATGCTCGCACGATTGGACGAGCACCTCGGCGAAATCCTTCATAATCTGGTCGGTGAACGTCACGTTCAAGTAATCGAACCGCGCGATCGTCGCCTCGATGCCGTCCATGACGTCGTCGATCGTCGTCGCAAGCGTGATAATGTCCTCCCGGTCGAGCGGCGTAACGAACACTTGGTTGAGACCCTTGTAAATCTGGTGCGTAATGCTGTCGCCCTTATGCTCGAGCTCCTTCAGCTCGTCGACGTACGAAGCGGGCGGCTTCTCCCCCGTCATCGCCTTGCGAAACACGTGCGACGCTTCCAAGCTGTTTTCCGCGCTCTGAATCAACAACTGCAAGAAATTCGTATCGCTTTTTTTCTTGAACAGCAACTGAATTGCCTCCTACCGTCCGGGGACGAAAATGGTCCTGCCACCATATTGTCATAACACAATTCGACGATCTTCGGCAAGGAGCAATTTACGAAAAATTAATATTTGTTTTCAAGCATTCCCGCGCCGCGCCGTTCGTTGTTAGGTCCCTGCGATCGGAGGGTACTCGCTAAGCTTGCCCTCGTACACGAGTCGCAGCCGTTCGTGGCCGCGGAAGTCGTCCGGCGTCACGAGGGCGGGCAGCTTATTCCACAGCCGAATGCCCGAACGCTGCAGCATTTCGGCGACGAACTGCGAGCAAAAGTACGAATTGCTGAACTCGATCGGCTCGTTCAACGCGACGCCGAACACGCCAAGCAAGTTATACAGAAACCGTCCGCGGCGCCGGATGAACAGACGGAGGACGCGTTTCATTTTCTCGACCTCCCGCTCCGTGACCTCCAGCTCGTAAATGACGCAGGTCGTGTTCGGATACTTGCTGTACGTGCCCGTCTTGACGTCCTCCCGCACGAACCCGCCGTTCAGCGGGTTATTCGGGTTTTTCCGACCGAAGCTGTACATCTCCGTCAGCTCCCGATCGAAGGAAATCGACGCATGGTTGTACGGCGCCTTCGTATAGGTTTGAATCGACTTCGTGAACAAGGTGCCCGTATTCGTAAGCAATATATAGATAGACCGCGAGCGCGTCTGCTTCATCGCGAATCCCCTTTTCTTCATTGAAAATGTTTGACGTACTCCCATTATGCCGTATGATTAATAGGATTCCTATATTTTACCGATAAGTTGGTGTTTCGTCATGAGCATGAACAGCGAGATGTGGACGCTCGCGGCCGTCTTCGCGGCGCTGTCCGCCGTGCACGCGGGGTTTTGGGTCGTGCGGAGGACGCAGCCGGACAAGGACTTCGCATCCATTTCGCACCGGATCAATATGTGGTGGGGGATGTTTTTTATTTTCGCGCTCGCGACGCTGTTCCATCCGATCGTGTCGCTGCTGTCGTTGATGACGCTGGCCTTCTTCGCGCTCAAGGAATATTTTTCCATGATCAAGACGCGGAAGGCGGATCGGCGCATTTTCCTATGGGCGTATTTGTCCATTCCGATTCAGTTTTGGTGGATATACATCGGCTGGTACGGCATGTTCGTCGTCTTCATTCCGATTTACGTCTTCCTGTTCTTGCCGTTGCCGCGGCTCCTGAATAAGGGCACCGTCGGCTTCCTCCGCTCGGTCAGCTCGACGCAATGGGGACTGATGCTCATGGTGTTCGGGCTCAGCCATCTCGCGTTCTTCCCGTTCGCTTCCCCCGAGTTCGGCCCGGGCCTCGTGCTGTTCCTCGTCGTGCTGACGCAGCTGAACGACGTCGTACACGCGCTCGTCTCGTTGTACTTCGGCAAGCGGAAGGTCGTGCCGACGGCGAACCCGAACCTCACGTGGGAAGGATTCGGCGTCGGGCTCGTCGTCACGACCGCGGCTTCGTACTTGTTATATCCTTACCTGACGCCGCTCGACCCGGCGTTCGGCTTTTGGTCGGGCATGCTGATCGGCGTCGCCGGCTTCTTCGGGAGCTTGACGATCTCCGTGCTGAGGCGCGACCTGCTCATCGGCGAAGACGGCAAAGCGGAGACGCGGAAGGAAAGCCACCTCAGCCGGATCGACAGCCTGACGTATACGTCCCCCGTCTTTTTGCACGTGATCCGGTATTTCTTCGACTTCATGTAGGGCGTAGGTCATATGGCTTATTGACTAAATATTTATCTATCTTTATAGTTAGTATATACTAACTTGACGACGAAAATCGACTCAACCGTTTATCATTCCTTCTACTTCGACAAGCGGCAAATCCGTTGAAAGACGGAGACGCAAAGCCTCGGGCCTAAGGGTTGCGCGAATCAACCTATGGCGGCTGGGTTACCGAAAAGTAGGGATACGCCATGACTATCCCGTTTTTCGGGGTAGTCTATTTTTTTACGGGAGGTCGGCGAGAGCATGGCTCTATCTGAGATTGAAATTATGAAACTCATTCATACGCTGGACGTGCATCCGCATGCGGAACCGCTCGACGCGGCGGACGCCAAGCCGGAACGAACGGCGGAGCGCGTCGCCGTCGACGGACGCCGCATCGTCGTCAGCCCGGAGGCGGAAGGCGTAACGCTCTTGGAAGCGCATGCGCCGATCGCGCTGCGCGTGAACGGCCTCCCCGTCGAAGGGCGCGCGGCGGTGACGGCGGAGGACGAGATCGAGTGGGACGCGAAGCCGCCGGCGATGTTCGACATCGATATCGCGAAGGATCGAATGAGCGTCTACCTCCGGGTACACCACACCGTGCAGCGGTTCTGGAAACCTGCGATCGAGCGGGTCGAACCGAACTTGGTCCGGCTCATGCCCGAGCTCGCTCCCGACGCTGCGGGCGAGCCGTTGACGTCGGCCGACGTTCGCACCGCGCTGCACGACCTTCACCTGGTTCGCTACGATATGAAGCGAATCGAGGAGGAGCTCCGGGCGCCGACGCACGAGCCGATCTTGATCGCGGAAGGCATTCGCCCCGTCCCGAGCGTCGATGCGTCGGTGGAGCTGTTGTTCGAGGAATCCGTGCAAAGCAGCTACGAGGAAGTGAACGGGCACATCGATTTTCGAAATCACCTGAAAATTCCATGCGCGAAAGCCGGAGAAATCGTCGCCCGCAAGAAGCCTTGCGTCGAGGGCTCCCCCGGGTTCGACGTCTTCGGGAATAAAATCGAGCCGTCCAGGCCTAAGGACGTCGCGATCGTCCCGAAGCAGCATGTCCGCATGACGGCGGAGGGCGACATCGTCGCTATGAAGGAAGGCAGACCGCGAATGACAGGGGGGAGAATTAAGTTTATCAGCATTAACCCGTCCTACGTCGTGCCCAACGACGTCGACTTAAAGACAGGCAACATCTTCTTCTCCGGCGACGTCATCGTCTATGGCGACGTCACGGACGGCATGGTCATCGAGGCGCTCGGGAACGTGTACGTCGCGGGCGGCGTCTTCAACGCGACCGTGACCGCGACCGGCAGCATCCGCGTTCGCGGCAACATCATCGGCGGCAAGCTGTACTCCGGGCACTTCGGCGTGTTATACAATCGGCTGTATAACCACGCGAAGAAGTTGAACGAGACGCTTCAGCTGCTTCGCAACGCCGCGTCGATGCTGTTCTCCCGGCTCGAAGCCCAAGGGAAGACGGTGCCGGAAGGCCAAGCGTATCAGCTGCTGGCGGACTCCAAATTCAAAGACATTCCGGCGACGGTCAAAGAAATTATGTCGAGCATCGCGACGATTCAGACGCTGCAACGCAATCATCTGGAGGAGACGAAGCAGAAGCTTACTGCGCTCCTCCTCCCTTCTTGCTTCCTCAAGATCGAGCCGGTCGCGTATTTGAACGAGCTGCAGCGCATGCTCATCGACATCGCGGATTCGATCCAGCGGTGCGAGGAAACCGATGTCGCGCTCGACATCTCCAAATGCCAGCTGTCTACGCTCATGTCGAACGGCGACATTCTCGTCCGGCAGGAAGGGGTTATCCAAAGCAATCTCTACGGTAGAAAACACATCGTCTTCTATCAGGCGAACGCGGTATGCAAAGGCTCCACGCTCGAGGCCGGGCATACGCTGTCCGCGTCGATCGTGGGCGGCGCGCATGGCGGAGCCTGCGTGCTGAAGGCGGGAACGAAAATCCTCGTTTCGAAAATGTACGACGGCCGCGTCTTCATCGGTCGTTACTCCCAAGAAATACTAGAGCCGTTGGAGCATGCCGTCATCACGGTGCGGGACAACCGCCTGACCGTCGAAGGGCAGGGATGATCCATGATCGGCAAACGGCTGAACAAAAATATACTCGCCCCTTCGGGGGCGCTGTTGCTTCCGGAAGGAACGATTTTATCTTCGAGGCATCTGGAGCTGCTTCGCGAAAACGGCGTTCCGCCGACGGCGGACGACATCGAGGACGTCGCCCCGATCGGCCCCGTCCTCGAGAAAGCCGTGGAGGAGTGGAGGCACATCTTTCGCGCCGCCCGGAATTCGGACCGCGTGTTCCTTCGGAGCATCGCCGAGCAAGCGTCCGTCAGCGTCCGCGCCATCGCCGAGTCGTACGATTTGCAAACGATCTTATCCGGCCTGCTGGCGCACGACGACTATACCTACCGGCATAGCGTCGCGGTTTCCGTGCTGTCGACCGTCATCGGCAAATGGATGGGTTACCCGGAGGACCGGCTTCGCGCCTTGACCGTGTCGTCCCTGCTGCACGACATCGGCAAAGCGAAGGTTCCGCCTCATATTCTTGCGAAAACCGGGCGTCTGACGCCGGAAGAATACGAAATCGTCAAGAAACACACGACGTACGGGTACGAGCTTATTCTCAAGGTGAACGGTTTCAGCCAGGAGCACGCGATCTGCGCGCTGCAGCATCACGAGCGAATGGACGGCACCGGCTACCCGTTCGGGCTGAAAGAGGAGACGCATCCGTTCTCCCGCATCGTCGCCGTCGCCGACGTGTTCCATGCAATGTTGTCGAAGCGGCCGTACAAGGAGCCATCCCCGTTTTATCAGGTCGTGAAGGAGATGCACGACGGCGCGTTCGGACGCTTCGACCCGGAAATCGTCGGCGTCTTTTCGTTGCGCGCGATGGAAGCTTTGATCGGCAACGAGGTGCGTCTCTCGAACGGCCAGACCGGCCGCATCGTCCGCGTACGCCGGGACGAGGTGTGGAAGCCTCTCGTGCAATGCGGGGGACGCTTCGTCGACTTGTCGCAGGTTCCGTCGCTGCATATCGAGCGCGTCTGAAGTCGGGGGACGCGATTATACGCTGTCGACGAAAAAACAGGCGGGCCCGAGGTTTCGATCATCCTATCGAACCTCTGACCCGCCGAAGAGCGGAAATGCGTATGACCCGGAATCGCCGCCCCGGTTTAGGCGCGCCCCAGCAGGTCGAGACGCAGCGGAGTGAAGGCGTCGAGCAATGCCGAGGGCTCCAGCGCGAGCACGCCGTGTTCGGCCCCGCCGGGAATGACGATCGTGTCCCCGGCTTCGAGCACGGTCGTCTTGCCGTCGACCGTGAACTCGATGCGCCCTTTCAGGCAATAGCTCATCTGCTCGTGCGGATGGGAATGCACGTATCCTCTCGCGCCCGCCTCGAAATGAACCTCCATCATCATGATCCCTTCGCCGGGAGAGAAAATTTTCCGCTTCACGCCCGGCTCGGCCGGTTGCCACTCATGTAATACCGTCATTGGGATGTCCCTCCTGGAATCGGTTTCTTTCCGATTATACCCGATTCCGGGACGGCTCCGCTTTCTTTTTCAATCGCGCCGCTCCGAACCCGCTCCGTCATCCCCGCACCGCAGCCGAATCGTGCGATCGGTCGGCGTCGTGAAATTCATCGTCAGATGCTGCGCCTTCCGCATGTGCGAATCGTTCCGCATCATCACCTCTTGATGCTCTACCGCGCCGCCTTCGATCCGGATCCAGTCGGCGCCGTTCCGGAACAACGCCGCCCCCGCCGTAAGTCGATGCAGGTTCGGCTCCAACTCCTCGAGGGCATCGGCCGTAATCGTCCCGTTCAAATCGAACGAGGCCGTCGCTTGCAGGAAGATGCCCGCCCTATCTTCGGATCGGAGGCGAAGGTCCGCCCCGTCGTCGTACAACGTAATTTGCAGCTCGATCGGAACCGTAACGACGTTGGTCCGCTCTCGCAGATGGTTCGGCATATCGATATACGAGCCCTTCGCAGCCCGGTAATGCTCCTCGGGCAGCGGCTGGAAGTAACTTCCCTTAAGCAATATTTCCATCCGGTACGTATCCTCGGACAGCTTGTGAATGCTTGGGAAGGCGACGCCGCCGATGCCGAACCAGCCCGCCGAAATTTTTAGGCCGAGCAGGCGCGCCGCGCCGTACTGCAGATACAGCATCTCGGGCTGGCCCGCCATCGCCGTGACGCTGAGCTTGCCGCGCCGATGCCGAAGCACGGGCGCGCCGTGCGGATGCTTCAGCAGCGGACCGTGGTACCAGACGTCGTCCGGCACCGGCGTGCTGCGGTTTTCCCCGAACAGGACCGTGTACGAATCCGGCGCTTCGTCTCCGCCTGCTTCGGGCAGCGTCATGTTCTCAGGCTCTACCATGTAGTGAATGAGCGGCAATGCGCCTTTCGGGGCCGTTCGTTGGGCGACGCGGGCGAGCGCCGCGAGCTCGGGGTCTTGGAACCGATTCGCGAGCAGATGGAACGCCACGTAGTAGCGATCGTCCATCTTCATTACGGCGTTATAGTCTTGGCGGCCCGAATACTCGGTTACGATCGTGTCCCCCGGATGAAGCATATATTGCGTCATGCGGAGGGTACTGCGCGCCGCGTCGAGCGACGGCTCGTGCCCGAACGTCACTCCGACATTATAGAGATGGTATGCGCAGATCGCATTGTAAATCGCGTTGCTTCGCTCGGTCCATTCGCCGTACTCGGTAATATCGAGCCCTTCGTCCAGAAATTGGAATGCGCGCTTACGAAACTCGTCGCCGCCGAATATCTCTTCCATCTTCGCGAGCGCGGAAGCCATGACCCACCGGTGGTTCGGCGTGTGAATGCCCCCCGTCAGGAGGCACGGCTTCGCCCGTTCAAGAAACAGACGGATGCGCCCCGTGATCTCTTCGATCTCCGGCGAGCCGTACCGCACGGCGAGCTGGAACACATACGCCGCGAGATGCGACGTGAACGACGTGTCCGGAGGCGAATCGATATTGCAGTTGGCGAGCGACACGCAGCCGCTCGGATGTTGCGATGCGAGGAAGGCGGCGGACGCGACATCCATCAGCGGAATCAGCTCCTCACTCCGATAGAAACGCGAACTCGGATGACAGTAGAGCGGCAGCAGCGTCGCGAGATTGCCCAGCCCCATGTACTGAATGCCGACGACGTTCCCTGCCGTCACCTTCGCGCGGTATTCCTCGAGTTCCTTTTCGATTCGTTCGTCCAAGCCCTGAATAATACTCTCGATCTCTGCGTTGACAGGAACTTCATGCTGGCTCTCCATCAAATCATACCTCCCGATTAGGCGCGGCGCCGCGATGCGATGTAGAAAAGGGACGTGCGGATTCCGCACGTCCCCTCCCGCGTTATTGCTCAGCCCACGATTTGTAATTCATAGCCTTCAGCGCTTCCGTTACTTCCGCGTCGTATTCGCGTCCGCCGTTTTTCTCCCAACCGGACACGACCGCTTCCCATTCCTTGTCGAAATCGGGGGCGATGATCGCCTTGGACAACGCTTCGTACAGGTACTTCGTAATGTTGACGAGGCTCTTCTCGGCGACGGGACGCGGCGTATCGATCAGCGGCTGCGTTTTCCCGTGCTCGGTGAAATTCTTGTAATACGCCTCGTACACTGGAATCATCTCGGCCCGATCTTCCGGCGTTTGCTTCGAGTACATAATCTCCATTTGCTCGGCCGTCGGGATGCCCATATAACCTTGCGTCAACAGATTCAAATCGGGCAAATACCAAGCCAGTTCCTTCGCGTTCTTATCCGGGTCGATCGCGACGCGAACGCCGTTTTGCACGGAATAGTGCTCGCCCTCGATGCCGGATTGGAACAACGTGATGTTTTTCGCCATGAAGTTCAAATACTTCACCGCTGCAGCCGGGTTCTTAGAGGACTTCGGGATGATGTTGTACAAGCCGTAAGTGCCCGCCAAGTTCTGGTGCTGCTTGCCGTCCGGCCCCTTAAGCGCCTCGAGCGTAACCCACTTCGCGCCGGGAACGGTCTTGCGGGTTTGCACGGTCATTTGACCCCACGGATCGTCGTTCGACTCCGTGAATCCGGCCGTACCGGTCGTAATGTGCTGAATATATTGCTGATTGTTAATGTCGGTTACGAATTCCTTCGAAATCAGGCCTTCCTTGTACAGACGGTTCATCCATCGGAAATACTCCTTGCCTTCTTCCATTGCGACGGAGGAAGTGAATACGCCGTCCTTGAAGTTGCCGGAAGCCCAATACATCTCGGTATGAGGACCGTCGTTCAGTAGGCCGAAGCCGTACATCGGACCGAAGAAGAAACCCCTCATGCCTTGGTTGATCGCCGGAAGCGCCCACGGCACCACGTTTTCTTTGCCGACGCCGCCCGGATCTTGCTCCTTGAACGCTTTCAATACCGTGTACAGCTCTTCGATCGTCGTCGGCGCCTGCATGCCGAGCTTGTCGAGCCAGTCTTGGCGAATTTTCATGCTCGCGCCCGCCGCCTGGTTCATCCGAAGCGCTGGGATCGCGTAGCGGACGCCTTTATACGTGCCTGCGGCTTCCATCGCCGGACCCGCCACTTTCACGATGTCCTGGCCGTGTTGCGCGATCAGGTCGTCCAGCGGCGTCAAACCGCCTTGTTCCGCCCACTTGAATACGGCGTTTACGTCGTATGTGATCAGGATGTCCGGACCGCCGCCCGAAGCCATCCATGTGCTGTTCTTCTCGCTCTCCTGCGCTCTCGGGAGCGGGACGAACTCGACGTCGAGACCTTCCGTCTTCGCCAGTTCGACAATATGCTTAACCAGCATGCCCTCCAAAATCGGCGTTCCGTCGGGAGCGTTGGAGCGGTCCCACAGCGATACTCTAACCTTCTCCAGTTCCTTCGGCTTTTCCGGCGCCGCAGGCGTCTCGCTCTTTTCCGCGCCGGCGTTGCCGCTGTCGCTCGTGCCTGTAGAGCCCGTGTCCGTGGAGCCCGAGCCGCCGGAGCCCGCGCAAGCCAACAACGTCGTCGCCATGAGAGCGATTACAAAAACCAAAACCAGACCCCTCTTGAAACGCAATTTCATTTGGTTGAACCTCCCTGTGGTTTTTCAGACTTTTATATAACCGATATCCGGCTTGCCGCCGGATACCGGGTCGTCTGCGTGCGTACGTGTCCAACGCGTCTTATCCTTTGACGGAACCGAGCATGGCGCCTTTCACGAAGTACTTCTGAAGGAACGGGTAGACGATCAGGATCGGCGCGGTGGCGAATACGACGACCGCCGATTTCAAGGACTCCTTGATTACGTCCAGTTGGTTCTCGATTTGCAGCAATTCGATCGACGTATTCATCTGCGACAGCAGCAAGATGTTCCTGAGCTTGACTTGTAGTGTGTGCAGATCCGGGTTTTCAATGTAAAGGACGGCGCTAAAATACGAGTTCCAATGACCGACCGCGTAGAACAAGCCGATCGTCGCGAGCGATGCCCCCGACAGCGGAAGCACGACCCGAACGAGATACTTGATATTTCCGCACCCGTCCACGATGGCCGCCTCCCGCAATTCGTCCGGCAACCCTTGCATGAACGTTTTCATAATAATGACGTTGAACGCGCTGATCAGCGACGGAATAATGAGCGCCCACAGCTTATCCAGCAACCCCAGCTCCTTCACCAGCAAAAAGCTCGGGATCATGCCGCCGCTGAACAACATCGTAATAATCATGTAATTCATGAAGTATGCTCGGCCCTTCAAGTCTCGGCGCGAGAGCGGGTAAGCCGTTATGATCGTAAACAACAAGTTTAGCGCCGTTCCCACGATCGTTATGAAAACCGTGACGAACAAGGAGCGAATGACCGTCTCGTCGGTAAGCACCGTGTTCATCGCGTCGAATTGAAATTCGACCGGCCAAAGCACGACGAGACCCGATTGGATCGCCGTATTGCTGCTGAACGCGTTGGCGACCGTGTTCAGGAACGGAAACATGCAGAGGAAGGTAACCACAGTGACAGACAAATACATGGTGCTATTGAAAATGATATCCGGCAACGAATATTTCCTTAACGGTCGGACGCGCCGGGGCGCGGCGGGTTTTCCGTCCGAATCGACGGGCGCGCGTGTGAACATGGTCATGGCCGCTCTCCTTCCCTTAGCGAATTTTCGATTACCAAAGCCCTTCCCCGCCGCGCCGCTTCGCTAAATAATTGGCGCCGAGAATCAAACCGAGGTTAATGACGGATTGCACCATACCGACGGCTGTCGTGAGGCCGAATTCGCCTTGCTTAATGCCTACGGAGTAGATGTACGTACTAATGACCTCCGCCACTTCCATGACGACGGGGTTCGCCATCGCCAGCGGCTGCTCGATGCCGATCGAAACCATATGGCCCACGTTAAGGATCAACAGGATGACGACGGTAGGCAGAATGCCCGGAATGGTAATGCTCCAAATTTTTCGCAGCCGGCCCGCGCCGTCGATCGATGCGGCTTCGTAGAGCGAAGGATCGATGGCCGTCATGGCCGCCAAGTAGATGATCGTCCCCCAGCCTGCGCCTTGCCAAACCGTGGTTAGCGTATATACGATGACCCACCACGTATTGTCGGCCATGAAATAAATTTCCGACATGCCGAATTTGCGCATGATCTGGTTCACGATGCCGTATTGCGGCGAGAGCACGGCGTACACGATGCCGCCGAGCACGATCCAAGACAGGAAGTGGGGTAAATATAAAAGCGATTGCGAAATGCGTTTGAAGTACTTGGAACCGATTTCATTCAGCATTAAAGCGAGAATGATCGGAGCCGGAAAGCCGACCACCAAGCCCAGCAGGTTCAGCATGAGCGTGTTGCGGGTCATCTCCCAAAATTCAGGAATGGAGAACATTTCCCTGAAGTTTTCCAACCCGTTCCACGAGCTCGCCCAGATGCCTTGAAATATGTTGTAGTCCTTGAAGGCGATCAAGAGCCCGGCCATCGGAATGTAGGCAAAGATTAGGAAAAAGACGAAAGCGGGTACTAGGAGCATGTACAGATCGTAGTTTTTACGCAGCTCCTTCAGGGCCGGTCTCTTGCCCGTGCTTGCCTTCATTTTTACGGACGTCGTCGTTTGTGCGCTCATTGCCACTCTCCTTTCCGTTAGTTTCACTATACAGGGGAATGTAAGCGTTTTAAATTAGGCTATTTTGTCTTTTTATTAGTTTTCTTTACGTCAATATTTTCAACGTTTTAACGCTAAAAACCAAAGGAGCGCCCTCTTCGGGCGCTCCCCGTATGTTATCATTCGTAATAGTGTTTCAAACTCTCGACGAGCATCAGCAGCGTCATGGACTGACCGTACGGCATCGGGCATCGAGGGATATCTTTGTAAAACTGCTTGGTTCTGCCCATGCGGGTGCCGTAGGAAACGCCCTGCACCGCGCCGTCCTCGTCGATGCGCCCGATGACCGCCTCCAGCGCCTTCAAACCGCAGGCCCGATAGCTTTCGCTCAGGTAGCCTTTGCGTATAGCCTTCAAGATGCCGTACGCGAACCCCGCCGTCGCGGACGTCTCCTCGTAGGACGTCGGGTCGTCCAGCAGGGTGTGCCACATGCCCGACGGCGCCTGCAGCTCCGCCAGCTTTTCGACTTGCCGCTCCAAAGACGACAGCAGAAACATCTCTACGCCGAACGGAAGCTCGGTCATATCGAGATAGTCGACGAGCCCGGCCGTATACCAGGCGTTCCCTCGGCCCCATAACGCGCCGGCGTAATGATGCCGCTCCTCGAAGGACCACCCGTGCATAAAGAGGCCGGAATTCGGGTCGGTCAAGTATTTCAAATGAACGAGGAATTGCCGAATACTTTCCTGCACATAATACTCCTTGCCGAGGAGCATCCCCATGCGGCCTACGAGGAGCACCGTCATGTACAGCGTGTCGCCGCGAAGCTCGTTTCGACTTTCGTTGTCCACGGCGTTGTGAGCGATTCCAAATTCGGGCGTGCGCGGCATCTCGTCGACGGCGTAAGCGGTCCATTCCTCGCAAATGCGCAAATATTCCGCTTCTCCGGTCTCCTCGTAGAGATAGCTAAGCGTCAGGAGCGGACACATGGTATTCACGTTTTTGCCGGGCAGGCCTTCCGCGATTCTTCGTTCGTACCAGTCGACAAGAAACTGGAGTACGGCGCGGTCCCCCGTCTCTTTGTAATACAAATAGAGGGAAAACAAGCCGACGCCCTGCGACCAATCCCACGTGTCCATCGTGATGATGCTCGCCGGCGTATCCTCCTGGATCGTCGCGTCAAGCCGCTGCATCCGGCCGATGACTTTTCCGATCAGCGCTTCCGTCTGCTGCTTGTACAACAGTCGCGAAGGCAGCTTCAGCGCCTCCGCCGCAATCGGTTCCATGCACACCCCTCCTCCGGCAACCTTCCGGACGGTTACAACCCTTAAGAACGTTCGAAGTGATTCAAACTCTCGACGAGCATCAGCAGCGTCATCGATTGGCCGTACGGCATCGGACATTGGGGGATTTCCTTGTAAAATTGCTTCGTCCTGCCCATGCGGGTGCCGTAGGATACGCCATGCACCACGCCTCGCTCGTCGATTCGCTCGACGACCGCTTGCATCGCCCTCAAACCGCAGGATAAATATTGTTTTCCGATGTACCCTTTGCGCACGGCCTTCAGAATGCCGTAGGCGAACCCTGCCGTCGCGGAAGTCTCCTCATAAGACGTCGGGTCGTCGAGCAGCGTATGCCACATGCCGGATGGCGCCTGCAGCTCCGCCAGCTTGCTCACTTGTCGTTCCAAGGAGGAGGTCAGAAAATCGCGGATGCCTTCCGGCACCTCGAACATGTCGAGATAGTCGACGAGACCGGCGGTGTACCACGCGTTGCCGCGCCCCCAGAACGCCCCGGCGAAATTATGGTTTTCTTGGAACGTCCAGCCGTGGTAAAACAGCCCGGTGCGCGTATCCGTCAAATACTTCAGATGCACGAGAAACTGCCGGATGCTCTCTTGCACGTACCGGTCGCGCCCGAGGACGACTCCCATCCGCGCCATGAACAGGACGGTCATATATAACGTGTCGTCCCACAGTTCCCCTTCGTTCGGGCTGTCGACGGCCGTGTGCGTAATGCCGAATTCGGGCGTGCGCGGCATCTCATCGGCGGCGTAAGCCGCCCACTCCTCGCAAATCCGCAAGTAATCCGGATTTTTCGTCTCTTCGTATAAGTAGCTTAACGTAAGCAGCGGACACATCGTGTTGACGTTCTTTTGGGGCAACCCTTCTTCGATCTTCCGGTCGAACCATTCGGTCAAATATTGAAAGATATCCTTCTCCCCGGTCTCCTTATAATACAAGTACAAGGAAAACAATCCGACGCCCTGCGACCAATCCCACACGTCCATGGAGATGATGCTGTCCTTCGTATCCTCTTGGATCGTGACCTCCAAGTTTTTCATGCCTTCGATGACTTTGCCGATGATTTCCTTGACGCCCGATTTGTCCCCTAACGTCGCCGACATTACGATCCCCCTCCGTTCATGGTGCGTGCCTAATCGTTCTTTACCAATGTAAACCCGCTCCAGCGCCATTGCTATAAGAGAAAATTGCGCTTTTATTAGTTATTTCGACTTTGATTTTTGAACTCCTTGGGGGAGCAGCCTTCGACTCTTTTGAACACTTGATAGAAGTAGGAATAATCCGGATAACCGACGATTTCCCCGACCTCGTTCACCTTGTATTTGGGGTCCCGCAGCAGCCGCTTCGCCGCTTCGATTCGCGCGCGCGCCACCAAATCCACGAAGTTGATGCCGGTTTCCAGCCGGAGCAAGCGGCTGACATAGCTTGCGCTGATGCCGAATCGGTTCGCGACGGAAGACAGCGTAAGCGGCTCGGCGTAATGCGCCTGCAAATATTCGAGAATGTTTTTGACGATCAGGCTGTACCCCTTTTCCTCCCCTTTCAGCTTGCCCCGAATCGTCAGGACGAGCTCGGTCATATAATCGGACGCTTCCTTCAGGCTGCTCATCCCGTAGATGTCCTCGAGCAGCAGATCGACGCTGCGGCCGAGACCGAGCTCGTCTCCCGTCGTCCGGAAGTAATACCGCGCCGCGGCGAGGCAAATTTCCGAGACGAGCCCCTTGGCGACGGTTATATTGCCCTCTGCGTATAACCGAATTTGCTCGACGATTCGTTCCGTCTCCGCGGCGACTTCCTCGAAGGGCATCGATTCGATGCTCTTCTCGTATTTCTCGATGTCCTGCATGATCGAGGATTTCGTCCGCGCGCGTCCTCTCTCGCCCTGCCCGTGCTTGGCCGACAGCACCGACTCCTCGCTATGGAAGAAGCCGGAATCCAGCAGCTTGCTCGCTTCGAGATAAGCCTCCTGCATCTCTTGCACGGAGCGATAGACGGAGCTGTAGGCGGCGCGGAAGCTCAAACCCGTCGTCCGCTCCGCTTCGCGAATCCATTCCTCGGCGATCGCGGCAAGCTTCTGCCCGGTTTCCCGCACGGCAGGCACGCGCTGCCACAGGCAAGCGATGACCAAATCGCCGCCTCGCCTTCCCGGAATGGCGTCCAGCCCGTCGCGTTCGCACAGACGGACGGCAAGCTCCGCCATCTCCTCCTGCCGCTCTCGCCATTCCGCCCCTTCCGACGACTTCTCGAGCGTCGGCCGGAACGCCAGAAGCGCATAACGGCAGAAGGCAATGCGAAGCTCCTCCATCCGCCTTCGGCTTTCCTCCGGCCCCTCCGACCGGCCTTCCGTCTGCTGCTCGAACCAGAGGCTCCGCATGGCGCGAAGCGACGAGGCGTGCCGCATTTCCAGCCGGGTTACCTCCTGCAGCAGCAGCTTCGCCTGCTCCCCTTGCCGCCGTTCTGCATCGATTTCCTCCACCGCCCGTTCGATCACGCGCGTTAATTCCGCGTTTTGGAACGGCTTGACGATAAAATCGAATACCCCCAGCTTGACCGCCTGCTTTGCGAATTCGAACTCCTGATAGCCGGTGAACAGGATCGTCTTGGACTCCGGCAAATGAGCCCGCATCCATTCCGCCAGCTGCAAGCCGCTTTGCCCCGGCATATGAATGTCGGTCACGACGATGTCGGGGAGCCGTTCGGCGAGCAGCGCGAGGCCTTCGTTGCCGTCCCCGGCCTGTCCGACGACTTCGCAGCCGAGCCGTTCCCAATCGATCGTCTGGACGATGGATCTGCGGATAATCGGCTTGTCGTCAATCACCACTACGGATTTCTTCATAGTTCTCGCCCTCCTTCACAGACGGCAGCCGGATTAAAATGGTCGTGCCTTCCCCGGGATTCCCGGATATATTGATCCCGTACCGTTCCCCGTACAGGATGCGCACCCGCTTGTGTACGTTCATCAGTCCGACGCTTGTATGATTCCGTTTCTCCGGCACGGCGTCGATCCGGTTCATGACGCGGTCGATTTCCTCCCGGCTCATTCCGATCCCGTTATCGGACACCTCGACGATCAAGTCGGTCCCGTCGGTTCGGGAAGCGAGTCGGACGACCCCCTTGCCGGGCTTCTGCTCGATGCCGTGTACGATGGCGTTTTCGACTAGAGGCTGCAGAATGAATTTCGGCACGAGGCAGTCCATCAGGTCCTCGTCAAGGTCGTATATGATTTCGATGCGATCTTCGTACATGAAACGTTGAATATCCAAATACTTGGATATATAGCCGACCTCGTCCTTCAGGGTGACGACATCGCTCCTCTTGCCGATACTGTCGCGAAGCAGCGCGCCGAGCAAATAAATCATGTCCCCGATTTCCTCTTCGCCCTTCAGCTTCGCCAGGCTCTGGATCGACTCGAGCGTGTTGTACAGAAAATGCGGGTTGATTTGCGCCTGCAGCGTCTTGTACTCGGATTGCAGCGTCCGGAACTCGGCGTCCTGCTTCAGCAATTGTTCTTTGTAGAGCGTGTTCACCAATTCGTTGATCTTCTCCGTCATGGAGTTGAACCGCTCCGCCAAGATGCCGATTTCGTCCCGGCTCTTCGGAACGATGGCTTGGTGCGAGAAATCGACGGACAGCCGGCTCATGCTGTGCATCAGCAGCCGAATGTTTTCCGTCATACGCTTGGAGATAATCACGGAGGAGAGGAAAGCGAGCAACAGTCCGGCGATCAATACGGTCACCGTCCAAAATTGGATGACCACGGTGCCGCGGGTCTGCTGGTCGACGGAGACGATGTGCACGATCTTCCATTTGTCGTTGGGCATGCGGAGGACGGAATAAATATAGTCCTCCCCTTTGAAACGGAACAAGGTCGACCCGCTTCGGGACGCCTCGTACATCCGGTTTTTTAGAAAATGAGCGTGCAACCCCGGGACCGGGGATTCCGTAATGATCGGTTCGTTGGATTCGTTCAGGATCAACATGCTGCCGTCCGTCAATTCGTTGAACGACGTGTAGAGACTCCGAAGGTAATCGCTGTCGATGCCGACGACGACCGTGCCCGCGTACACGCTGCTACGGATGCTGTAGAGCGACTTGGCCATGAAGACGAGCCCGTCGTCGGTTCCGGGAAGCCAAATCGCGCGGCCCCTCGCCTCCTGAACGGCCTCTAACGAGAACGTTTCCGGCAGCCGCTCCTCCGAATTCAGCCCGTTCCTTCGTTCGAGGAGGTGCCGCCGGCCGCTGGCGCCGATCAGGAGCACAGACTCGTAGTACGACTCGGATAGGAGGAGCTCCGCCATGTAGCTGCTGGCGTACCGGCTTTGCAGCAGCTGCTCGATTTCGAATTGTTGGCTGCCCGCTTCCCCCGATATGTTCATGCCGGAGCTCGCGAAAAGCTGGAACACCTGCTCCTCGATTTCGCGGGTACGGTTATCCAGATTGATGCCGACCTGCTCGTTCAAGTAATGCGAATACTCGGCGATATTTTTGTTGATCGTCTTGACGGACACCTGATAAATCACGATCGCGACCGGCAGGACGGTCAAGACGATGACCGCCGCGAACGAAAGGAGAATTTTGTTCTGCAGCTTGAAATTATGAAACCGGGAAATCCAGGAGAGCATGTCATCACCTATATCGCTTGGTAGATTCCGGTTTGCGTTTGCGCGGCGGCATCAAAACGAAAGACGGCCGTTCCCCTCCGATTCGTCGGACGGGAAACAGCCTTTAATATAAGCGCAGCGAACCTTTAGTATTTGTCGTAAACCAAGTCCATCGTCGCAAACCCGCAAAACTCGGGGAAGTTATCCAGTACCCCGTTGATCTCTTCCTGAGCGTAGCCCATCTTTTGAAGGTGCATGCGCTTGGCGGTACGTTCGACGGTGAGCGCCGTGACGAGATCGTCCATGTGTTCGTACAACTTGGCGCCCCACTTCTTCCCGAAGTTTACGTGCAGCCGCTCGTCGGCGATGTCGTACTCCGATTGAACGGAGGATAGAGGGTCCCCGTGCTCCAGGAACGCGTCGATCGACTTGCGCTTCTTAATGAACGAGCAAGGCTCCATGACCATCGTCAAGGCCGAGTAAAATTCAGGGAAGACGGTCTTCACGTTGTCGGCCGACAGCACCGTCGGCGGGTGCCAGGAAAAGTCCTCGGTGCGGTACCCCATCTGTTTCAGCCGCCTTACGCCCATCTGGCTGTGCCGCACCTCGTCCCAAGTGTGCCGGGCCATATCGCAGTAAAACTCCATGGGCATATGAAGCACACCGTAATACAAGTACGTCATCGTCTCGGCGGCGGACATTTCGCTGGCGTTAATGAACACCATATGCTTGACGCTGTCGTACGTCGGAGACTTGGGATCGAACATCGCGCTCTTGTATTTCTTTAAATCGACCAGCGGGTACCGCGGATCATGCGCCGGCTTCGACGGAATCGGTCCCGCCGGACGATCCGTCGGGTGTCCCGGCCATTCCGGCTTCGCCCCCTCCGGGCTTCGCGCGATCGCCTCCATCGTCGACCATACGCCGCGGACGTAATCTTCCCATCGCACGGCCGCCTCTCTGCGCTGCGGCTCGTCGATCGCGGCGTAACGAACCGATTCGGCGTACCATCCCGTCAACTCCGCGCGGTCGACCTCGATATGCTTTAACCGGTCGAGCGTCGGCGCGTCCAGAATCGGGTCGAGCCGCGAAGCGAGTCGGCCGTACTTGTCATATAGCTGCGCAAGCGCGTAGCGATACCCGAGTGCGAAAGCTTCGGCGGACGGCGCCAGCGACAGTCTTTGGAACGCCTCGCCGACATGCCCCGGCGTCCACGCGCGTCGCCCGATTCCCGGACCCGGCAGCTCGTTGATGCGAGCTTCGAGCAGCTTCATATGCTCCGTATGAAGATAGCTCATCCGTACGAGCTGGCCCTTCACGTCCCAATCCGGGAAGCCGGACACCCAGCCCATCGCGATTCGGGAGCACTCGAACTCGAGCCAGAACAGCTCCTTGAGCAATGCGTCGGTATCGATCGGACGAAGAATGCCTTTATGCCGCGTTCGCTCTATCTCTAGAAAGCTGTAATCGTTAAGATCTACTATTATTTCATCTTTCATGCGGATCACCCCGTGGCTGCGGAATCGTCTTGCTGCTTTAAGCGTATCAGGGACCCGTCTTTGCAAGCTAGCATAATCCTCCACAACGTGTGGTACAATCGTCCGCAACCGCTTTCAACCCGACTTTCGGAAAACGCTCCGCTTTACGGAGCCGATCCGCGGTGCGTCATATTCTTATACTCCGCCGGCGTCATCCCGGTCGATTCTTTGAAGGTGCGTATGAAATGCGACGAATCGTTGAAGCCGGTTCGGGCGGCGATGGCGGTCACCGATTCGCCTCCGTTTTCGAGCATCTCTTTCGCTTTGTAAATCCGCTGCATCGTAAGGTATTGGTGAGGGGTATACCCGGTATAGGCTTTAAATACCTTGAACATGTACGACTTGGAGACGTGGAAAGATCGGGCGATTTCCGAAACCTGAAGCGGCTCGCAGCAAGATTCCCGAATATGCTCGACCATTCTCTCGCAAATTTCGCGAATGTCCGCCGACAAAGCTTCGTCGGCGCGTTCCGTCGCCCGGGCTCTCCCCCGGCCGAGCAAAACTAATACTTGAATCAGCAAGCTCTTGACGAACAAAGCGAAGCCTTCCCGGCGTAACCGAAGCTCCTCTTCCAGTTCGAGCAGCAGCTCCCGAATTCGGTAAAGCTCGCTTTTCTCGATGGCGAATTCGACGGGTAGCGTCTCCTCCGCGGGAAACCAAGCCTGCAGCAGCTCGCCGATGTCCGTCTCGGATTTGGCCAACCTTCGGAAGTACGTCTCCTCCACGGAGAGAATCGTTCTTCGATAGACCGACTTCTGCAGCGGCTTCACGGTATGGTACACGAGCGGCGGGATCAGGATGACATGTCCCGGTTTCACCGTATACGCCGATGCCCCGACGCTCACCACGCTTTCGTTCGAAAAGGCGAACTGAAACTCGAAGCCGTGGTGGGCATGCATGCCTTGAAGCGTCGGTTCGACGCTCTTGTTCGCGCAGTACACCGGAAAACTCAGGAGGGAAGCATTGAATTCATGGTCGAAGAAAGCGTGTGGAGGCAGTTCCATGCGTCATCCGCTCCTTGCGGCAAAGCTCCGTTCCCGACCGACTTCGGCGGGACCGGTTTCTTTCCAATATGTCATACTTTCGCGGTTTCCGCAATTGGGCGCCGGCATCCAAAATAAACCCTAGATCACCTGACGATCGTTCTATTTTGCCGCGTATTCCGGCGTTATACTGAAGCGGGAACGTAAATGTTGAGCGGAGGAATGGAATGATGGATCTCGAGGTGTTGCAACGCAACATCCTGTCGCGTGTGACGGCGAACGCCTCGCGGCTCGCCGACGCGTGTCCGCACGTCGCAAAGAACGGGACGTACGACGACGAACGGATCGACTGGTGGACGTCCGGCTTCTGGCCGGGCATGCTCTGGATCGCCTATGACCTGACCGGCCGAACGCTGTTCCGGGACGCCGCGTGGCCGTACGACGAGCGCATGGAGCGCCGCTTTCTCGAGCCGAACCGGTTCCACCACGACGTCGGCTTTCAATATTTGCCGACCGCCGTGATCAAATTCAAGCTTACAGGCGACGAAGACGCGCGGCGGCGTGGGTTGTTCGCGGCCAACTTCCTGGCTGGGCGCTTTAATATCGCCGGCGGCTTCTTGCGCGCGTGGAACGAGGTTTCGGATCCGACGGCCTGGAACCGAAACAACGCGGGCTGGGCGATCATCGACTCCATGATGAATTTGCCCCTTCTGTTTTGGGCGTCGGAGGAGCTCGGCGACCCGCGGTTCCGGCACGTCGCCATGGCGCATGCGGACACCGTGCTCCGACGGTTCGTCCGGGAGGACGGCTCGGTCGCGCATATCGCGAGCTTCGACCCGGCCACGGGCGCATTCCTGGGCTGGATCGGCGGCCAAGGCTTCGGCCCGGATTCCGACTGGAGCCGCGGCGCCGCTTGGGCGCTGTACGGCATGGCCGTCGCTCACCGGTTCACCGGCGTGACGCGATACGCCGAAGCGTCCCGTCGTATCGCCGATTTCTTCCTCTCCTCGCTCGAGGAGAACGGCGTTCCGCTCTGGGACTTCCGCGTCGTCCCGCGCGAAGGCGAACCGCCCGACACGTCCGCCGCGGCTTGCGCCGCCTCGGGGCTGCTCGAGCTTGCCGAGGCGCTGCCGGGCCTCGCCGGCCGCGCCTACCGGGACGCGGCAATCCGCCTGCTCGCGTCGCTCGACGCCGGCTACGCCCGTTGGGACGACCCGGCCGACCAAGCGTTGCTGCGCGGCGCCACCGGCCACCGCCCCGCCGGCCAAAACGTCAACGTCTCGCTCATCTACGGCGACTACTTCTTCTTCGAGGCAGTCGCCAAGCTCACCGGCTGGGAGCGCCGCATCTTTTAGCGCGCTCCCGCCCCCTTGCTTTTCCCGACTTTTCCCTAATCCCCCGACTTTCCCACCTCTTCCGTTACCCGCCTCCCCCCACGCTTTTTGACCTGTTTCCCGTTACTCAGCCATTACGCTCCCTTCGCCACCATTTGTACCTGCTCTCCCTTTCGAACCTATTTCCCTTGACTCAGCGTTGGCGTCGCCTTCGCTACCGTATGGATCCCCGGCTCTCACTTTCGAACCTGTTTCCCTTTGCTCAGCCGCACGTCCCCTTCGCTGCCAACTTATATCCGTCACATGCTTTCCGACCTGTTTCCCCTTACTCAGTCATGACGCGTTTCCAGACGGGCCGACAGGGTTTGCCGCAATGTATTTCCTTCCATATTTCCCCATCGTCAATGCCCCCCTCTGAGCCAAGGGAAACAAGTCCTAAAGATGCGAGGCGCCTCGCAAGGCTGGCGGCAAGGTGCGCGGCAAACCGCTGAGCTAAGGGAAACAGGTCGTAAAGACATTCGGAGACCCCCGACCGCCGGAGCCGCGGTCCCGGCGGTCGGACGGGGGCTTGGGGGTGGGGGTCTTTTTCGTAACGGCGTTAATACGCTTTAGATATTTCGATCCGCTTGGTGACGCCGTGCTCGGTGAAGTAGATGTGCACCCCGTGATCCTGATCGTCGAGGAACGTGGAGACGAGCTTCGGCGCTCCCTTCTTCATCGGCGCGAGCAACGTCGCGATCCGGTGCGAGGCCGCGGGCCGCGTCGTCGCCGACAGCCGCCAGTGGCGGTGGAGCCCCTCGATTTCCGCCGGATCGACGTCTTCGTAGCCGCAGCGCTGGCTTAGCTCGAGGTCGCCGGAGGAGCAATAGACGAAGCGGCCGACCATTTCCGCCCGGTCGCCGCTTACGCGGAACGTCAGCCGGGACAGCTCGTTCTCGTACCGCGTCTGGAACAGCCAAGAGACGACGCCCGGGCGTTCCAGGTCTACGTGATCGACGACGACGACATAGGAGCCGCCGACGAAGTACAGCTCCCGCACGACCCGCTTCGCGTACGGCACCTCGATGCGGTAGGCGTTCGTCGCGTCCATCCGCGCATACCCGACGCCGTCGCGGTGCCAAGCGTCTTCGACGCGCCCGGTCGCCTCGATGTTCAGCGCCTTGTCGCGGCCCGCGTACTGGCCGACGCCGTCGATCAGGATCGCGTTTTTCGAGCGGGTCTGCCGGCGCCAGTTGAGATGCATCGTGCTGCCGAACGCGATGTAATAGCCGCTGTCGATGGCCAGCGGTTCGCCGTAGGCGTGAAGGAGGAAGCCGTTTTGGTCGCCGTGGCTATGGCTTATGGAGCCGTACGGACTGCTCTTGGCGAGCAGCATGACATGCTCCCCTGGATCGTCGGCTTGATGGTGCATGGCGACCCAGCCGATGTCGCGGAACCAACGCAGCGGCTCGACGTCCGGTGCGTCGGCGGCTTCCACCTCGGGAAAGTCGTGTTTATACATCAGCTCGTCGAAGCGGAAGTCCCACCAGCCGTAGTTATAGAACTTTGTGTCGGCTTCTTCGTCGGACTCCCTCTCCCTTACGCGCTCGAAATACCATTGATATGACGCGTTGCCGGTCAGTCCCGCGAATTGGCGCATCAGGAAGCCCGTCTTCAGGCTCGGCGGGTCGCCCAGCGTCGACTGATCTCCGAAGCTCGCCCGCGTCGCGTGCGGCGGATAGCAATATAGCGGGAAATCGCCGGTTTTGCGAAAGAACGGGCGACGGTACACATCGACGCCGGTGCATTTGCGCAGCAGGTTGATCGCTTCCGTCACGAACGCCATGCCGGTCGTCCAATACATCGGGCCTTCGGCCCAACCGCCGTCCGCGCCGCCCCACGGCGAATACAGGCACGAGAAATACTCGACCGTATAATCGAGCCATTCCCGCGCGCGTTCCTCTTCGAACAGCAGCGCGAGGCAACACGGCGTCAGCACCGACGACAGCGAGCGAACGGCGTGGGAATCGTACGGGACGTGATGGATCTTCGAGCGCTCGATGACATGGAACGCCACTTGCTCAGTCCGCGTCAGCAGCGAAGCGCGCACGGCGTTCCGCTCCTCGTCGGTCAGCTCGTCGTAGAGCCAATCGTAGCCCCAAGCGAGCGCGCCGGCGACGCGGAACGCCGCTTCGTCATTGTAGTCGCGAGACGTCGAGCCCGCCGGGTCCCAGGCTGCGGCATGAAGCAGCCACCGCTTCGCCTTCGCCAGCAGCGTCGAGTCTTTCAGTACGACGCCGGCGATGCTCAGATGGCGAATCGCGTACAGCGTTTCTTGGCAATCCATGTACATCTTGCGCCACAGCTTCGCTACCCGCACATTGTCCGGATAGCGCTCCGGCTCGGGAATCGGCTCCCGCCCGGCCCACGGCAGCACCGATTTTTCGTAGAACGCTTGCCAGCCGCTGCCGACCGGGTCCGTCGCGATGCGCTCGCGCAGCGCTTCAATGCCGGCCCCGTCCAGCCATAGTCGCGGATGGGCCGTCGACGTGGAGGCATAGCGCCGTTCGCGGCTCGGCAGCGGCGTCTCCGGCAAGTCCGGAGCGACCTCGAAGCGCCGGGTGCGGCTCCACGGGCCGAACGCCCCTCCGTCCTTCCACAACGTGTATCGCCAGTAATACGCGCCCGGCGCGAAAACGTGATCCGGCGTAAAGAAGTTGTAAGGCAGCGGTCCGACGGTTACGGTATCGTCCGATTCGAACGCTTCGTCCGTGGACCATTGCAGCGCATACCGTTCTTCTTCCCAAGTACCGGCCATCCACGTGAAGCGAGGCGGATTTTCCGCTGCCGGCGTTTCCTCGTCCGGGACATATTGCACCGTCAGCGGTCCGCTCTTCGGTTCGAACAACGTCTTCTCCATGATGCGCTCCATCCCTTCGCTCCCTCTCATCGCATGAACATGCCGCCGTTGACCTCGATGGTCTCGCCGGTAATGTACGCGGACATGTCGGAGGCTAGAAACAACGCCGCCATGGCGACGTCCTCCGGCGTCCCTTCGCGACCGAGCGGAATGCCCTGTACGGTCGCCTTGCGCGCCGCGTCGGGCGTGAACGTGTCGTGGAACGCCGTCCGCCCGATAAAGCCCGGGGAGACGAGATTGACGCGGATGCCGTCGCCGGCGACTTCTTTGGCGAGCCCTTTGGAGTAAGCGATCATGGCCGCCTTCGCCGCCGCGTACACCGAGGCGCCGGCGCCGCCGCCGTTATGGGCCGCTACCGACGTGACATTGACGATGCTGCCGCCCCCTTGCGACTTCATGCCCGGAGCGAACGCTTTGCACATCAGCACGCAGCTCTTCAGGTTCACGTCCATGACCTTCGCGTAATGCGACTCGGTCATGTCGAGATTCGGCACGCGAGCGATCAGATGGCCGGCGTTGTTTACCAAAATATCGGCGGAACGGCCGAACGCCGTAGAGATCTCATCGACGAGGCGCTCGATTTGCGCCGCATCCGTCGCATCCAGGCGGAACGCTTCGCTCCGGCCTCCCCGCTCCCGAATCGACCGCGCCACCTCTTCTCCCTGCTCCTTATTGTTCATGTACGTGACCGCAACGTCCGCCCCGCAGGCCGCCAAAGCGAACGCGATGCCTCGTCCGATGCCGGCGTTGCCGCCCGTCACGAGCGCGAGTTTGCCGGATAAATCAATATTCATGCCGATTGCGCCTCCTTCAGTCTCGATGTATGCCGCTTTCCCCCATCTTAGGACGAATGTGCGAAGCGCAA
>NZ_DASQMZ010000173.1:0-13171 GCF_035645235.1 Paenibacillus sp.
TTGTCAATTCATATAAATTCAAACATTCCGTGAACGGACCGCGGGAAAACGTTGATTTATCAAGGTTTTTCCGCCATACAAACCATACAGTACGACTGTATGCTGTCGGATTCGGCGCTTTACGGCGCGAACGGTTCGGGGCGGCGTCCGGCAACGCCGAAATGATACAAAATCGCGTCAACGATGCGCTCCGACGCCCGGCCGTCGCCGTACGGGTTCGCCGCCCGGCTCATCCGCTCGTACAGCGCCGCGTCGGTCAGCAGCGCGCGCGCGCGCTCGTACACCTTCGCTTCGTCGGTACCGACGAGCTCCAATGTGCCCGCATCGATCCCCTCCGGCCGCTCCGTCGTGTCCCGCAGGACGAGCACCGGCACGCCGTAGGTCGGCGCCTCTTCCTGCAGCCCGCCGGAATCCGTCAAAATGAGGTGCGTGTGCGGATACAGGTTGTACATCTCCACGAGATCGAGCGGCCGTTCGAGCCGAATGCGCGGATGTCCGCCGAGCAGCTCCTGCGCCGGCTCGAGCACCGCCGGATTCGGATGCACGGGGTAGACAATCGCGACATCCTCGAACTCGTCCGCGAGCCTCTTCACTGCCCGGAAGACGCTTCGATGCGGCTCGCCTTGATTTTCCCGCCGGTGCGCCGTCATCAGCACGAGCCGCTTCCCCGCCGCCCAGTCGAGAATCGGATGCTCGTAGTCGTCCTTCACGACGTACCGCCCGACGTCCGTCACCGTATTGCCCGTGACGTAAATCGCCGACTCCGGCTTGTTCTCCTTTACTAAGTTGCTCGCCGACCAGCTCGTCGGGGCGAAATGCACGTCCGCGAGCACGCCGGTGAGCTGCCGGTTCATCTCTTCCGGATACGGCGACAGCTTGTTCCACGTGCGCAGTCCCGCCTCTACGTGCCCGACCTGAATTCGCTGCAGGAACGCCGCGTAACTCGCCAGGAACGTCGTCAGCGTATCGCCGTGCACCAGCACGATGTCGGGGCGCGCCTCCTGCAGAACGGGCTCCAGCCCTTGCAGCACGCGGATCGTCACCTCGTTCAGCGTCTGCCGATCCTTCATGACGTTCAGGTCGTAGTCCGGCTTAATGCCGAACGTGTCCAGCACGCTGTCCAGCAGCTCCCGATGCTGCGCCGTCACGCAGACGATCGATTCGATTTCGTTCGTACGCTTCTGCAGCTCCAGCACGAGCGGAGCCATCTTGACCGCTTCGGGCCGCACGCCGAAAATCGTCATGACTTTTATGCGTCCGTTCAACGCGTTTCACTCCTCGTTTTCCCCATTAAACTCTTACTTCGTCCCGAACAGCCGGTCGCCCGCGTCTCCGAGCCCCGGAATAATATACCCATGATCGTTCAAATAATCGTCGATCGCGGCCGTATAAATATCGACGTCGGGGTGCGCCTCCTGCATCGCCTTCACGCCCTCCGGCGCGGCGATGAGGCACATCAGCTTGATTTGCTTGCAATCCCGCTTCTTCAGCATATCGATCGCGGCGATCGCCGACCCGCCCGTCGCGAGCATCGGATCGATGACGATCAGCTCCCGCTCCGTCACGTCCGTCGGCAGCTTCGCGTAATATTCGACCGGCTGCAGCGTCTCCGGATCCCGGTACAGCCCGATATGGCCGACCTTCGCGGCGGGCAGCAGCTTTAAGATGCCGTCGACCATGCCGAGTCCGGCGCGCAGGATCGGGATGAGGCCGAGCATTCGGCCCGAAATCACCTTCGCCTCGGCCGTCGCGACCGGCGTCCTTACCGTCGTCTTCTCCAGCGGCACGTCGCGCGTGATCTCGTACGCCATCAGCGTCGCCACCTCGTCCACCAGCTCTCGAAAATCCTTCGTATTCGTCCGTTCGTCGCGGATGTAGGTCAGCTTGTGCTGAATGAGCGGATGATCGCACACAAACACTTTGCTCATGCGTTCCGGTCCTCCTTGGCTAAGGTGCGCGTTTCCAATTCTGGCTAAAACCTAACCCATTATAACATTGTCGTCTCGGCCATGCACTATGCTCGTCCGCGCGCCGCGAACGCCTCCTCCCGCTCTTCGTCCCCTCACGGTTCTACTTCCTATCAACGATTCATAGAATGCAAACTAAGAGAGTCTCACCCGAAACGAAGGAGAAGAATCATGCGGATGAAACAAGCGTTGAGATGGGCGGCGGAAGCGATCGGCGGCTTGGCCCGGGCGCTCGGCACGGTCGTTGCCTGGTGCGTGGTCGGCGGCTTTATCGCGGTGACGGCAATATCGATACTATGGAAAATGGACGCGTCCCCGATTCAAGGACTCGACGGGGCGGCGGCGGCGCTGCCGAGCCGGTTTTACGCGGATATGCTCAGCTTCGAAATCGCGCGGCTGGAAGCCGGCGACGAGGAGGAGTCGTCCTTCTCCACCCGGAACGTCGCCTCCTTCCTGACGAAGCTGACGACCGGCGTCGATCCGGCCGATCCGCGCACGCTCGCAGCGCAGCTGCTGCCCGGCACCCATGGGGAGGGCAACATCATTTTAATTCACGGCATCGGCACCGGTCCGGCCGATTACCCGGTGGAGGTGCCGCCGGCCCCCCACCTGCAGACGCCCGCGGAAGTGCCGCTGCCGGAAGGCTATCCGACGACGCCGATCGACGAGCCGACGCCGACGGCGGAAGCGCCGCCCGGCGCCGAAACGCCGGCCGAGGACGGCCAAGCGCCGGCGCCCGCCCCCGCGCCCGCGCCGAACGTCGTCTTCGTCTACCATTCCCACCCCGAGGAATCGTACCTGCCGGAGCTGGAAGGCATTACGAAAGTCGACGAGGCGTTCGCCAAGGACGAATCCAAGACGGTCGCCGCCGTAGGCGCGTATTTGTCCGAAGCGCTGGAGAAGAAGGGCGTCGGCGCGATCCATTCGGATTTGTACTACCCGTGGCGCGGCGCCTATAACGCCTCACGCAAGACGGTCGAGACGGCGATGTCGAAATACGAGGACTTAACGTATTTCATCGATATCCATCGCGACGCCGCGAGGAAAGACAAGACGCGGCTCGAGGCGAACGGCACGTCGTACGCCAAGCTGTATTTCGTCGTCGGGCAGAAAAATCCGAACTACGAGCAAAATCAAGCGTTGGCGGAGGAGCTGCATTACCGGATCGAAGAGAAGGTGCCCGGCCTCTCGCGCGGGGTCGTCGGCAAGCGGGACGGCTCCAACGGCGAATTCAACCAAAGCTTGTCGCCGAACAGCATTCTCGTCGAGTTCGGCGGCGTCGACAATACGCTCGAAGAGACGTTCCGCACCGCCGAGGTGCTCGCCGAGGTGCTCGCGGAGCTGCATTGGGAACGCGCCGAAGCCGTGAAAGCGAATGCCGAGGCGGCCGAGCCCGAAGCCGACGCGCCGGCCGAAGCGCCGGCTTCGCCGAAGCCGTCGGCGTCCGGCGCGCAAGCGCCTCCGCTAACGGCCGCCCCCGGCGCCTGACGCGCGGCGGCATGCATGATGGAAGCCCTCCCTGGACATGGTAATGGACGATAATCCATTCCTGTGTGCATCGGAGGGCTTCTTCTATGGCAGACACCCAAGTGGCGGACATCGCCGATTGGTTCATGAGCAACATCGACACCCCGCTCGTCATCCGCAAGGAAGAGCAAGGCGACATCGACCAGGTGCGGATGACGGTGCGCAAGGTGTCATTCCTGTCCGGCAGCCCGGACCGCGACGACTACGTCGAAGAGGATCGGCTCGTGCTGTTCGGGGAGGGGCGCATCGCGACGGAAGGCGACGGCGGCGCGGCGGCGCTGCCGAGGGACTCCTACGAAATTCCGCTGCAGCCGGGATTTCGGTGCCAGATCGACGGCGCCGAGCTTCGCGTAGCGACGGATCGGGCCGCCTACCACGTCGTTCCGCAATAATCCGGCGCCGGCGCCGGGAATAAACCGCCCGAACGGAGGGATACTTTCCCGCGAGGAACCAAATTCCACCAAAAACAAAGGGGCAACCACTGATGAAAACTTCCCGTGCGACTTCGGCGGCGGCGATCGTTCTTTGCCTCGGCTTGCTGCTCGCCGCGTGCGGCGGCGGCAACGGCGCCGGCGGCAACGACCGCGGCACGACCGGCGCCGGCGGCGAGCAAGCCGGCGGCAACGACGGCGGCGCGGCCGGCGGCGAGCAAGGCGGCCAAGGCTTTTACGAACGAGCGATGAACCAAGAATTCAGCGGCGCGACGGTCACGATGTTCGGGCCGTTCACCGACGAAGACGCCGTGAAATTCGAGTCGTCCATCGCCGACTTCGAAGCGGCCACAGGCATCGACATTCAATACGAGGGCTCCAAGGAGTTCGAGACGACGATCGCGATTCGGGTGAACGGCGGCAACGCGCCGGACATCGCCGATTTCCCGCAGCCCGGCCTGCTCGCCAACTTCGTGCGCACGGGCAAGGTGCTCGACGCGGCTCAATTTCTCGACATGGACTGGCTGCAGCAAAACTACAATCAAAGCTGGCTCGACATGGCGATGATGGACGGCGCCGACGGCAGGGAAATCATGGCCGGCGTCTGGCACCGCGTCAACGCGAAAAGTTTGGTCTGGTATCCGAAGCGCGAATTCGAGGAAGCCGGATACGAAATTCCCGAGACGTGGGACGAGCTGATCGCGCTCTCCGATCAGATGGTCGCCGACGGCGTCGCCCCGTGGTGCATCGGCATCGAATCCGGCGCGGCGACCGGTTGGCCGGCGACGGACTGGCTCGAGGAAGTGATGCTGCGCACCACGTCGCTCGAAAATTACGACAAGTGGGTGACCGGCGAGCTGCCGTTCGACGATCCGGTCGTCAAGAACGCGGTCGAGCGCATGTCGGACATTTGGCTGAACGACGAATACGTCTTCGGCGGCCGCAAGGCGATCGTCACGACGAATTTCGGCGACGCGGCGAAGCCGCTCTTCACCGATCCGCCGAATTGCTTCCTGCACAAGCAGGGCAACTTCATTACGAGCTTCTTCCCGGAAGGGCTGCAGGCGGGTCAGGATTACGGCTTCTTCTATCTGCCGCCGATCGACGAGCAATACGGCAAGCCGGTGCTCGTCGCGGGCGACCTGATGGCGGCGTTCAACGACCGCCCCGAGGTGAAGGCGGTCATGGACTTCTTCACGCGCGGCGAATCGGTCATCAACTGGCTCGCGTCGGGCGGCTCCATCTCCCCGCATAAAGATACGCCGCTGGACGCGTACACGAACGAAGTCGACCGCGGCATCGCGGAAATTATCCTGAATGCGGACAGCGCGCGCTTCGACGGCTCCGACCTGATGCCGGGCGCGGTCGGCGCGGGAACGTTCTGGAAAGGCATGACGGATTACGTCAGCGGTACGGTCGATTTGGACGCCGCGCTGAGAGAAATTCAAGCGGGCTGGGCGACGGTGCAGTAAGGCGCGTATGCGACCGGAGCCCCCGCCCCTGCTTCGCGAACCGTACCGGATGTTGAGGGGGCGGCCGCGCGGGAGGGGAGGGGGTTCCTTTTCCGAAGCGAAGGAGGGGGTCCTTATGGACGCTAAGAACATCGCCGCGAGGCGCAGGAAGGCGAATCCGTTCACGGGGCGCATGGCGCTCCTGTCGGTCGCGATTCCCGCCGCGGCCGCGGTCGTCGTCTGGTTAGCTTTCTTGTTTCTTCGGGACGTCGCCGGCGGCTTCCCGCCTCTCGTGCAAGCGATCGCGGCCGTCGCCGCGGGCATCGGCGGCTTCTTCGCCGCGTACTTGGCGCTCCATTGGCTCGTGGACGGGTATCCGGACTGGGTGAAGGAACGCGTGCAGCCGTTCGTCTTCGTCGGACCGGCCGTCGCGCTGCTTGCGTGGCTCCTGTTCATTCCGACGCTTCGGACGCTGTATATAAGCTTCCTGAACGCCCGGGGCACGGAGTTCGTCGGGCTCGCCAACTACGTAACTGTCTTTACGGAGCGTACGCTGCTGTTAGCCATGCGGAATAACGTATACTGGGTCGTGATCGGCACGTTCGCCTCCGTGGCGTTCGGCCTGCTCATCGCCATCCTTGCCGACCGCAGCCGGTTCGAGACGCTCGCCAAGTCGGCGATCTTCATGCCGATGGCCATCTCGTCGGTCGCCGCCGGCGTCATCTGGCGGTTCATCTATTATTACACGCCGGAAGAGCGGCAGATCGGCCTGCTCAACGCGGTCGTGCAAGCGTTCGGCGGCGAGCCCCAAGCGTGGACGAGCCTCGTGCAGCCGGGCAACAACTTCCTCTTGATCGTCATTATGGTCTGGACGCAGACGGGCTTCGCGATGGTGCTGCTCTCCGCGGCCATCAAGGGCGTGCCCGAGGATTTGCTCGAGGCCGCGCGCATGGACGGAGCGACCGAGGTGCGCTCGTTCTTCAGCATCATCATCCCCTACATCCGAAAGACGATCGTAGCGGTGACGACGACGATTATCGTCTTTTCGCTCAAAATTTTCGATATCGTCATGGTCATGACCGGCGGACAGTACGGCACCGAGGTCATCGCGACTCAGTTCTACAAGCAGCTGTTCACGTACAACAACCCGGGGGTCGGTTCGACGATCGCCATCGTGCTGCTGATCATCGTGGTGCCCGTCATCGTCTACAACCTAAGGACGTTCCAACAGGAAGGAGGCTTTCGATGAAACGAAAACGGCGGGACCGGGACCAGAAGCTTACGTCCGGACAATGGCTCGTCAACGCCGCCCTGGCGCTGATCGTGCTGCTCTGGACGATCCCCTCCTTCGGCCTGCTCGTCTCCTCGTTCCGCACGCCCGAGGCGATTCTCGGCAGCGGCTGGTGGAACGTCTTCCCGCACCGCGATTACGTGACGGTCGATACGGTCGACCTGCCCGACGATACGCCGCTCCGAGGCGATATCGCGGTGGACGGCGCGGCCTACACGAATCGCCAGCTGTCCCAGGGCGTCGTGACCGCCGACGGGCGGCGGCTCGTCTGGGGAGACAAGGCGGCTCGCGTCGTCGACGTGCAGGAGCTGTCGTGGACCGCGGATTTGAACTTTACGACGCAAAACTACGACGCCGTCCTGTCCGGCAAGACGTTCCAAATTATCGTGAACGGGGCGAAAAAGACGTTCCAGGGGGACAACCTGCTGCGTTCCTTCTTCAATACGTTCACCGTCACGCTGCCGGCGACCGTCTTCCCGCTCCTGCTCGCCGCGTTCGCGGCGTACGGCTTCGCCTGGATGCGGTTCCCCGGGCGCAAAACAATGTTCGTCATCGTCATCGCGCTGCTCGTCGTGCCGCTGCAGGTGGCGCTCGTCCCGATCCTCCGGGATTACACATCCTTGCGCATCAACGGCAGCTACTTATCGGTTTGGATCGCGCATACCGGCTTCGGCCTGCCGTTAGCCACTTATTTTATGTTTAACTACATCAGCCAGCTGCCGCGCGACTTGTTCGAATCCGCGTTCATCGACGGAGCGGGGCATTTTACCATTTTCACCCGGCTGATTTTTCCGTTGACGGTGCCGGCGCTCGCCTCGATCGGCATCTTCCAGTTCCTGTGGACCTGGAACGATTATCTCGTCGCGCTCGTGTTCCTCGGCAACCAACCCGCGACGCAGGTGCTCTCGATGCGTATCGCGGATATGGTCGGCTCGCGGGGCAACGACTGGCATCTGCTGACGGCCGGCGCCTTCGTCTCGATGATTTTGCCGCTCGCCGTGTTCTTCTCGCTGCAGCGATATTTCGTGCGCGGGCTTCTCGGCGGTTCGGTCAAGGGGTAAGGGCGTCCGCCACAGACGAACGAAAGCCCGAGGGTCCTTGCGTCCCTCGGGCTTCTTCGGCGTTATTACCGGCGGGTCCAAGCGTCCCAGACGCCGATCGCGAACACCGCCACATTCACGGCGACCATGAAACGATAATCCCATGCGTTCGGAAAGCCTTGGATTTTCGTGTCGCTCGCGAACAAGAACGTCATGAATAAAAACAGCAGCACGTTAAACGTCAACGCGTACGCGGCGCTCGGCGGCAGCTTATGCAGCGGCAGCTTCTCGAGCGCGCGGGACAGCCACTCACCGATCATGCTCCTGCCCCCTCGGCAAGGGGACGTCGCCGTCGGCCGACCAGAATATTGCGGCGAAGAACAGACACGCGCCGACGACGACTTGGCCGCCGATCGGCGTCAGTGCCGGCCAGACGTCCGTATACAGCGCGGCGACGCCCGCCCACACGATCAACAGCGCGCAAATCTTGCGCGGCCCTCTCCTCCTCAAGCACGGTCCCTCCCTTCTCTCGTTCTCTATTAACATATGACGTTTCATAGAAAAGGGTAGGGCGACCTGTCCTTATTTCCGCACGGGCCACCGAATTCGGGCGCTGACCGGATAATGGTCGGACGGATAGCGGTTGCGGTATTTGCCGCGGTCGACCGACGCGGCTTCGAAGTCGCACTCCGCCGTCGCGAAGATGACGTCGATCGGCTCCCCCCGCAAGCCGCCGCCGCCGCGGAAGCCGTGGTACGTGGCGCCGACGGCCGCCGGGCCGCCGGGGAACGCCTCGTACGCGCTGGCGAGCCCGTAAGGCGGCAGCGCGAGCTGCGCGACCGCTTCGCTGCGCGGACCGGCGTTAAAGTCGCCGATCAAGGCGGCCGGCGCCCCGGTCCTGCCGCGAAGCTCCAGGAGCCTGGCCGCCGCGAGGGCGGCGCCGCGGGTGCGAGCCGTCCTGCTGATATGGTCGAGGTGCGCGTTGAAGACGGCGACCGTCGCCGCCGGCCCGCGCCGGGCGCGGAACAGCGCCCACGTGCAGATGCGCGGGAACGCGGCGCCCCAGCTTCGGCTGCCGGCTCGCTCCGGCGTCTCCGACAGCCAGAACGTGCCGGACGCCTCGACCGCCCACCGGTCCTCGCGGTATAAGATGGCGTTCGTCTCGTCCCGCTCGCCCCCCCGGCGCCCCTCGCCGAGCCAAGCGTACGACGGCAGCCTTGCGGTCAGCTCGAGCAGCATCGCCTTCGAGCCTTCCTGCGTGCCGACGAAATCGGCCGCCGCCGCGAGGACGGCGTCCGCCGCGGCGGCTTTGCGGTACCGCCACGCGTTCGCGCCGTCGAGCCACGACGGCCGCCGCAGGTTGAACGTCATGACCGTCGCGGCGGCGTGCTCCGCGTGTCGCTCCGCGCCGCGCTCGTCGGTCTGTCGGGCGGCGTGCGCCCCCGGCGTCGGAATGGTTGTCGGCATCCGTCGGTCCCTCCTTCTGCTTCCGCGTCGCTTCGCCCCCGACCCAAAGAAGACCCCCCGCAAGCCGTACGCGGGGAAGGTCTTCCGGCGGAACTGCCGTTCCGTGATTAATACGTCAGGTTCGGGTACAGCGGGTATTGCGCCGTCAGGTCGCGCACCTGGCCGCGCGCCTTCTCGAGCGTCGCCGCGTCGTGCGGATTTTTCAGCGTCGCCGCGATGATGCTCGCGATCGTGCGCATCGCGTCGACGCCCATGCCGCGCGTCGTCACCGCCGGCGTGCCGATGCGGATGCCGGACGTAATCATCGGGCCGGCCGGGTCGTTCGGGATCGCATTCTTGTTGACCGTGATGCCGATCTCGTCTAACACCTTCTCGGCGACTTTGCCCGTAATGTTCAGCGACTGCAAATCGACGAGCATCAAGTGATTATCCGTGCCGCCGGAGACGAGCGGGATGCCTTCCGCGAGGAATTGCTCCGCCATCGCCTTCGCGTTCGTCACGATGTTCTGCGCGTACGTCTTGAATTCCGGACGCAGCGCCTCGCCGAACGCGACGCCCTTCGCCGCGATAATGTGCATGAGCGGTCCGCCCTGCGTGCCCGGGAAGACGGCCTTGTCGATCGCCTGCGCCCACGGCTTGCGGCACAGGATGAGGCCGCCGCGCGGCCCGCGCAGCGTCTTGTGCGTCGTGCTCGTCACGAAGTGCGCGTGCGGCACCGGGCTCGGGTGCACGCCGCCGGCGACGAGGCCCGCGATATGCGCCATGTCGACCATGAACAAGGCGCCGATATCGCTGGCGATCGAGCTGAGCGCTTCGAAATCGATGATGCGCGGGTACGCGGACGCGCCCGCGACGATCATGCGCGGCATATGCTTGAACGCGAGCTTGCGCACTTTGTCGTAATCGATCGTGTGCGTGTCGTCCTCGACGCCGTACGGCACGAAGTTATACAGGATGCCGGAAGCGTTGACCGGGCTGCCGTGCGTCAAGTGTCCGCCGTGCGCGAGGTTCATGCCGAGCACCGTATCGCCCGGCTTCAGCGCCGCGAGATAGACGGCGAGGTTCGCCTGCGCGCCGGAGTGCGGCTGCACGTTCGCGTGCTCGGCGCCGAACAGCTGCTTCACGCGGTCGCGCGCCAGGTCCTCGGCGATGTCGACGTACTCGCAGCCGCCGTAGTACCGGCGTCCCGGATAGCCTTCCGCGTATTTGTTCGTCAGCACGGAACCCATCGCCTCGAGCACCGCCTCGCTGACGATGTTTTCCGATGCGATCAATTCGATGTTGTCCCGCTGCCTGCCGAGCTCGAGGCCCATCGCCTTCAGCATGTCCGGATCTTGCGCTCTCAAATGTTCCATCGTTTCTCCATCTCCCTTATTTATTCGTTCTTGTCGATCGATTCCTCTATGACATAGACGGCGCGGGCGCCGCCGATCAGCTTCGGCCGCGCGTACGCCGCATTGACCCTCGCTTCCCCGATGCGCCGAATCGCCGGCCGATACGGTACGGCCACTCGGCGCAGATGCATGCCGATCAACGTCTCGCCGACGTCGACGCCGGCGTGCGCGGCGATTTCCTCGACCATGACGGCCTCGGGCAGGTGCCGGTACGCATACGACGCCATGGCGCCGCCCGCCTTCGGCACCGGCACGACGGTCACCGGCTCGAGGCCGTACCGCTCCGCCGCCTCGCGCTCGACGACGAGCGCCCGGTTCAGATGCTCGCAGCATTGATAAGCGACGTAGATGCCCGTATCGCGGCGGAACCGCTGCAGCCCTTCGAATAACGCGGCGGCGACGTCGGTCGCGCCGGCCGTGCCGATGCGGCTGCCGAGCACCTCGCTCGTGCTGACGCCGACGACGAGCAGCCGGCCGGTCGTCAGCCCGCCCGCTCGCGCCGTCTCGAGGGCGATCGTATACATATCCTCCGTCCAAGTCGTGTCGCGGTCGGTCGGGTTCATTTTCCTAGGGTCCCCCCTTACGGATGCAGCTCCGCCTGCTTCTCCAGCGCGCACACTTTGCCGATGCGGTTTTTGTGCCGCTCGCCGTTCGAAAACTCGGTGGTCAGCCAGGTTCTCAGCACCTCTTGCGCCAAGCCCGGCCCGATGACGCGCTCGCCCATCGCGAGGACGTTCGTGTCGTTATGCTCCCGCGTCGCCTTCGCCGAAAACACGTCGTGCACGAGGGCGCAGCGAATGCCCGGCACCTTGTTCGCGGCGATCGACATGCCGATGCCCGTGCCGCAAAGCAGAATGCCCCGGTCGGCCGCTCCCGATACGACTTGGTTGCATACCTTCGACGCGAAATCCGGGTAATCGACGGACTCCGGTCCGTGCGCGCCGAAATCCTCTACCTCGTGCCCCAAGCCGCGAATGACGTCCAGCAGCTCCGCCTTCAGCCGATACCCGGCGTGATCGGCTCCGATCGCGATTTTCAAGATGACAACGCCTCCCTCTGTTATGTGCCATATTATACCCCAAACAGCAAAAAAGAGCATACGACGGGTGTTTCCCGTCCATGCTCTGCCCAGGCGACCGGCCGTATGCCCCGATGCTCCAATGTGGTTTATCTCCACTTGTCGCCAGTTACATCGGAGTCCCGTTATGGTTGTTGCGTTGTTCCCATCATACTCCATTCCTCACGCGCTGTAAAGACGGTCCAGCACCCGCCGGATCGCGGCTTCGATCTCCTCGGCCGTCTGCTCGTACCGCGCGCGGCTGCCGCCGATCGGATCCGAGATGTCCACGCTCGGCAACCGCCGTTCGAGCTCGTACAGCCGGTTTCGTTCGGCGCCGTCGACCGGCTGGCCGAGCGCCAGCTTCATCTGCAGCTCCGCGGTCAGCGACTCCCGCTCTTTGTGCAGCGCCGCCGTCTCCGCGTCCGCGCCCGCGAATTCCTTCAGGGCGTACGTCTTCTCCACCGCTTCGGGAAACATCTCCAAGAGCTGCCGCTTATGATGCGACGTCATCGTCAAAATCAGGTCCGCCCATTGCGTCAGGCGCCGATCGATTTCCGTCGATCGGAAGCCGCCCGGCTCGACACCTCGCGAGCGCAATACGTCCGCGGCGTGGCTCGACATCGGCTGCCCGCCCAGCGCGGCGACGCCGGCGGATTTCACTTCGACGCCGACGCCCCGCTCCGCCGCCAGACGGCGAAACAGCGCCTCGGCCATCGGGCTTCTGCACGTATTTCCTGTACATACCAGTAGGATTCGTTTCACGCGCTGCGTCCCCCCTTGGTCTTATTTTATGTAAAACGACCAAGAAGTACAAACGCCTCCCGCTCCGCTAAATCAGGAATAATATGCCGAACAGCAGCAGCACCGCCCCGCCGAACGTCTCGCCGTATTCGCCGATCATCTGCCCGACGCGGCGTCCCACGAGCAAACCGACGACCGAAAGCAACCCGCCCATGGCGCCGAAGAGCAGCACGGTCAAGATGAGGTCGGTGGCGAACATGCCGAGCGAGACGCCGACGGAAAGCGAATCGACGCTGACGCTGAGCGCGAACGCGAGCAGGCCGAAGAGCGAGCCGGTATTGAACGACGGCACGTCCTCGCCGCGCAGCGAGCTGTAAATCATATGGGCGCCCAAGATGACTAGGAGTCCTCCGCCGATCATGACCGCCACGTCGCCGAGCAGCGTACTGACGTATTGGCCCATGAAGAGGCCGACCAGCGGCATCACGACGTGGAACGCGGCGATCGCGACGCTGATTTTCGCTACATGGAGCAGCCGAATGCCCTTCATCCCGATGCCGACGCACAAGGAGAACGCATCCATGCCGAGCGCGACGGCGATGAGGAGGATCGTCATCGTCTGCCCCAGATGTTCCGTTAGTTCCGCCAAGTCATCCCCCTCCAGTCCCTTCTTTCCCATGCTTATGCGGACAAGAACGCATGTATGTCCGCGACGCGGAGACCGTTCGCGGAGTCGGGACGGAATCTTCTAGGGAAAAGGCGACTGCCGCAGAAAGCGGTTCTGCGGCGGCTTGGCGGCTTG
>NZ_DASQMZ010000174.1:0-3625 GCF_035645235.1 Paenibacillus sp.
ATGACGAGCCCCGCCAGTTCGATCGTCTTGACGACCTGAATGTTGGCGAGCACCGTGGCGACGCCGACCCAGGCGTACAGCCCGCTGCGCCCGAACAGCCGGTAACAGATCAAAAACAACCCGAAGTTGACGCAAGCGAAGGCCGCGCCCCATGCCAAATTAAACATCCGATCAGTCCTCCCTAGTTTTGGTTACGCGGGATGGTTACGAACCGCGGCGCCGTCTGCGGCGCATCGTTCATTATAGCGGAGGAACGCCGGAGGCGCTAGACGGCATCGCGCGGATATAAAGGCCGGCAATCGGAATCTAACGATAGAATTCGTTAGACGGCAAAAATACATATATTTCTCCCGAGCCGATCCGGGCAGAAAAAAAAGACGCCCCTCAAGGGCGTCGCGTCATTCAATGGTTACTACGTTGCGGTTCGACTCGAGCGGATTACGTCGCGCTCTTCTTCGCGTACTTGTTATCGAGCGTGTAGTTCGACAGCTGCGGCAGCATCTTCGTTCCGCGCACCATGGGGACGCGGCAAGACGGGCAGTCGGGTTCGGCTTCGAAGGCGAAATTGTTACGCATCCAGCAATTGCAGCCTTCGTTCGAACACGTCCATACGTCCGTCATTTCCTCCGGGATCTCAACGGCTTGCGGTTTGCGAGAATACATAAGCTCCTCCTTGAGCACGCGATTCGTCTCCGTAGAAACAAAAATCACATACCGGGACGCCGTTCGAACGAGCATGAAGGACGGTCGCGATATGTGAAAATCACGTGGATTTGTAATTCACTGTCATGGAATGACTTTACCACAAATCCCCCCGAAAATCAAGAAATCGACCGGGCCGCGAGCAGCCTTCCGACCTCCCGTTCGATGTCCTCCGGGCCTGACGTATAGTTGTATAACCCTAGGAAAGTCCGCGTCGCTTGCGGGTCCGAGCCGATCAACCCGTTGACCGCTTCCTCCTCGGTCGTGACGGGAGACAGCCGGGAAAATTTGCATCCCAGGTGGAACAGACCCGTCAGCTTCGACTTCATCGCGCCTTCGTACCGCGCCGCCATCTCGCCCCAACGCGCGGCCCAGCTTTCCTTCGCGACGCTCGCCAGCGTCGCCGCCAACGCCCGAGCGCCGTACAGCGCGTCGTGCAGCCCTTGCCCCACGGCGGGGTCTTTGAACAGGAGCGCGTCGCCGACGAGCGCCCATCCGTCGCCCATGCCCGTATGCCAATCGTTGTCGTACCCGAGCAGCCCCCGGATCGGCTCGGCTAGCAGAGCTTCGCGAAGCCGCGCCGGGAAGTCGGTATGCGCCAATCCGGCGTCGACGGCGGCGCGGAAGCTCTCCTCCGGCGTCTCCTTCATCGCGTCGATCCACGCCTTCCGCATCAAGGGGAACATGACCCCGACGACGTATTGCCCGTCGCTCGTCGGGAAGGCAATGACGATCGTATCGTCCGTCTTGTACATCTCGACATGCCGCTCGCCGGACTGCCGGAAGCCGGTGAAATACCCGACATAAGACGCATAGTCCGTCGGCACCCGGATTTCGCAGCGGCTGCCGGCGAGGTCGCGCACGGCCGACCGCCGGCCGTCCGCGCCGACGACGAACCGCGCCGCGAACCGTTCGACGCGGCCGTCGCGATGCGTCCCGACGACGCCGCGGACGGCGTCGCCTTCCTTCAGCAGCTCCGTCACGCGGAAGCCCTGCAGCGCGTCGACGCCCGGCTGCGCCGCGGCATGCTCGAACAGGATGCCGTCGAGATGCTTCCGGCGAATGGACATGCACGCCGTCTCGCCGTTCGCCTCCGGAAACTCGCCGTCGATGACGGCGTGCCCCGTCGTCAGCTTCGCGCGGCGATACGTCGGCGTACCGGTGGCCAGCAGCTTGTCGAGCACGCCCATCTCCCGAAGCATGGCGATGGAATTGTTAAAGAAGTTATGCGTAGACAGCGTATCGCTCGGGAACGAGCTCCGGTCGAGCAGCAGCACGCTGTACCCGAACCGGGACAACTCGTAGGCCAGCGCCGAGCCCGCGACTCGGGCGCCGACGACGATGACGTCGTAAGGAATGTTCATATCCGATAACAAACCGCCTCTCCGACATGGAATGGAAATGATCCTCCATTCATTGTAGGAGAGGCGATTGTCACGCGGGTATGACATCATGTCATTTTCGGTATAGGGAGATCGAACGAATGATGTCGTACAGGCACGAACATCACGCGTACATGCGGCCCACCTCTTCCGCCAATCGGATGACTTCGCTGCGTAGCGCCGCGGGCTCGATCACCCGGGCATCCGTCCCGAAGCCGAGGAAGAACGTCGCCGCCCAAGGCAGGTAAGCGGCGGGCATCGAGAGCCGCACCGTCCCGGAGCCGTCGGGCCGCGTCGTCAGCCCCTCCGCGGCGAGCCACGGGTCCGCGGCGGCGCGCCGGACGCCGGCGCGCGTCAGCTCGACCTCGAGCGGCAGCGCCGCCGGGTCGCCGGCTTCCGGCGGCGTCCATGGCGCCGGCGGCGCTTCGAGCTCGGGCGCCGATCCGGCGCTGCCGGGCACGATCGCCGCGGACCGCACCCGGTCGGCGCGGAAGACGCGGTCGGCTTCGCTGCGAAGGCAATAGGCTTGCACGTACCACAGCCCGTTCATCGCATACACGCCCGTCGGCCGAATGCGCCGCGCCGAGACGCCGTTCGAGCCTTCGTACTCGATGTCCGCCTCCGCCCTCTCGAGCGCGGCGTCCAGCAGCGTCCCGAGATGCGGCGCTTCGACCCGGCGCGGCGGCACCCAGAACGTCAGCGCGCGCTTCAGCCGATCGATTCGTTCGCGCACGTCGCTCGGCAGCTTCGCGTAGAATTTCCGCAGCGCCGACGCCGTCTCGAGCTCGAACGGCAGCGACGCGTACCGCTCGAGCGATTGCGTCGCGAAGAAGATCGCCGTCGCCTCGTGCGCCGTGAAGTGGATCGGCGGCAGCATTTTATCGTGCAGCACGCGATAGCCGCCGGCCGCGCCGACCTCCGAATACAGCGGCACGCCCAGCTGTTCGAGCTCGCCGAGATCGCGAACGATCGTCCGGCGCGAGACGCCGAGCTCGTCCGTCAGCTCCCGGATCGTAAACCGCTTCTTCTCGTTCACCAGCATCATCAGCTGGATCAGCCGCTGCGCTTTATGCATAGACGCTCCGCCTCCTTGGTTTCTACATTAACGCTATTATCGCTCCGAATCATGCCATTCGTTGGCACTATTATGCCTTACGATAGGCAATGAATCTACTGATATTTCACTTGGAAAAAGGAGCTTGATGTCGACCATGAACGCCACTCCCCTACCGCGCACCTCCCCTACGCTGGAGCTGTGCATCTTCCGCCCCGCGCCCGACCTGCCCGAGGCGGACCTCCGCGCCGCCCTTCGCGCGGCCGACGCGTTCCTGTCGGGCCGCGCCGGCTTCGAGGGCCGCGAGCTGCTATACGCGGCGGCGCAGGATCGTTGGATCGATCTCATCCATTGGTCTTCGCCGGAGGCCGCTCGCGCCGCGATGGACGCCTTCGCCGGCGCCGAAGCGTTGCAACCGCTGGCGCGGCAGCTCGTCGACGTCACGATGCTGGAGCTCGCCCGCCTGCCCGAATCGGCCTGCTCGGGT
>NZ_DASQMZ010000175.1:0-3457 GCF_035645235.1 Paenibacillus sp.
GTATCCGGCATGCCGTAAGTGTCCGCCTCGTCGCGTTCCCCTTGGAAAATAAAGTTGGCCACCTTTCCGTAAGCCTCTTTACTGAACTCCTTACCCGTAATCCCCTTATAATCATATACCCCTATCGGGAAAATGAGCTTCTCCCCGTCGACCTCCTTCGCCGGAATCGTCGGCTGGCTGTTCGTCCCGCCGGCGATGACGCCTTTCACTCGATCCGGGTACAGCAGCGCCCACCGATTGGCGAAGTTGCCGGAAGCGGAAAACCCGAACAGGAACACCTTCTTGCCGTCTACATTGTGTTCGTAACCGTTCAGATAACCGATCGCGTGATCGATCATGGCTTCAAGCTGCTTATCCACCCTCACCATCGCTTCGAAATCTTTGCCGCGCAGCCCGGAAAGCTTCATCTGGCTTTGAAATCGGCTGTCGGCCAAATACGTCTTGACGCGGGCGGCGGTCAACAGCACGGACATTCGATCCAGCGAATGCGTAAGGAAATACTCGTTGTCGATGTTGAACCGGTATCTCGGAAACGCCGGCATCAGCTTCGGCATCCAAGCCTGTTCGGCAAGCTTGTTGTAATAAGGGCGGTACATCTCGTCCTTCGTGCGAAGGTACGCGTTCTCGCTCGTGTTGCTCGCGCCGATATTGTTCGGCTCGACCAACAGGTAGCGCTTCTTGCCGGCGTTTTGGCTTTTGTAACGATCCGTCGGAATACGCAGGATGTAAGGGTAATGGAACCCCTTCTCGGGCATCGCCGGGACGACGACCACCTGCTCCTTGCCCGTCGCTTGGATGCTCGGCAAATCCTGCGTCTCCAGCTTCGCTTTGATTCGTTTCCCGTCTTGCAAGTATACCTTCAAGTAGTAGGTCGTCTTCGGCTGCAGCGGCATCTCGTTAACAAGGAAGATTCGTTCCGCGTCGATTTCGATATCGGTTTCCAACTGTTTGTCTTTCCACAGCGTTATCGACTCGATCGCCTTCAGGTCGACCCCAAGATCGGACAATTTGACTACAGGATCGTACAAATCGATTTTCTGCGATACCGTCAGCTCTTTCCAGGCTGAAGCGGCGGTCGACGTCAAGCTTGCCTGCGTCCCTGCGCCGTAGCTTTGGGCGGGTACCGACATCGTCAAGAGCGCCGACATCGCAACGGCCAGTTTTACATGCTTCTTCATGGGCGCGTTCCCTCTCCTATTCATGGTGGATTCTACCAATATCGGGCTTCCGGAGGGGGATTGTCAACAGGAATTGGAGAGTAAGTAATATCTAGCGGTAAGAACGGTGCATAGATGCGTAGGCGGCAGGTCCTCTATTGATGTGCCGGCGTCACATCTCCAGCTTGCCCATTTCGCCGCCGGGCATGGCGACCATCATCGCGCCGCCGCCGCCCGTGCCTACGGACGCGGGCGATACTTCGACCGGCGTGCCGAACTTCGGCCGGGCGTACGGCAGGTGCGTGCCGCCGCGCGCGAGGATGTGGTGCGCGTTCGCCGCGTCGCCCTCGTACGGGTAACCATGGTTCCACGGCACCCAGGAGCGCGCGTTGCAGTAGTGGCACACGTACGAGCGGCGCATCCGATCCGTCGTCTCGTTCCGGTACGACCGGTGCAGCAGGCGCGAGTGGAAAAACAAAACGTCGCCCGGCTCCAGCACGACGGGGACCGCCGGACCGTATTTCGCGGCGACGGTCGACAGGCGGTTAACCTCGTCGTCCATATGGCTCGCGTCCGCGGCGGGGAACAGCCCTTCGATCTGCCGCTCGTCCGCATGCACGTACCCGTTCCGCCCGACCGGCGGATAGATGGGCTCGTGATGCGACCCCTCCGCGACCCATAAACAGCCGTTCGCCTCGTCCGCGCGGTCGAGCGCGATCCAGACGCCGATCAGGCTCTCGGGCAGGGTGGGAATATAAAATGAATCCTGGTGCCACCCTTGGCCGCCTTTCCCCGGCGGGTTAAAGAACATCATCGACTGCAGCGCCAGCACGTCGGGACCGATCAGCGCCTCGAGCACGTCCAGCACGCCGTCCTGCAGCATGCCCCGTTCCGCCGCCGCATGCTCCCGGTGCACCATATGCAGCCTCGCCGACGCGAGCCGCTCCAGCTTCCGCTCCGTCGACGCGCCGAATTCGTTCCGGTGCGCAAGGTGATTGGCGTCGATCCGACCCTCGAAGATGTCGTCCGCCCAAGCCCGCATCTCTTCGAGCGCTTCCTTCGCAAACAGCTGCTTCCGAACCAAATACCCCTGCTTTCGGAAAAAGACAACTTCCTCCACGTTCACGCGAACGCGTTGCCGAGCCTCTCCCATACGCCCAGTCCCCCTTAGCGTTGTAAGTGTTTTCTTTTATTGTAGAGTCGCGGCTTCGCTTCGGGCAATGCATGGAATTGATCGATCTGTGTCTAGACCTGTTATCCATGGGTGTCCGCAACGCGATTCGCAACAATGTGCGAGTTGCTCCCGATGGAGGATGTTCGCACGAACGGGAGAACTGCATCCGAGTTTGATAGCCTGTTCCACAAGGGCGAATTTTGACAATGTTGGACAACGATACTTTGGAAAATGCCTCCCTTCCGCGATCCCCGGCTTTCACGGCAAAAAACATCATGGAATTGTCGGGCAATTCGGGAGCGATGTTGGACATTTTGGACATTTTCCCCCCGATGTCGTTCCGATCGAATTCCGTAACCCGCTACCGACGGGGCATGACATGGGCCGGGCGATGGCGGCCGGCGTCGCGGTGGGCGGCAGTGACCTTTTCCAACATGTTTCCCTCTGCTCAGCAACAGCGTGCGAGGGGGGCGAGCCTTGGGTGCGAATCTTTGCAAAATGCAAACGATTGTTCGTGTTTCCCGCCCGTGGTATAATGGATGTATCTTGAGCGGGGGGCGTTCGGATGATCGAAGAGCGGTTGGAGCGGATGGAGCAGCACATCGTCCAGTTGATCCAGATGGTCGCGTTGAACAATCAGAAAGTCACTGGTTTGGAACAGCGGTTGGAGGCGGAAAGCGATCTTCATCGTCAGCGGCATGACGAGGTACTTCGGCAGTACCGTCACATCAATACGGACATGGAGTTTTTGCATCAGAAGGTCGGGAAGCATGAGCTGGAGATCGAGAAGCTGAAGTCGAAATTATAAAATTCCGAATGGAATGGGAACCTGCCCGGGACGGCGGGTTCTTTTATTTGATATAGAAGCGCGCCGGATTACATCTAGGCAGACGAACGACGAGAACCCGCCGGGCGGCGGGCTCTCGCATGTCCATCTAGCTATGCCAACAGCCCCGCGCGCCTTGCGACCTCGGTCAGCTGCGCCAACTGCCAGTCGTCGGCGAAGCTCGGCTTCGGCTGCCTCACGGCATTGCCGGCGATGACGCCGCGAGCGACCAAAATTTCCTTCCAGACGCAACGGTTCGCGACGTCCTTCTCGTACGCCGCAAGCCGCGAGTACGGAGAG
>NZ_DASQMZ010000176.1:0-15457 GCF_035645235.1 Paenibacillus sp.
CGAAAAACTTCTTCCTCATGCTCGAGGAAGAAGAAATTCGTTCGAGGCGGACGGCCTCCGAGATCGTCTGGGACGGGCAGCCGTTCGTCTCCCGTTACCGCTTCGCGAAATAAGACGCGCCGCCGATGACGGAGATAAGGAGCGCGGCGATCACGAAAAACATAAAGTACATCCCGGCCTCCCCGGGAAGCAGCGTCGAGAGCACCATCAGGAAACCGGCGACGACCATGAACCGGCCCTGGATACGGACGTATTTCGCGTAATATTCTTCCTTCATGCGGAACGCCCTCAGCGTGCCTTGCGGCGCCCGCGGGAGCACGTTGCCGACCGCGATGAAGACGAGGCCGACGGCGAGCGGCACGAAGAGGGAGATCCGGATGGCATAACCGAGGTTGAAGCCGACGGTGAGCAGGTGGACGGCGAGCAGCAGCACGACGACAACGACGTTCACCGTGTCGTTCACGCCCTCGAAGCGCCGACGCTTGCTTTCGTCCCGCTCGAGCTTGGCGCTCGCATTCGTAACCGCGGTGACGAACAACATGATGACCGGCATCAGGAATGCGCCGAACGCCTTGTTCATGTACCGATCCGGTTCGTCGGACGGTCCGAAATGCACCGCCATCATCTCCGGCAGCTCCGCGTAGTAATACAAGCTGATCGCCGCCGCGATCAGCGCCGCCGCCGCGGGAATTCCCCAACGCTTCAGGTTTGTAGTAGTCATTAGCGATCCTTCCTCTCTCCTGCGTCCTGCAGGTCCAAAATCCATTTCATGACGTCTTGGAATACGGTGGTGTTGAGCGAATACAAGATGTGTTGGCCCTTGCGTTCGTCCCAGACGAGACCGGCTTGCTTCAGCAAGCTCAGGTGGTTCGAGATGCTCGGCTTCGTCATATCGAAGTGATCGGCGATTTCCCCTGCGGTCAGGTCGCCCTGCTTCAATAAATCGAGAATCTTTCGCCGCGTCGGGTCGGCCAGCGCTTTGAACGCGTCGTTGAGCGACATGCGCGATGCCCCGCCTCCTTTTGTTCGTAGATATTTAGATAATTATCTAACTATTAAATAGTTAATCACTCTATCTATACATTGTCAAGAGGTATTTGTGTTGTCTAGGGTCCGTTATATAATCAATGATATTCGAGAGCGAAAGAGAGGACCTGCCTACATGGAAATGCGCGAAGAGAGAGAGCTTATCGCCGAATACGGCCGACTTCTGATTCGTAATGGATTGACGCGGGGCACCGGGGGCAACTTGAGCGTTTGCAATCGGGAGCGGAACTTGATGGCGATCAGCCCGAGCGGCATGGCGTACGAACAGATTACGGCCGAAGACGTCGTCGTGCTCGACCTGGAAGGCCGAGTCGTGGACGGGAAACGGAAGCCGTCGAGCGAGCTCGACATGCATAGCATCGTATACCGAGGGCGTACCGATCTGAACGCGGTCGTGCATACGCATGCGCCGTTCACGGCGACGATCGCGGCGTTGCAGATCGATCTGCCGGCCGCATCCTACTTGCTCTCCCTGGCGGGAGGGACCGTGCGCTGCTCGAAATACGCGACGTTCGCGACCCGGGAGCTTGCCGAGCACGCCTACGAAGGGATGATCGGCCGCAAGGCGGTGTTGCTCGCGAATCATGGCTTGCTCGTGGGCGGGATCGATCTAGCCGATGCGTTCAACGTAGCGGAAGCGGTCGAGTTCAGCGCGGAAGTGTACGTCCGGGCGGCGAGCATGGGGCGGCCTGCGATCATTCCGGACGACGAGGTGCGTCGAATGTTCGAGAAGTTCCAAGGGTACGGGCGATAGGGGAGGGCAAAGGAAAAGCCGCGCCTGCAGGCGCGGCTTTTCTATTGCCCTTCCAGCATCGGACGGAATCGTTCGTAATCGATGCCGGCGTCGTCCAGAAACTTGCGTAAAAACTTATAATCGCGGCGCGGCGTGGCGAGGATATAGCCCTCCACGCAAAGCTCGCGCGTCACCTCCGGCGCGCCGCGTTCGATCGCCAGCTGCCCGATGCGCGCGGCGATCGAATGCTTCGCAATGTCGCGAAACGCGGCCGGCACCGGCTCGACGAGCCGCGACAGGAACGCCTTGCTGTCCTCGGTCCATAGATGGCGCGACGATTCGACCCAATGGTTTTGCCAATCGAGCGTCGATTTGCCGTCCTGCTTCGGCAGCACCTTCAGAAATTTTCGAAACATGAAATATCCGCCGATGGCCATAAACCCGACCATGATAAATACCCAGAAAAAGATAAACCAAGCCATCCATTGCGGCATGATCGCGATCACCTCTAGGAAATCGTACCATTTCCCCCGCGAGGGAAGCAAGGGAGGCCGGTCCGCCGAGACGGTTTCCATGCGGCGCGAAATCAAGTACAATAGTAGAGATTGTCTACTGCTATAGCATCCGCGGAACACGACGCGCCGCACGCGCGCGAAAGGAGTTTTCATAGATGGCGAAGAAGATCGGGTCGCATGTGTCCTTTTCGGACAAGGGATTGATCAATGCCGCGAACGAGGCCGCGAGCTACGGCTCGAGCACGTTCATGATTTACACGGGGGCTCCGCAAAACACGCGGCGCAAGCCGATCGAAGAGCAATTTATCGACGAAGGACGCGAGATTATGAAGGCGAACGGCATCGACGAAATCGTCGTGCACGCGCCGTATATCATTAACCTCGGTTCGTACAAGGGCAACACGTTCGACCTCGCGGTCGATTTCCTGCAGGAGGAGATGCGGCGCACGCATTACATCGGCGTGAAGAACATCGTGCTCCACCCCGGGGCTTATACCGAAAAGGATCTCGATTACGGCATCGCCCGCATCGCCGAAGGATTGAACGAGGTGCTGAAGGGCACCTCGGAAACCGACGTCAAGATCGCGCTCGAGACGATGGCCGGGAAGGGAACCGAGATCGGCCGCACGTTCGAGGAGATCGCTCGCATTATGGAAGCGGTCGAGGACAACGGCCGCCTGACGGTTTGCCTTGACACCTGCCACGTCCACGACGCCGGCTACGACATCGTGAACGACCTCGACGGCGTGCTGCACGAGTTCGACCGCATCGTCGGGCTGGACAAGCTGGCGGTCGTTCACCTGAACGACAGCAAAAACCCGCGCGGCGCGGGCAAGGACCGTCACGCGCCGGTCGGCGCCGGCTGGATCGGCTTCGAAGCGATGAAGCGCATCGTCGATCACGAGCAGCTCGCGCATCTGCCGATGATTCTCGAGACTCCGTGGATCGGCAAGGACGACGCGACGCAGCGGCCGATGTACGAGGCGGAAATCGCGCTGCTGCGCGGCGACCACCACGAGCGGTTCGGCAGCGAGTTCGCTGCGCATCTCGAGGAGCTCGAAGCGTACTTCCGCGGGAAGGACGTGCATCATCGCGACTTCGTCGTGAACACGTGGGAGACGTTGAAGTCCGACGCGAAGGCGAAGAAGGCCGATCCGCGCGAGCCGATGGAGCGGCTGTACGATATGGTATTCGAGGACAAGCTGTTCGCGAACTTGACCGAGGAGCAAATCAACCACCGCTTGACCGCGTGGCTCGCCGGCGTAAGCGCCGCGAAGCTGGCGTAAGCCGTCGGCAACGTCCGGCCGAACAATGAGCGGGAAAGCTTAGCATAACGAAGGAGAGCCGTCGCCAAATGATACCGTTACAAACCTCCAAGAAAGTCGTCAGCCCCGACCGCGGTCGCATGTTGATCGCCTGCCCCGACGGTCCGGGCATCGTCGCCACCGTCTCGAAGTTTCTGTTCGAGCATGGGGCGAATATCGTGCAATCCGATCAATACAGCGCAGATCCCGAAGGCGGCATGTTTTTCATGCGGGTCGAGTTCGACCTCGAAGGCTTGGCCGGCCGGCTCAGCGAGCTCGAAGCCGACTTCGCGCCGATCGCGGAAAAATTCCGCATGGATTGCCGGTTTTACCTCGCTTCGGTGAAGAAGCGGGTAGCCGTCTTCGTCTCGAAGGAAGATCATTGCTTGCTCGAGCTGCTCTGGTCGTGGCAATCCGGGGATTTGTACGCCGATATCGCGGTCGTCGTCAGCAACCATCCGGAAATGAAGCGCCTCGTCGATCCGTTCGGCATTCCGTACGTGCACATTCCGGTGACGCCGGAGACGAAGCCGGAGGCGGAGCGCCGTCAGGTCGAGGCGGTCGAACGCTACGGCGCCGACATGATCGTGCTCGCGCGCTACATGCAAATCGTCTCGCCGAAGTTTATCGACGTGTACCGCAATCGCATCATTAACATTCATCACTCGTTCCTGCCGGCGTTCATCGGGGGCAATCCGTACCGGCAGGCGCACGGGCGCGGCGTCAAGATCATCGGCGCGACGGCGCATTACGTCACGGAGGAGCTCGACGGCGGGCCGATTATCGAGCAGGACGTGCAGCGCGTCACGCACCGCGACAAAGTCGACGATCTGAAGCGGATCGGGCGGATGATCGAGCGCACGGTGCTGGCCCGCGCCGTCAAGTGGCACCTCGAGGACCGCATTCTCGTGCATGAAAACAAGACGGTCGTGTTTAATTAGCTTCGCCGGCATTGCAGGGAAGGGAAGGCGCACGGTTCGCTGCGGCGAACGTGCGCCTTTTTTGCGATCGCGGGACGTTTTCTGAAGGGGTTGTAAGTTTTTTGTAAGATGCATTGGCTATAGTCTCCTTGAATCTTACGAAACAAGGAGATGAGTGGTATGAAGAAAAAGGTCATCGCATGGATGCTCGGGATCGGCTTGGCGCTCGGGTCGGCATCGGGCGCATCGGCGCACGCCGGGCACGCGGCGAAGGAGTTGACGGTGCTGGTGAACGGCGTGGAGGTCGTCTCGACGGCGAACCATGCGGCCGGCGGCAAGGTGTATGCTTCCATCTCGGCGTTCGCGGAGCTGTTCGGGCTCGAGGCGACGGTGAACGGGAAGACGGCCGTCTTAAACGGGGTGACGGTCGAAGGCGTGAAGATGAGGGGCGGCGTCGCGACTGCTTGGATCCGGGAACTCGCGAAGGCGGTCGGCGCGCAACAAGTGTCTTGGGATCCGGAGCACCTCGAGGCATACATTCTTGCGCTGCCCGCGGGGACGATCCAGCTCGATCCGGTCGTCGTGCCGGCGATGGGCGAACATTGGGCGAACCCGGCGGCCGGCGACATGCCGAACGGTCCGATCTATGGCGTCTACAAAGGCAAACTCGTATTTTTAGAATACATGATCGCGCAGACGGATTTCGTCGACGGAAAAAACCATGTCAACCTTCCCGGCATGAAGGGCGTGCCATCGCCGGCCGTCGTGCAGACGGACATCGAGTTCCAGCCGGCCGGACACCCGGGCTTTGAAATTCCGCATTACGACATTCATATGTATTTTATCTCCGAAGAGGAGCAGCAGGCGATCCAGTAACCATGGACCTTTCCCGTTGCGCATCGCCTCGACCCGATATTTCCGGGCCGGGGCTTGTTTTTTTGGGGAGGGGGGCGGCACAATCCGGTTTTTTTTCGTTCGGAAGGAATCGGCGGCGGTTAGGGCGAAAGTAGTGCTACCAATGACTGCTTCAAGGGGGAGCTCGCCGTTGCTGAAGCCGCTGATCGTCTTCCTCTACACGACGGCCGTCGTCGCCGTTCTGTTCATGAACGGGTATAACGTCGGGATCGACGGGTCCTCGATCCGGCATATTTTCCGATTCGACTTCTACTTCGTCGCCGGAGGCTGTTTCGCGTTCGCGTTCCTGCTTCACGCATTCACCGTACATCGCCTGCGGCCGGTGGAGGCTTTCCTGGACGACGCGTCCAGCAAGACGATGACCGAGAAGGAGGCATTCCTGCGGCTCACGCGCTTCCCGAACGAAGCGTTCGTCGCCGTGCTTGCCTTCGGCACGTTTTTCTCCGCGCTCTATCATACATTAGAAGTGTATTGGTTTCGGTTTCGGCCTTTCGACGAACTGGTCATCCGCCATCTCGTCGTCGAGCAAGCGTTCGGTTGGACGCTGGCCTTCGTCTTTATGGCGGCGGCCCAGCGGCTGCTCCGTCCCCACTTGCATCGCCTCCGAGCGCTTCACGCGCCGCCTTCGCGGACGAGCTCGTTCGTGCCGCTATGGTTGGCCGTGTTCGTCGCGGGGATGGCGTTTACGGCGATTCCGCCGATCTGGTACATACGCAACATCTTGCTGGAAGAAGCCGCGCCGAGCGCGGCAGCCGTCGCGATCGTCAGCTTGACGGCGATGACGGTCGCGGCCGGCGTGGCGATGGCTTTCTTCTTCGCGTTCCGCAAGGAGCTGCGGGGACTGTCGGCCGCGATCCGTTCGCTGATCCGCCAAGACGTACGCGGTCAGACGCGCATGCTGCCGATCGCGACGCGCGACGAAGTCGGGGAGCTGGCCGCGGTCATCAACGCGCTGCGGACGAAGGCGGCCAAGGAAGACGAGGAGCTGCGGAACGACTTGGCGTTGGCGGAATCGGTGCAGCGGATGTTGTTTCCGCCGAAGCGGCAGACGTTCGACGGCATGAGCGTACTCTGCGAGCACCGCGCCGCGAAGGCGGTCGGGAGCGACTTTCACGACTGCATTCGCCTGGCGGACGGCCGCGCGGCGCTGGCGATCGGGGAGGTATCCGGAGAGGGCGTATCCGCCGCGCTCATGATGACGGCGACGGCGATGCTGCTTCGGACGGAGCTGAGAGGCGGCGGCGGAGCCGGGGAAGTGTTGTCCCGCTTGAACGCCTCCGTGTGGGAGACGGGCGGGGGAGAGGCGTTCGTGACGCTGGGGCTCGCGATCGTCGATTCGGCGTTCGGCCTCGTCGAATACGCGGGCGCCGGCCAGACGTCGCCGGTGCTCCTGCGCGGCGGCGCGCCTCGAATGAACGAGATCCGGGCGCTGCCGTTGGGCGCCGAACCGAATGCGGCGTATCGTTCGGAACGCTGGGAGATCGAGGCGGGCGACCGGCTGATTTTTTTTACGAGCGGCTTCGCGGAGCATTACCGGTCCGAGGCGGACGAGAACGGATATCGCGCGATCGAGCGCGCGTTGGCGGCGGCGCCTGCGGGGCTGAGCGCGGAGGCGCTCGCCGATTGGCTCGCCTCTAGGGCCCAAGCGGCGCCGGCGCGCAAAACGGATCGAACGTTGCTGATCGCGGATTGGAAGGAGCGTTCGGCGGGGGAGGCGATGTTCCATGGATAACGCGAGGCGGACGCTGCTCTTGCAACTGTTCGCCGTCTCGGCGGCGGCCGTCGCGGTCGGGACCGTCCTGCTGACGATGTCCAACGTATTTTTAAACCATATCTCGCTGCGGGTTTTGCTCCGCTTCAACATTCCCGCGATCATGGCCGGGAATTTCATCATCGTCGCGGCGCTGCTCGCTTTGGCTCGACGCTGGGTCGACGCCGGCTCGGAACCGAAGGAGCGGCTGTTCCGATACATGACGCTGCCGGGCCGGTTGTTCGCGTGGTTGTTGGCGTTGTCCGCCGCGCTTTCGGCGTTATATCATCTTGCCGAGCTGGCGCGCGGCGGCTTTTCGTTCTCGTCGCTGACGCCGGCGTACGTTACGAGTTTAACGTATAGCTTGATCAACGAGATGACGACCGCGCTCGTGATCGGCACGTTGATTTATGCCTTGTGCCGCCGCGCCGTCCGGCCCCATCTGATTCGGCTCGGGGGCGAGTCGCGCCTGCCCGGGCGGCGATCGAGCGTCGTCGTCCCGTTGGGCGTCGCGTCGTTGAGCTGTTTCTTTATTATGGCGTCGGCCGGGGTGGATTTTATTTACGAGCAAGGCCGCTCGAACCCTAACTTGTGGGATTTGGCAGTCGTTCTCGCCGTGCGGTTCGTCTTCTGCCTCACGATATTTTCCCTTCTTCTCTATGAGCTGCGGGATGCCGTGAGGACGGCGCTCTCGCAGCTTCGGGGCTTGCTCGACGGCGGCGCGGCAGACAGGCGTCCGATCCCGGTCGTTTCGGCGGACGAGCTCGGGGACCTCGCGGAATCGTTCAACGCCTTGCAGCGTCGTATGCAACAGGCGTCGGAGGAGATGCGAAGGGAGCTGCGGCTTGCCTATCAGGTGCAGAAGCGGCTGCTTCCCGACACGAGACGCCGGCTGAGCGGTTTCGAGATTGCGGCCGTCTCGTCGCCGTGCCGGGAGGTCGGCGGGGATGTGTTCGATATTGCGGAACGCGGGGAAGGCGGCTTCGCCGTGATGATCGGAGACGTCTCGGGCAAGGGGATGCCGGCCTCCATGCTGGTGACCGCGGCGCTCGCGCTGTTCCGGAAAGCGATTCGGGAAGGCGCGACGCCCGCGCAGACGCTAGGGAAGCTGAATGCGGCGTTCGCGGAGACGCTGAAGGGCCGGATGTATGTGACGATGGGCGTCGGGTTTTGGGACCCCGCCAGCGGCGTATGGACGTACGCGTCGGCGGGGCATGTGGCGCCGTACGTCCTTCGCGGCGGGCGAACGGAGGAGCTGGAGGTCCGGGGGGCGCTTCCGCTCGGCATCGACCCGGAAGCGGCGTATCGGGAGACGACGACGCTCCTCCGCCCGGGCGACGGTGTGCTGCTCTATACGGACGGCATCGTCGAGGCGGAGCGCGGGGAAGGCGGCATGCTCGGCTTCGACGGCTTGGAGCGGCTGCTCGCGGAGCTGCCGGGCGACCAGGACGCGAGCGAAGCGGTGCGGCGGATAACGGAAGGGCTGCCGCCCCGGAGCGGCGCGGCATCCGACGACGACAGAACGCTAGTAATGCTCCGGTACGTTCCCGACGCGGCGCGTTCGAGAACGCTGACCGCGACGGGGAAGGGGGGAGCGGTATCGTGAAGGAGGCAAGCGGCGACGTCTTGTTTGCCTTGGAATGCCGAGTCATCGAGCTTGCGGGGGAATGGCCGCCGGACGGGCCGGCGCGCGTGCCGACCGACTGGTGGACGCGCTCGCCGGTGGTCGCCGCCGCCTATGGGCGCAAGCGGATGGACGAGGGCGGTTACGCCGAGGCAAGGGCGGCGTTGTCGACGGCGGTTCGCGGGTTCGGACGGCTGGGAGAGACGGGACCGATGCGCGCGGCGATCGCTTGGCTCGCTTGCCTCGACCTGCGGCTTGGCGAGACGGGCGAGGCGGCGGTCGGGCTCCGTTTTCTATCCGAAGAAATTTGGGACGGGGAAGAGGCGGCCGGCGGACGCGCCGATTCGGCATTCGCGCTCGGCTTCGGCGGATACGCGATCGGATGGAATACGCGCCAACGTCTGCTGCATCTTGAGGAAGCCGTGTACGCATTCGTCGACGAGGACCGTCCGGAGCGGGCGTCAAGCGCGGTCTTCGCGTGGAAGCGTCTCGCCGGCGCGGCTGCGCCGGAAGCGGCGGGGTTCGACGCTCGCGCCGCGGCGATGCAGCGCCGCCTGGCGCAGAAAGCGCTGTGGAACGAAGCCTACGGCTGGCATGCCGAGGCGTTCGGACGCGGGCGGATTCGGCCGGAGGCGCCGCTCGGCGCTTATGAGCGGCTGACGGCGCGCGCCGCCGCGTTGCGGGCGAAGCTGCTGGAGGGCGGAGAGCCCGGCGACGTTCGGGAGGCGGAGGCGCTTGCGGAGGAGCTGGCGAGCCGATTCCCCGGCGCGGTCGAGCATCGGATGGAAAGACTTCTGCTGACGGCCGCCGCGCGGGCGCGCCGAGGGGATCGCGGCGGCGCGGAGGCGGAGCTCCTCGAAGCGGAAGCGTTGTTCGAACTCGGCTTGCCGCCGGAATACCGCCCGGCGATCGAGCTCGCGGCAGTCGCCGTCCGGGCAGGCGGGGGGGCGTCGGATGCGCCGGCTTCCGAACCTGTCGAAGAGACGGGGCCTGCGCCTGTCCGGATCCGCTGTTTCGGCGGCCTTCGAATCGAACGACAAGGCGCGCTTGTCCCCGAGCCGAAGTGGAAACGCAAGAAGGCGGAAGAGTTGTTTATTTTCCTGCTCCTTCGGCCCGGACATGCGGCGCCGAAAGAGCAGGTGCTCGACGCGTTGTTTCCGGACGCGGAACCGTCGAAGGCGTCGAATCAGCTGTACGTGGCGATCTATGAAGTCAATAGGGCGCTTAAGGAAAGCTGCGGCTGGGAGGACGGCGCCGCGCTGCGGGACGGCGTCGTCGCGCTGCCGGAGCACCGCGTGGAGGAGGTCGACGTCGAGAAGTACACGACGCTCGTGCGCGTCGCGGATCAGCTGCATCCGACGCAAGCCGACGTATCGGAAGAGCTGTACGAATCCGCCGCGGAGCTATACGGGTCGCTCCTCCCGAAGCTGCCGTACGTCGAATGGCTGGCGCGGCTGCGCGACGAACTGGAATGGAAGCAGGAGCGCATTTTGGAGCGGCTGGCCGCGGGAGCTCGGGAACGGAACGAGACGGAGCGGGAGGAGCGCTTCCTTCGAATGCGGGCGGAGCTGGCGCCGCTGCAGGAGCCGGCCGTGCAGGAGCTGCTGCGGCTTTACGCGCGAACCGGGCGGACGGCGGAGGCGAAGCGGCTGTTCGAGGCGTTCGAGCGGCGGCTGCTTGCGGAGGACGGCGAACGCCCTTCCCCGGAGACGAAGCGCCTCGCGGACGGACTGTAAGAATGTTGTAAGCGCAGCGTTGTAAGATCAAGGGAACGGTCGTCGAAAGGAGGGATGGGCATGGAGCGGGATTCCGGGGGAGGCGTTCGCATGCATTGGGTGTATCCAAGCCGGTGGGGCGAAGAGAAACGCGTGTTGGCGGATGTTCGGACGATGGCTCGGAATGCCGGCTTCCCTCCCGAACGAGCCGAGGACGTGGTCAGCGCATTGGCGGAGGCATGCTTGAACGCGGCGGAGCATGGCAACGGCGCGGATCCGAAACGGTGCGTGCGCGTAGAGTGCGAGCATACGGGAGCCTTCCTGCGCTGCCGGGTATACGATGAAGGCCCGGGCCTCGAGGAGGGGCGGCCGGAAAGACGGGGGCCGATGACGGAAGAGGGCAGCGCCCGCGGCTGGGGCGTGTTGCTCATGGAGGAGCTGGCGGATCAGCTCCGCTTCTACCGCGGAGAACATGGGTTTTGTACGGAGTTGACGTTTCGCTTGATCGAGGGAGGGAGCGGCGATGCATAACGAGTGCAAGGCGACGATTCGGGAGGAAGGGATTTATACGCTGCTAGTCATCGAAGGCGACTTGACGAAGCAAGCCGAAGACGTCCTGCTGGGGCTTCGCCCATGGCAGGATGGCCTGGAGGGCGGCAAATCGGCGCTGGTGCTGGATTTCACCGGGGTGCCGTACATTAACAGCGCCGGCATCGCCGCGCTCATTCGCCTCGTAAGGCTCGGCCGGAAGGCCGGGTACCGCTCGTACGCCTTCGGGGTGAGCGGGCATTATCAGAAGCTGTTCCGCATGGTCGGGTTGACGGAATATATGGCGATCTACCAGAGCGAGCATGCCGTGGCCGAGCGGCTGGAGCAAGAATCGAACCCGTAAACGATCCCGCGCCCTCGCCGGCTCTCCGGCGGGGGCGTGTCGGTAAACCGGGCATATCGGAATATTTCACGAATATCGGATTATCGAAGGGGCGGGAGACGGGAATTTTCAGGGCACCGCGATATTTGGAGTTTACGCCCGGCCCGCCGCATCCTTACAATGGAAGCAAGCCATGCGAAGGGATGGGGGAGAACATGAGGGAAAGCCAACCGTTCGTGAAATACAACCACGAGTACGAGCGAAAGCTCCGCGTCTGCTTTATCGGGGCCGGGGGCCATTCGTTCCGCAACGTATACCCGACGTTCCAGTATGCGCCGGTGGAGCTTGTCGCGATCTGCGACAAGGACGGGGAGCGCGCGGCGGCGTACGCCCGGCAGTTCGGCGCGGCGCGGACGTATACGAACCACATCGACATGCTGGAAAAGGAGCAGCCGGACGCGGCGTTTATTGTAACCGCTTACCACCCGGACGGCACCGTGCAGGCGACGGGGCTCGCCCTCGATGCGCTCGCTCGCGGCATACACGTATGGATGGAGAAGCCGACGGCGGCGAGCGTCGCCGAGGTGAAGGAGCTGCAAGCGGCGAGCGCGTCGTCGGGCAAGTACGTCATGACAGGGCTGAAGAAGGTGTTTTTCCCGGCGATCGAGAAGGCGAAGGAGCTGTCGGGCGCGCCGGAATTCGGACGGCCGTCGTCCATTTACGTGCGGTATCCGCAGCCGATGCCCCCGTTCGAGGAGCGGCAGGATTTGCGCAACGTGACGTCGCTGCTAGATCACATTTACCATCCGGCGGCGGTGCTTCATTACCTCATGGGACCGATCGAGTCGATCTACTTCGACCGAGAGCCGCATAACGGCGGCAGCGTGACGTCGATTCGGTTCGCCTCCGGGGCGGTCGGGACGCTGCATATGACCGCCGGCATCTCCGGCAGCAGCCCGCTGGAGCGGCTCGAGCTCGTCGGCGAAGGGGCGAACGTCGTCGTCGACAACGGGGTGAAGGTGACGTATCACCGCCCCGCGAGCCGCCCCGCATACGGGCGCTCCGCGTCGTATCTCGTGCCGGACGAGGAGGCGCCGCTGACGTGGGAGCCGGAATTTTCGCTCGGGCAGTTGTATAACAAAAATTTATTCTACCTCGGGTATGTGCCGGAAGTGCTGTATTTTTGCGAATGCGTCATGAACGGGACGCCGCCGGTCAAGGGCGGGCTCGACGCGTCGCTCGAAATCGCCAAGCTGTTCGAAGCGTACTGCGCGCATCCGGACGGCTCGCGCGTCATCGTCAATCCGGCGGGAGGCTGAGCGGGGAGGAGCGATGTATCGTTTACCGGAACGGCCGCACGCGCGCGCTGCCGGACGTCGGCACGTTCGACTCGCGTTTCCCGTACGCCTTCGGCGGACTCGAGTCGAACGAGGGCAAGCCGCGGGAGGGGCTGCGGAGAGGGTAGCATTTTCCGGAGAAGGGGACGTTGTATTCGATGATCCGGCTTCCTTACCGTTAGAGGGCGGGGCCCGCGGATGGAATTTCCTTCGTTGGTGAAACTACGGATACATCTTAGGAATCGCGGGGTGGATCCAACATGGACAACTTCCGGAAAAAGCAAAGAAACCGGCGGTACAAGGCATTCGTCAGCATGCTGGGCACGACGCAGCTTCATCTTCGCAGTCCGTACGTGATCGCCGCATGGTCGATGGCGTTTCCGGGCTTCGGGCATTTGCTGCTGAATAAATATTTACGCGGGTATGCGCTCATCGTCTGGGAATTTTACATCAATCAGAAAATTCATCTAAACCTCGCCATGGTGTACAGCTTTAACGGCGATTTTCAAGCGGCGAAGGCGGCGTTAGACCCCAAATTCATGAGCATGTACATTCCGGTGTATTTATTTGCGGTCTGGGACAGCTACCGAACGACCGTCGATATGAACAAGGAGTACGTGCTCGCGCATCGGGAAGGCGGTTCGTACAGCACCTTCAACATCGGCGCCTTCGAGATCAATTATTTGGACCAGCGGAAGCCGTGGCTCGCGGCGCTCTGGTCGGCGGGCATCCCGAGCGTAGGTCAATTGTATCTGCATCGGATCCTCTTCTCCGCATTCGTGTTGGTCAATACGCTGGTCATCGTGAGCGGATCCAATATTTTATTATCGCTCCATTATTTGATTATCGGCGATCTCCGTGCGTCCAATGCCGTGCTCGACCCGCAATGGACGTTATATTTTCCGTCGTTTTATTTCTTTACGATTTACGACGCGTATACGAATGCCGTTGAAAGCAATAAATTGTTCGCCGACGAGATGAAACAATATTTGCTGCGGAAATACCAGCCGCCGGGCAAAATCGTCAGGCCGGGACAGGCGGGGTGAGGACATTGCAAATTTTCGCGACGTTCGAATATAGTTCTTTCGTGGAGTTGGCCGTCTCGGAGCTGGAGACGAAGGGCGTCAAGGACATCTATGCGGTGCCGTTGGAGGCGAATCTCGACGAACCGAGGCTGATGGATACGCTGCACCGGGCGGACGGCGTCTCGTTCGTGGACAAGGCGTTCATCTTCGCGTTCCTCTTCTCGACGATCGGCGCGAGCAAGGGATTCGTCTGGACGTGGGGACCTGTCATCTGGGGACTGCTCGGCGCCGGCTTCGGCCTTCTCTTCGGCTTCTTGCTGAGCGGCTTGCTCTACCTGCTGCGCCGGCGGAAGAAGCGGGCGCGCTCCCGGCGAGAACCGAGCGGCGACGTCATCCTGATCGTCACGTGCGAGGAGGCGCAGGCGGAGCTGGTGCAGGGAATTCTACGGAGTCATTTCGCGATCGGCATGGCGGTGACCCGGTAAAGGAAAAGCAGGAAATTCGGCGTGCCGTACCGAATTTCCTATAGGATACTACGATTGGCGATAGCCGCTAGGAGGAAGGTTGTTCATGGCAGAGGAGACGAAAGTCACGATCAAGGTGAACGACAACGGATCGCTTCGCGTCACCGGTCCGGTGGAGCTGGTGGATGCGGAAGGGAATGTCTTCGAGCACAAGGAGTCGTTCTCGCTGTGCCGGTGCGGCGCGTCGGGGAATAAGCCGTTTTGCGACGGCACCCACAAGTCGGTCGGCTTCGAGAGCGCGCCGAGGGCGAAGAAGGAATAGGTTCGGATATGCGGCAACCCGGTCTCGCGAAGAGGCCGGGTTGTTTCGCATATAGGTTTATCCCTCCACGATGAAGCCGCCGAGCTCGGCGTCGAACCAGAGCGGCCGCCAGCCGCAGGTACGCCGGCGCCAAGTCCGAAGGCCGCCGGCCTCGACGCTTTCGTCGCGGAGTATAAGAAGCAGTTCGACGCTTGGAGAGCAAGCCGATAACGCAAGCTTTTACCCGGTACTTGCAAACCGGCCCCGATCGCGAGGATACGCGAGCGGGGCCGGTTTTTTTGAGCGGGGCGGGGTTACGTCTTGCGGAACGCCTCGGTCAGCAGCGGCACGACGTCGAATAGGTCGCCGACGATGCCATAATCCGCCACCTTGAAAATCGGCGCCTCCGGGTCTTTGTTAATGGCGACGATGACGCGAGAGCCGCTCATGCCGGCGAGGTGCTGGATCGCGCCGGAGATGCCGCAGGCGATGTACAGCTCGGGCGTGACGACCTTGCCCGTCTGTCCGATCTGCAGCGCGTAGTCGCAGTAGCCGGCGTCGCAGGCGCCGCGGGAGGCGCCGACCGCGCCGCCGAGCGCGTCCGCGAGCGCCTGCAGCGGCGCGAACCCTTCGGCGCTCTTGACTCCGCGGCCGCCGGAGACGACGACCTTCGCTTCGCTCAGGTCGATCTTGCTGGACGTCTTGCGGACGACGTCCTTCACGACCGCCCGCAGCGACGCCGCCGCGGGCTCGATCGCGACGACGGCGGCCGGCCCCGCGCCGTCGACGACGTCCGCCGCCCGCACGTTGTTCGGGCGGATCGTCGCGACGAACGGCTCCGCCGCCGTTCGCCGCTCCAGCGCCTTGCCCGCGTACAACGGGCGCGTAAACACCGGCGGCGCGCCCGCATCCGCGCCGGGCTCCACCGCGGTCGCG
>NZ_DASQMZ010000177.1:0-19628 GCF_035645235.1 Paenibacillus sp.
CGAGCGGCTCGAGCTGACCGTCGAGCAGGTCGCCTCGTCCGTCGGCTTCGCGGACGCGCTGTACTTCTCGAAGCAGTTCAAGCGCGCGTACGGCCAGTCGCCGTCGCAGTACCGCCAATCGCTGAAGAAATTTTAGGGCAACCGCACCTTCAGCAGACGGTCGTCCGACGGGCCCGGCGTGCCGCGGCCGTCCGTATTGTTCGTCAGGACGTACGCGAAACCGCCCTTCGCCGCGACGTCCCGCAAGCGGCCCTCGCCTTCGAGCAGCGGCTCCAGCCGCTCGAGCGCCGCGGGATCGAAGCGGAACAGCGTCTCGCCGCGCAGCGTCGCCAGCAGCAGCCGGCCGTCCTCGCCCATGGCGGCGCCCGACGGCGCGATCGCCGGCGGCTCGCCGGAGTGGTACAGCGGCGCGATCAGGCCGGGCTCGTTCTCGTCGCCGTACACCTTCGGCCAGCCGTAATTGCCGCCCGCCTCGATGGCGTTGATCTCGTCGTGGCCGCCAGGACGCCCCGACGGGCCGTGCTCTGCCGCGTACATCGCGCCGTCCGCGGACCACGCCAGCCCTTGCGGATTGCGGTGGCCGTAGGAATACACGTACGAGCCCGGGAACGGGTTGTCTTCCGGAACGCTCCCGTCCGGCGCCAAACGCAAAATTTTCCCCGCCAGGCTGCTTCGGTCCTGCGCGTACGCTTCCTCTCCCGCGTCGCCGGTCGTGACGTACACATGCCCGTCCGGTCCGATCGCGATGCGTCCGCCGTCGTGGATGCGCGAGCCGGGGATGCCCTCGAGCAGCGGCCGCAGCTCGACCCATTCCGTCTCCCGCTCCTCTAGCAGCACGACCCGGTTGCGCATCGCCCCGTTCGCCTCGTACGTATGGTAGGCATAAGCCGCCTTCGTCTCGGCGAAATTCGGCGCGAGCGCGAAGCCTAGAAAGCCAGACTCGCCGCTCGCCGCGACGCCCGCCTGCAGCCGTACCGGCTTGCGCGTCGCCGTCCCGTCCGGCTCGACGCGCACGACGCTGCCCTCCCGCTCGCTGACGTAGATCGTCTCGCCGTCGAACGCGATCGCCCACGGCGCGCGCAGCTTCTCGGCCAAGACGACGTACGGTTCGGCGGCGGGCGTCCCGGCATCGCCGGCGTCCGCCGGACGATGCGCATCCGGCGCGGGCGCGCCGCCCGGCTCCGCGCCCGGCCCGAAGCAGCCCGCGAGCGTCGCCGCCGCGAGCGCCGCGAGCAGCTTAAAGTACATGGCCATATCCAACACCTCGTCCGTCGGTAGTTTCTTCCATCGTCCCCTATCCGTTCGGCAGCGTCAAGAGCCGCCATCGACCCGGACGGACGGCGAAACGGAGGAGCCGCTCGTCCTCCCCGCGAAACTCGATCCCCTCGACCGGCTTCCCCGCAGGTTCGCCGTCCTTCCAGACGACGGACGTACCGGACACGACGGTTCCGACGCCGACGCCGTTCCCGAATACGTGTTTCGGGATGCAGACGAGCGCCTCCGTTCCTTCGGGGGAGGAAAGCTCGATCTCGAACGTTTCCCCGCTCCGCCGCATCGCCGTTTCGATGTTCCCTCTAACGGAAGGCACGACCAGACGCAACTCCGACAGATCCGCGAGCTCCGGCATCACCCGGTATCGGCCGTACCCCGGGGTCAGCGGCGCGACGCCCGCCGCATATTTCGCCAGGACGGTCAACGGGCCGCCGGACCACGCATGGTTGCGGGTGCCGAGAATTTCAAAGTCCTCCCACAGGGTGGAGTTCTCGTTGTTCACGAGCGGCGCGTACCGTTCTCTCATTCTCGCCATCGCCCCGTCCGCGTCTCCCGCCAGGAACATCGCTTCGAGCACATACCCCTCCATATAGGGCGAAGCGTGTCTGACGTTCCTGAGCACTCCTCGAATCGTCTCCAGCTTGTCCGGCCCGGCGAGTCCGGCGAGCACGGCGAGCGCGTTCGCCCGATCGTCGAGGAAACCTTCGGAGCGGTACCCATCGCCCTTCCAGAACGCAAGGTCGAATCGATCGCGGATGCCCGCCGCGCGCGATCGGAACCACGCGATTTCCGATTCCGGGCGTCCGATCATGGACGCCATGTCGGCGGCCGCCTTCAGGGCCGTGTAGTACCATGCGTTTTCCAATACCGTCCCGTCGACGAATTCGCCGTGATCGTACCACCGCCAATCCCCCGACCGAGGCTCGATCAACCCGTCGCGCCCGTCGCGCCAAAGCGCAAGATAATCCTTCGCCGCGGGGTAAGCCCGATGAACGACCGAAGCGTCCCCGCTGTGCCAATAGTAAGACAGAATCATGCCGAACTCGCCGATCGCGTTCAGGGATTGCGAAGGAAGCTCGCTGCTGTGCGCGCCCGGGACGTTCCCGCGAAGCACGGCCCCGTCTCTCCATTCCACGAAATCGGAGATCGCCTTGACGGTCAGCCTGTCCGCCTTCCGATCCAAGACATAGAACGTCTGCGGAACCTGCGAGCTGACGTCGCCGATCCATTGGCCTCTCTCCCGGTCGGGGCAGTCCATGTAATTGTCTCTCATGCAGACGTAAAGCGTCCTCGCACATTTCTCGTACAGCTTGTTCAAGAACGGATCGCTGCAAGCGAAGCTCCCCGCGATCGCCGCGTCGTAGCCGGATTCGCGATAACCGAGCTCCAGCACCCGAACTCCCTCCGGTACCGTGTAGATCGCGCGTTCCCCGAACAGCCAGTCCAGCGACTCGAACTCCTGGATCCCCCGTTTCGTCGTATATTCCGTGCGATGCCCGAGGTATTCGTGATGCGAATCGCCTGGCCCCCCCTTCACCGCATACCGGTCGGACCGAATATCGAGCTTTAGGCCTTCCCGGTCCGCCTCGATTTTCAGGTAAGGCGTGAACTGCATCGCATAAGGGAGAATTGCGTCGTACACCTTTCCCCCGTTTCCGCCCTCCGCGTCCCGGACCTCGCTGCCGGCATACGGCCGGATGGCGTCGAATTTCAAAAGCGGGATCGGCCGCTCCGTCAGCTTCCCCCATGGAGAACAAGGCGGGACGCCCTTCTCCGTAGCCTGCTCCCACCGACCGTCGTCGAAGTCGTTTCGGTGCCACCCGTCGATGTCGAGCCGGGCGTCGAACCCGATGTTATGGCCTCCGTACAAATACGACGGCAGCGGGCGGTCCGTAGGGCCGTAGGCGGGATGAACGCGCATGCGCCAACTTCGGTCGCTGCGGACGACCACGTCGTCGAACGCCGCTTGAAACAGCAATCCGCCTTGTCCGCTGTCGGTATTGTTGCGGCCCTCGTTGCCCCAGTACCATACGAGCGCCGCGATCGTGTTCGAGCCCTCGACGGCGAACGGCTTCAGATCGACCCGGTCGAAGTAGGCGGCCCCCGGCGTCGGACCGCGGTTCAAGCCGCCTTCGAAGACGACCAGCCTGCCGTTGAGCCAAAGCCAATATTTCGACTCCGCGGATATCCATGCCTCGGCCGACCCCGGCGCGCAGGGCAGCTCGAACGTCTTTCGAAAGATCGTCCAACCGTTCGCCGGTCCGTCCGCCGGCCCCCAAATCCAATTCGCTTCCCACCCTCGATCAGCCACGAATGGCCCCCCCTAGTCGCTAAATTGTAACCCCTTACAACTGGATAGAAAAAAGCATCTAACCGTACAAGAACGTCCTATTGCGGGACGCTCTCGACGATTAGATGACGTTGTCCAAATAAGGGCTTTAGCCCTGCGCGTCCCGCCGCTCGATCGCGCCGACGAACCGCCGCAGCGCCTCCTCGAGCGTCGAGCGCGGACACGCGCAATTGATGCGGACATATCCGGCGCCTTCGTCGCCGAACACGGAGCCTTCGTTGAAGGCGACCTTCGCCTCCTCGTTCATAAACCGCTGCATCGCCTTCCCCGTAAGGCCCAGCGCCCGCGCGTCGACCCACAGCAGGTACGTGCCTTCCGGCGGCATCGGACGAAGCGACGGCGCCCGGTCGCGCAGCGTGCGCATCGCGTACTCGAGGTTCCCCCGCACGTACGGCAGCAGCTGATCGAGCCATTCGTCGCCCTCGTTGTACGCCGCGATCGTCGCCGTATGCGAGAAGTAATTTTGCATATGCAGCGACAGCGTCCGGATCCGGTTCGCGAGCTTCAGGCGCATCGCCGGGTCGTTCGCGACGACGAGCGACGATTGGACGCCCGGCAGGTTGAACGTCTTCGTCGGCGCGAGCAGCGTCAGCGACGTCGCCGCGGCCTCCTCGCTCACCGTCGCGTACGGCACGTACGCGCGCGGCGCGAAGACGAGATCGCCGTGTATTTCGTCGGAGACGACGGTGACGCCGTACCGCGACGCGAGCGCCGCCAGCTTCGTTAGCTCGCCCCGCGTCCAGACGCGCCCGCCGGGGTTGTGCGGGTTGCACAGCAGCATCAGCTTCGCGCCCTCCCGCATGTGCCGCTCCAGCCCGTCGAAATCCATCTCGTACATGCCCGCCTCGGTGAGCCGCAGCGCGTTCTTGCGCACCTCGCGCCCGTTGGAGCGAATCACGTCGTAGAACGGATAATACACCGGCGATTGCAAAATGACGCCCGCCCCCGGCTCCGAAAACAGCTCGACGGCGAGCGCCAGCGACGTCACGACGCTAGGGCTCATGACAATCGCGTCCTTTGCGATGTCCCATCGATGCCTGCGCGCGTACCAGCCTTGGATCGCCTCGAACCATTCGTCCGTACGGATCGTGTAACCGTACACCCCCGCCTCGGCGCGCCGCGTCAGCGCGTCGACGACCGGCCTCGGGCATTCGAAGTCCATGTCGGCCACCCACAGCGGCAGCACGTCCTCCCCGCCGAACAGCGCGGTCAGTTGATCCCATTTATAAGAAGCGGTGTTTCTCCGATCGATCACGCGGTCGAAATCGTACTTCATCAGTTCGTCCCCCCCCGAAAATGTCCTCCCCCGATTGTAGCAAACAACCCCCGAGCCTGTCGAAGACCGGGGGTTGCGAATGGAATCGTATAAACCGGATTATTGGAAGCTGGCCGTGCCGGTCGCGCCGTCCCACGCCCGGGACAGCCCGAACGCCTCGGCGACGAAGCTGAGCGGGATGTACGTGCGGCCGTTCTGCACGAACGGCGCCGCCTCGAGCGTCACGGCTTCCGCGCCGCGCCGCGCGGCCGTGGAGCCGATCGCGAGCGAGACGGAAAGCCCGCGGCTTGCGTCCGTCAGCGTAATCGATTGCTCCGCCGCGTTCCAGCCCGTCTTCGCCGAGAGCGCGTCCGCGATTTGCTTGATCGGCACGAACATGCGGCCGCTGACGATCTTCGGCTGCGAGTCGAAGTCGATGCGCTGGCCCTTGAGCGTCACGAGCGCGTCGCCGACGGGCGCCTTCACGGCCTTCGTCGCGACGAGCTTGCCGCTCGCGTCGTACGCCTTCACCTCGATCGTCACCGATTGGCCGCGGTACGGCGCGAAGTCGTGCGTGATCGTCCACGGCGCGGCCGTCGACGATCCGATCGTCTTCCCGGCGATCGCGTACTCGACTTTGCCCAGCATCGGTTCGACCGTCTGCACGTACGCGCTCAGCTCCGTCGCGCGCGGCGGCAGGCCGGCGTCGACGGCGTTGATATACGCCTTCTTGGCCTCCTGCCCGATCGTATCCAGGTAAAACGGATGCCGAATCGCTTGCTTGTACGCGGCGAGCACCGCGTCGTTCGCGGACAGCAGGAAATGCTTCTCCCGGCTCGCCTCCGTCTTCGTCGCGTCGAACCAGAACACCGCTTTCACGCCCGGGTACAGCATCGGCAGCGTCGCGTAAAACTCCTTCGTCCGATATGCCGCCCATGCGTCCACGACCCGGTTCTGCTCGGGATACACGTAGGAAATCGCGCCCTCGGAAATAAACAGCGGCTTGCGCTTCGCGTACAGGTTGTATATATGTTCGAACTTTTGCAAATGATTCGATCGATCGACGCCCGCCTGCAGCGGATCGAGCGCCGGATTATAAATGCTGTAGAGACTGACTCCGACCCAATCGACGTACGCGTCGCCGGGGTAATACGCCTCGATGTTGTCGACGGGGATGTCGTTCGGCGCCCACACCATCGCGACGTTGTCCGGCGCTTCCTCGCGGAATACGTCCGCGACGAGACGGAATTTCTCGATATACGCCGCCGGATCGCCGCTCCACGGCACCCAGTTGCCGTTCATCTCGTTCGCGAAGCGCAGGAAGATCGGCACCCCGGCCGCGGCCGCCGCCTTCGCGTACGCGCGCAGATACGGGCCGTCGACGACCTCCGACAGCCCCTTCATCGGCTGCAGCGCGATCTGCAGCGCCGTGCCGTGCTCCTTCGCCTCCTCGACGTGCGAGCTCAGCTCCTCGAACGGACGGCCCCATGTCGTGTACAGCAAGTACGCGGCATGCTTGCGCCCGGTCAGCTCCGGAAACTTTTCCGTATAGAAAAAGGACCAATCCTTCGTATCGTGCACCTTCGGGTCCGCCTCCGCATACGCGCCGAGGTACGCGCCGACCGTCGGCTCGAACAACGCACCGCGATCGTATGTATCCGCCAGCGCTTGCGGCTGCACGGCGGCGAACAGCTTGACGGTGCTGCGCACGTAATCCGCGCGCCGCTTCGAGGCGGCCGTCTCCGCCGCGAGCCCCGCAAGCCGCCAATTCGCCGACTCGTTGTCCCAAGCCGCCGCCGCGTCGTCGTACCGCCCCAAGTTCGCGTACGCTTGCCCGATCCGTTTATAGATGTTAGCCGCATTCGTGTAATCCTTGCTTTCCTTCAGCGTCGGCAGCATGCCCGACAGCTTCTCGATCGCCGCCGCGTCGTCGCCTTTCGCCTCCGCCGCGAGCCCTTCCTTGTACAAGGCCCAAATATTAACCGCATGCGCCGCCGGGCTGGCGACGCCGCCCAGCACCCCCGCGGCGACGACCGCCGCGAGCAGCGGCCGAACGCTTCTCTTCCAATCGCGCACGAAAAAAATACCCCCTATTGGCACTCAATAGGAGGTATTATAGCACGTCGGCTTACGTTTGGGCTGTAGTTTTTGGCGCGCGCAACCGTTTCATCCCCATTGCAACGTGGTACATGTAGAGCGCGGCGAGCGCGCCGACCGCGAACAAGGAGGCGTTCGGCTGAATCTCCAAGTTCCTCAGCAGCGTGGCCAAGTAGACGTACATCGCGAGGACGCCGGCCGCCGCATAAGCGATCAACGAGGCGACATAGCGCCACGGCCCGCCTCCCGGACTCCACCGGTCGGCCGCGCGTTCGATCGCGACCGCGAACAGCACCCCGACGGTCATGTATGCGAGCGCCGAGAAGATAAAATAAAACGAATACGCCGCCCAAAAATCCGTGGGCACATCGTTCGCGGCGACGAGCAGCAGCGGGAACGTCGCCGTCGCGAACGCGGCCGCCGCCAGCTGGTATCCGAATTCTTTGCCTAACGTACGTTTCATTGAAGGAGCCTCCCGAATCGAAGTACCTTTCAGACGCGAGGCGCGGGCGAAAGGTTTCATCCGCGGTGCGTTACCGGCTTCTCAGTTTGGAGAGCAGACGAAGAATTTCGAAATACAGCCATATTAGCGTAACCAAAAGCCCGAAAGCGCCGTACCATTCCATGTATTTCGGCGCCCCGCTCCGTACGCCCGACTCGATGAAATCGAAGTCCAAGACGAGATTCAGCGCGGCGATGGCGACGATAAACAACGAAATGCCGATCCCGATCAAACTATTATCGTGCAAATAAGGGACCGAGATGCCGAAGAAGCCGAGAACGAAGCTGAGCAAATACATGATGGCGATCCCGACGGTCGCGGCGAATACGCCCAGCTTGAAATTTCGCGTAGCCTGAATCAGGCGGGTTTTGTAGGCGAACAGCAGCGCAAGAAAGACGGCCGCCGTCAGCAGCACCGCCTGCAGCGTAATGCCGCTGAATTGCGTTTCGTAAGCCGCCGACACGCCGCCGACCACGATGCCTTCGGCGACCGCATAGACGGGCGCGAGGAACGGGGCCGCCCTTCGAACGAAGACGATCGCAAACGCCAGCAGCAGACCGACGATCGCGCTTCCGATCACCAACCCCGGCTCGAGCGTGCCCGCGAAATACCGGTCCCACGCGACGAACGCTCCCGCCCCGAGCAGCACTAACATAATGAACGCCTTGTTGACGGTTCCTTCGAGGGTCATCGCCTCCGGACCGTACGCCCCGCGCTCGAACGCTCGATCGTTTAAAACAGGATTGCCGCTTCGCATCCTGCACGCTCCTCTACATCGAATTTGAGTAGAGTATAACACGGCCGCTTCGGACGAACCAGATTAATCCGGGCGGCCGGCCCCGGGCGAATTCCCCGGGCCGCCCGGAGCCCCGCCCTCGTCCTCATGTTCCGCGGGCCTCCGCGGCCCCGGCAGCCGTCCCGCTTGCCGAAGCGCCTCGCGCAGCACGTACTCGATATGCGCGTTGACGCTGCGAAACTCGTCGGCCGCCCAACGTTCCAACGCATCGTAGACGGCGGCGTCGATGCGCAACGGATATTGCTTCTTGCCCGCCATCCGTTAATACAGACTGCCCGTATTGATGACCGGCTGGGCGGAGCGGTCGGAAACGATCGCGACCATCAGATTGTTCGCCATGGCGGCCTTCCGCTCGGGATCGAGCGCCACGCCGCTGTCCCGCTCGAGCTGCTCGAGCGCGTCCTTCACCATGCCGACCGCGCCTTCGACGATTTTTTGCCGCGCGGCGATGATCGCGGACGCTTGCTGGCGCTGCAGCATGGCGCCGGCGATTTCCGTGGAATACGCCAAGTGCGTAAGCCGCGCCTCCATCACGTCGACGCCGGCGACGGACAACCGCGCCTGCAGCTCCTTCGCCAGCTCCTCCGACACCTCGTCCGCGTTGCCGCGCAGCGACATGCCGGTCTCGTCGAAGTTATCGTACGGATACTTGCTGGCCACATGCCGCAGCGCCGCTTCGCTCTGGATTTCCACAAACTCCTCGTACTTGTCTACTTCGAAGCTCGCCTTCGCCGTCTCCACCACCTTAAAGACGATAACGGCCGCGATTTCGATCGGATTCCCTTCGATATCGTTCACCTTCAGCTTCGCGCTGTTGAAATTGCGCACCCGCAACGACAGCTTCTGCCGCACGGATAACGGCAGCACCATCCAAAACCCGTCCTCCCGCAACGTTCCCTTATACTCGCCGAAGAACGTTACGACCGCCGATTGGTTCGGCTGCACGATCGTGATCGAGGTCAGCACGAGAAGCGCCGCCAGCAGCAGCAGCCCGCCGACGACCGGCAGGAAAGAAGACCGAGTAAGGAAAAATACGCCGAGCGCGATACAAACGAATACAGCCAACACCGCGACAAACCCGTTCGCTTTCCATGCGCCGAATTCTTTCATTGCGAACCTCTCCTCACATCACTTTGATATTTGTATGATATCACTTTATCCATTTTCTTGCAAACCCCCTACATGCGTCACCGCTGTTCCCGCTCCCTTTCCCGCCTAATTCCCTCTGCTCAGTGCAAGCGTCGGGACGCGTCCGCCTCCTCCAAGCTACCCGCACTTGCCGGACCGAGCCCCTCGGTGAAAGAATGAACCGGTACGCCAGCCCCGCCCTCTGAGCAAAGGGAAACAAGTCGGAAAGAGACGAAACAACCCCGCCTGAGCAAAGGGAAACAAGTCGGAAAGAGACGACTGCCCCCTGAGCAAAAGGAAACAAGTCGGAAAGAGACGACCGCCCCCCCAAACAAAAAAGCGAACCGCTCCCTCCGGGCGATTCGCTTAAAAAATTATAGCCGATCCAGTTGTTCGTACAGGAGCTCCCGCTCGGCCTCGAGCACAGCGCGTTCGGCGAACAGCGCTTGGAGCTTCGCGGCGTCGTTCTCGGCGCACATCGCCTCGTCGAGCAGCGCGAGCTTCGCCTCGATCGCTTCGATTTCCCGCTCGAGCCGCTCGAGCGAGAATGCGCCGGCGCTTTTGCGGGCTTGCGACGCGGGCTGCCGCGGCCCTTCGGCGCGCCCCCCGGATTTCGCCGCGTCCGTCGGGCCGCGTTCGCGTCCCGGCGCCGCCGCGAGCCGCTCCGCGCGCTTGCGCTTCGCTTCGTCGTATCCGCCCTCGTACCGCGTGAGCCGTCCTCCTTCGAGCCAATAGGTGACCGGGAACAGTTTATTCAGGAAATAGCGGTCGTGCGAGACGCAGAGCATCGTGCCCCCGAACGAAGCGAGCGTCTCCTCCAGCGCCTCCCGCGCGTCGATGTCGAGGTGGTTCGTCGGCTCGTCGAGCACCAGGAAATTCACGTCCGAGTGCATGAGCTGCGCGAGCCGGAGGCGCATTTTCTCCCCGCCACTTAAATGTTTTACCTTCCGGAACACCGAAGCGCCGTAAAACAAAAACTTCGCGAGCGAACGCCGCGCTTCGCCTTCCTCGACCGGCGCCGCGTCGCGGAACGCCCCGAGGATCGTCTGCTCCGGATCGGGGAACAGGTCGTGCTGCGCCAAATAGCCGATTTTCACGCCGCTGCCGATCCGAACGATGCCTTCGGAAGGAGCCGTCCCTTCCGCGATCATCCGCAAGAGGGTCGACTTTCCGCTTCCATTCTCGCCGACGATCGCCGCCGCGTCCCGAAACCGCACATGCAGGTTCACGTCCCGGAACAATCGGCGGTCTCCGAACGCCATGCCGACGCCCTCCATCGCGACGACGTCCTTGCCGCTGCGGTCTCCCGCCTCGAGAGCCAGCCCCATCCGGGCCCGTTCCAGTACCGGCCTCTCGAGCCGGTCGATGCGGTCGAGCGCCTTCTGCATCGCCGCCGCCCGCTTAAACATCTTCGGATTGTCCGCCTGCGCCGCCCAGACGCGAAGCCGCTTGATCGCCTCTTCCATCTTCTTGATCTTCTTCTGCTGCTCTTGATACGCCGTAAATTCCGCCAGCAGCCGGCGCTCCTTCTCCTCGACGAAGGAAGAGTAATTGCCGTGATACACGTCCGCGACGCCGCCTTCGAGGTCGACGATTTTCGATGCGACGCGGTCCAGAAAGTAGCGGTCGTGCGACACGATCGCCACGCTCCCGTCGTAATCCTGCAGGTATCCTTCCAGCCACTCGACCGAAGACAAATCCAGATGGTTCGTCGGCTCGTCGAGCAGCAGCAGGTCCGGCTTCAGCAGCAAAATTCGCCCGAGTCCGATCTTCGTGCGTTCCCCGCCGCTCATCGCCCCGAACGGCCGGTCCAGCAGCGAAGCGATGCCGAGACCCTCCGCCACCCGCGACAGCGCCGCGTCCATCTCGTACCCGCCCGCCGCGCCGAACGCGTCGAGCAACGGGCCGTACGCCTTCATCGCCTTGTCCGCGAGCGCCGTGTCGGCCATGTCCCGCTCGAGCTCCGTAAGCCTAGAGCGCATCGCGAGCAGCGACGCGAACGCCTCCGCCAGCACGTCGCCCGCCGTCCGCGTCGGCCCGAAGTCGGGTATTTGGGCGAGCAGCGCGACGCGGCACCCTTTCCGATAATGGATCGCTCCCGAATCGGGAACGTCCTCCCCCGCGAGCAGCTTCAGGAGCGTCGTCTTGCCGCAGCCGTTCGGCCCGACGAGCCCGATTCGTTCCTTCTCCTTAATTTCAAGGGACAGCTCGGCCAGCACCGGCGCGCCGCCCCAATTTTTCGTTATGTGCTCCGCCGCGCAAATCGTCGTCATCCGTATCACTCTTTCGAAAATGGAATGTGAACGCACAAAAAAAGCCGCAAGCGAAGATACGACTTCGCCCGCGGCTTTCGCGTCCCGGTGGGAAAAACCCCCGCGCTTACCGTGTCAACAAGTCGTCATCTCCGGAAATGGACAGACCTCTCCCGTCGGCGGCGGAACGGAATGCGATCGTAGCTTGGCGGACCCAAGTTTGGGCTCCCTTGCTGCGAGCGGCGATGGACGACATGTTGACACCTCCCTTCGAAAGTTCCGAAATCAAAAACTTACCAATACCTTATCATACGGCGGTCGATTTCCGCAAGATTATCGATTGAAAATGCGGCCGTTTCCCGCTCCCCGCGTACGCCACGACGCCGAAATGCACGATCTCGAACGCCCGACCGACGACGTCCCGCATCGGTTCGTCGGCGTACATGGCGAAAAACCGTTTCGGCTCGTATTCGTCCTGTTCCCAGACGCCCTCGGAGTCGACGCCGCCGTAGACGCCCATGTAGAACAGGCCTCCCGGCTTCAGCACGCGTCGGATGCCCGCCAACACGTCAGGCAGCTCGGCTTTCGGAATATGCAGCAAGCTGTTCAGCGCGTAGACCGCGTCGAACGAGCCGTCCGGGAACCGCAGGTCCGCCATGTCCATGACGAGGGCGTCGAGCCCCTTCTCGCGGCAGCGCCGAACCATCTCGGGCGACAGGTCGACCGCCGTGACCGCAAGGCCGGCTTCGCGGAAAAATACGCTGTCGCGCCCCGGACCGGCGCCGACCTCGAGCAGCGTCTCCGCCCCTTCGGCCCGCAGTGCCGCCAGAAACCGGTCGCGCTCGACCGTTTTCCATCCCTGCAGCTCGTCCGTATCCCGCTCCTCCGCGTATCGATCGTACGAGCGCCGCATCCGCTCCCGGTAGTACGTCCCGCGCTCCAGCGCCGCTATGCCCGCCTCCAGCTCGTCCTTCGGAAACGCTTCGCCGAGAAACACCGCGACGTCGTTCACCTCGCCTTGCGGCGTAATGCGCGTGAAGTCCAGCTCCTTGTAGGCATATTGGAAAAGGAACCGGCTCGCCGTATCCGAAAACGTCGCGATCCCCTTCGCCCGATAGACGCCTTGCGGGAGCGACTTCATGAACGCCTCGAACGCGCCGCTGTCGATCGGTCCGTTCAAAAACCGCGTATAGACCGACACGTGCTCGTGCGCGGCATGATGTCCATGAGCGTCGCCGCGGTCGTGCGCGCGGCCGTGCCGGCAATCATCGCCGCAAATATGCCCCTCCGACGCCACGGCCGGCACCGGCGCCGCGGCGTCCGTCTCGAACCAGTAGCCTTCGTCGAGGTTTCCGCGCACCGTGCGCACGATGCGGGCATGCGGATTCCACTCTCGCAGCGTCGCCTCCGCGCGGTCCGCCCTCTCCGCCGACAGGCGATCCGTCTTATTCAGCGCGACGAGCGAAGCGCAGCGCACTTGGTCGCGAAGGAGCCGCCTCGTCTTCGCCGTCGGGGCGTCCGCGCCTTCGCCGAGCAGGAACGCGCCGTCGACGACGGCGACGAGTCCTGCCAGCGCGATCGGCAAATAAAGCGACGCCTCGGTCACCGCATCCATAATTTCCATCGGATGCGCGACGCCGGTCGATTCGATAAAGACGGCGTCAGGCGCGTAGGCGGTCACCAGCTCATGAAGCTGCAGGCCGACGTCGTCCCGGATGGAACAGCAGATGCAGCCGCCGAGCAGCTCCGCCGTCGGCACCGCTTCCCCGCCGGCCGCGAGCGCCGCCCCGTCCAGATTGACGTCGCCCAGTTCGTTCATGAGCACGACGGGCCGCAGCCCCCTCATGTTATAGGCGTCTAATGCTCTACGCAGCATCGTCGTCTTCCCGCTGCCGAGGAAGCCGGAGAGGACGTAGATCGGAATCGTCGTCTTTGCGATCATGGAAGCACCTCTGTTCGTGGTTCTTGGGTCATTTTCGAAATAGTGTAGCATAAAAAAAGGAAATCGGCGCGCTTCCTAGAATGTAGTTAACGATGCAAAGTAGGTGGGGAGGGTATATGCGTGGATATGCTGTTTCAACTCTCGAGGTGGCTCCATATCGGCTCCGGCTTTCTGGCGCTTCTCGTCTTTTGGGTGCCGATCGTGGCGAGGAAGGGCGGCAAGCTGCATAACCGGGTCGGCTGGGTGTATGTCGGAGCGATGACCGTCGTGTCGGCGACCGCGCTCTTTATGGGCATCTATCGGTTAACCTGGAACGCCGGTCCGGAGCCGGACGCGATTCCGTTCTCTTGGTTTTTGATTTTCGTCTCGATCCTCAGCGGCGCGTGCGCCTGGTACGGCATCCGCGTGCTTCGCTACAAGAAGCGGAAATCGCCGCATCGACATCCCGTCGACTTGGCGTTCCCCGCGCTGCTATTCGGCTCCGGCATCGCCATCGGCGCGTACGGCTGGACGATCGGTTTCCCGCTGCTTCAGTACTTTCCCCTGCTCGGCTTGTTCCTCGGCGGCTCGCAGCTCGCCTATTGGCTGACTGCGCCGAAGCGGCGGTCGCATTGGACGGTCGAGCATCTCGTCGGCATGCTCAGCTGCTGCATCTCCACCGTCACGGCGTTCGCGGTGTTCGGCGCGCCTCGTCTGCTCGGGCTCGAGCGCGTCAGCCTGCTCGTGTGGTTTCTTCCGACGATCGTGCTCGTGCCGCTAATCGTGGCGTTTTCGATGAAATACCAAAAGCTGTTGGACAAGAAGCCGGCCGCGTGACGCATGCGGCGACCTCTTTAACGGGGAAAGGGGCCGGATCGGCAGCTTTCGCTGCGCTAATCCCGCCCCTTCGCCGCCGCGCTTCCCGCCGTATGGCGGACGTACCAGCCTCGTTACACCGTCAACGACGCGAGCGCCTTCTGAATACGCGTCGTATTCATGCCGAGAATATTGTATTCGCCGATGACCGTAACCGGCAGCGACATCATGCCGATCTTCTGCAGCTCCTCGAAATACGCCTCGTTCTCGTCTACGTTGCGCTCCTCGAACGATACGTTCTGTTCCGTCAAATACGACTTCAACTGCTTGCAGTACACGCAGTTCGTGCTCGTGTACACGATCGCTTGCGCCATGCCGCACTCCTCCGATTCCGTTGTCTATATTTAATTGAAGATAATAATGATTATAAACAATGTGCTGAGTGAGTTCAAGACGGAGGCCTACCCCGTCGCCCGAATGCGCTCGTACGTCGGTCCGTCGCAGACGATAAACAGCCGAGCCTCCGCGGGCATCGCCTCGTCAAGCTTCCTGTTGATCGTCATGTCCCCCCGGTCGGCCAGCAGCGTCGCGCCGAGCCGGAGCAAGCCTTGGAACGCGTCGCCGTACGTCTTCCACTCGGGGCGCGGCGCGACCTCGAACACATCCTCCCCGACCCGGCTGCTGAGGAGCTGCGTAAAAATCGAAATGCTGCCGGCGTGCATCGCGGAACGCACCGCGAGACGGGACACTGCCTCATGGGACAGGATGAACTCGTTCACCTGCACGTGGCGGAAATTTTGGATATGCTGCTCGAGGACGATCTCGACCGTCGTGTGAATGTGCGGCGCCAGACGCTCGATGCTCGAGGCGATGAGGAGCGACTTGCCGTCCGCGAGCGCCGCGTTGTCGATGGCTCGATCGGAGAACACGATCGCCGCGCGGGCTCGGGACAGCCCCGCCGTCTCGAGCGTCGTCTCGGCCGACGGATCGCCGCTGACGAAGAAGACGCGTTCCTCGTCGAGCGGCGACCGATCCAGTTCGTCGATCAAGACGACCTCGATCCGCGGATCGCCGTGCAGCAGCTCCTCCACCGCCGACTGCGCCCTGCGGCTCCACCCGATAATGAGCACATGCCCGCTGCCGTGATATTTCAACTTGCCAGCCTCCTTCCGCTTCTTCAGCGTGCCGAACGCATCGATGATTTTCCCGATGACGAGGCTGAGCAGCCCGATGCCGAACAGGTACAGCAGCATCGCGTACAGCTTGCCGGCGTCGGTCTTCGGGAAGTAATCGCCGTAGCCGACCGTCGTTACCGTCGTCATGACGTACCATAACGCGTTAAACCATTTGCCGAACGTCTCCGGCTCGAGCGCGTACATGATCGTCGCGCTGCCGAGCACGAACGTCGCCGTGAATACCGCCAGAAAGCCGTTGTTGAGCTTAAGCAGCTTCTGCGACATGCGAATGAAATACAGCAATCGGCCGGCACCCCCTTGTCCGAATACTTCCAGTATATCGATCGATGCGCCTTCTTGCCAGACGGGAAACGCCGCGGCGAACGAACCGCGCCCGCGGCTACATCGCCCCCGAGAGCATCGGCGTCAGCGCCTCCCACCCGTACGCTTCCAGCCGATGCAGCGCCCTCGTGCAGGCGACGTACAGCAGCTTCGCGTCTTCCGGCGCGGCCGGGTCGTAGGCGGCCTCCGACGGATTGACGAGCAGCACGGCGTCGAATTCCATCCCCTTGGCGAGGTACACCGGCACGACGCTGACGCCGCCGGCGTATTTCTCCGCCTTGCCTTCGATCAGATGCGCGTCCGTCAGGCCCAGCTTCGCCAGCTTCTTGTAGACGTCCCGGCACCGGGCGAGCGACTTCTCGATGATCGCCACGTTGGCCAGCCCGCCTTCGCGCAGCTCGGCGACGCGCCGGGCGATGCGCACGAGCGCCGCCCGCTCGCCCTCGAGCCGTTCGGCGACCGGCGCTTCTCCGTGGCGGAGCACCGGCTCGGCGGGCGCGATGTGCGGGTTGTTCGCATGCGAGAGCACCGCGTTCGCGACGGTCATGATTTCGACGGTGGACCGGTAGCTCTTCTTCAGCCGCTCGATGGACATGCGGCTCTGGAACACGCCTTTCGCGAGCGCATTCCAATCGTCGAGGCCTCGGTACGGGTAGATCGACTGCGCCAGGTCGCCGAGAATCGTCATCGAACCGCTCGCCGACAACGCGGTCAGCGCATGAAGCTGGAACGGCGAGAAGTCCTGCGCTTCGTCGACGATAATATGGCTGAACGCCTTCGTCTTTCCGAGCCCGTAAAACCGGTTCGCGAGGTAGAAGAGCGGGGCGATGTCGTCCCATTCGAGTTCCTGCTTCTTCGCCGCCTTGCGCTCCTCGAAATACGCGGCCAGCCGTTCGGCGTCGGCGCCCTCTTCTCCGGCCAAGCCGGACGCCTCGAGCAGCTTCGCGATATTGGCGGGCTTCGACATGAGGTTGCGGTAAAAAGAGACCAGCTCGACGGTTTTGATCCGTTCCGCGTATTCCGCCAGCTTGCGGTCGTACAGCTCGCGAATTTCCGCGATGCGCCGCTCCGTCTCCGCGTACCGTCCCGCTCGCACGCGCGACTCGAGCGTGCGCGCCGCCTCCTTCACGCAATCGTCCTTCCATTGCGTCAGCGCCTGCAGCAGCCGCCGGCGGCGCTGCACGTACGGGTAATGCCGGAAGTCGACGTGAAACTTCCGCTTGACTTCCTCGGCGGAGAGCCGGTGCGCCTTGCTAAGGACTAAGTCGACATCCGGCACCGTCGCCTCGATGCGGCGGTCGACGTACCGGTCGAGCAGCGCCTTCATCGCCATCGAACCGCGCAGCCGCGAGGCGAGGCGCACCGTCGCGAGCGCCGCCCGGCGCTCCCCGCCCGCGCCGCCGGGCTTCCCGCCGCTCCCGGCGGACGCTTCGCCCGGACCCGCAGGGACGAGCGGCTCGAGAAAGAGCGCCGTCTTCGCAGCCGCGTCCTCGAACCGGTACCCTCTCGGCAGCGGGATGTGGCGCGTCAACGCCTCCTCCCACGTCGTCTGTACGACGCCCTCGATGCCAAGATCCGGCAGCACGTCCGAAATATAATCGATGAAGAGCTTATTCGGCGCGACGATCAGAAAGTTGTCGAACGCGCCCCGGTCCCGGTACGAATAGGCCAGGAACGCAAGGCGATGCAGCGCGATCGTCGTCTTGCCGCTCCCCGCGGCGCCTTGCACGACGAGCGCCTGCCCCGCGTCCGCGCGGAGCACCGCGTTTTGCTCCGCTTGGATCGTCTCGACGATGTCGCGCAGCTTCTGCTCGCCGCGCTGCTCCAGCCGCTCGAGCAGCAGCCGGTTCGCGCCGGTCGATTCCGACATGTCGTAGATGCGGACGAGCTCGTCCTTTTCCATCTCGAACTGCCGCTTCGTCAAGACGTCGAACGTCAGCCGGCGGCCGAGCTTCACGTCGACGGGCACGTCGCGGAAGGCGTGCTCGTAATACAGGCTCGCCATCGGGGACCGCCAATCGAGCACGATCGGCTCCATCGTCGCGCGGTCGAACAGCCCGAAGCGTCCGATATACGCCTGCTCCCGATCCGGCTGATCCCGCTCCCGGAAATCGACCTTGGCGAAGAACGGCCGAGTCTTCGACTTATTCAGCTGATCGAGCTCCTTCCGGCGAATGGCGTTCAGCGCCAGCTCGGTGAAATCGTCCGTCAGCTTCATGCCCTCCTCGCCCGCGTCGATCTGCCGTTCGATGTGCCTCCGCACCTTCGAAAGCGTCTCCCGCTCCGCCGCCAATTGCTCCTCGTAAGACAAGCGCTTCGCCCCCTTTACCGATTCCGTTATCGCTACGTAAGGTGCATTATATAATAATCTCGATTTCGCGCCAAAGCCGGGACATTCGCCCGATCGTCCGCGTAAGATAGATCGACGAAAATCTCGGCATCGCGCGCGTCGCCGCCGCATCGGCGATCCTCGCGTCCGGAAGGGGGAATCCGGATGTCCTCGAATCGAACCGCATCCGCCGCGAGGGGCGGGCTGCACGAACTGCAGGCGTCCCCGGGGCAGCGATGGCTCGCGGGCTCGCTCTGCGTCGCCCTGTTGGCCGCGGCCGGCACGACGCTGCCGTTCGCCGCGGAGCCCGTGCCTCGACTCGCGGCTTGGATGGCGGGGCATGCCGCCGTCGTCGCGTTCGCGAACGCGGCGGCGACCGCCTTTTTGTTTTTCCAGTTTCGCTTGACCCGGGAGGCGCCGCTGCTCGCCTTAGCCGCCGCCTTCCTCTTCCCTTCGGGCCTCGCGGCGCTCCAGCTCGTCTGGGCGCCGGGCGTTCCGCCGCCGGACGGACCGCTCGACGCGGCCGCGCAGGCCGCGGATCGGCTGTGGGCGGCGAGCCGCCTCGGCTTCCCGGCGCTGCTGCTTGCGTACGCGGCGGCGACCCGGGCGGCGCCGGCGCGGCTCATCCGGTCGAGCCGCCGCGCCGGCGCGGCGATCGCCGGCACCGCCGCGGCCGTCGCCGTCGCGACTAGCGCCGTCGGCTGGGTCGCCGCCGCGCGATCGGCCGCCGCGCCGCTCGCCGATCCCGCTCCGGGCGCCTTCGCGGCCGCGGTCGCGGCCGCGCTGCACGGCCTCGCCATCGCCCTGCTGCTGCGCGGCCCCCGCGGCCGCAGCTTCCTCCATCTGTGGCTCGCCGTCGGCGCGTTCGCCTCGGGGCTCGGCGTCGTCGCCGCATGGCGCGCGGCGGCGGCGGGCGCGGGCGAGCGGTACACGATCGGTCATGAGGCGGGACTGCTGTTTGCCGTCATCGCGTCGACCGTCTTCCTCGGTCTCCTCGTCTACGAGACGAACCGCCAGTACGTCCGTCTCGTCCAACGGGAGCAGGAGCTGCGCACCGCCAACGAGAAGCTCCGCGAGCTGTCGCTCGTCGACGGGCTGACCGGCGTCGCGAACCGACGCCGCTTCGACGATATGCTCTCCGCGTCGCTGCTTAAGCTCGCCGAGCGCCGGACGCCGGCGGGTGCGGTGGCGCTGCTGCTGCTCGACATCGATCACTTCAAGCGGTATAACGACCGGTACGGACATGTCGCGGGAGACGAAGTCATTCGCCGAATCGCCAGAACGGCGGAAGGGTGCGTCCGCTGCCCCGACGACCTCGTCGCCCGTTACGGCGGCGAGGAATTCGGCATCGTGCTGCCGGACGCCGACCGCGACGCCGCTCTCCTCGTCGCCG
>NZ_DASQMZ010000178.1:0-9563 GCF_035645235.1 Paenibacillus sp.
GGACAAGATCCGCTCGACTTGCATGTATTAGGCACGCCGCCAGCGTTCGTCCTGAGCCAGGATCAAACTCTCCAAAAAGGGTAGTTCAACTGTGCTCATTACAAGCTAGCTAAAAGCATATTTCTCGAGACTTTTTTCTCAGCGACGAATCGCCTGCGAAAAAGCTCGATGCTCATGTTCGGTTTTCAAGGAACAAGCTTGACTTTCATCCTGCCGTGAAGCGACAGGAATTACATCCTACCACATTCGATCGTTCGATTGCAAGCGACAATGTTTCCCATCGTGCGCCGGCCTCGTGTCGATCGTTCGTGCCGTTTTCGCGGCGACAAGAATATACTATACCCACTTTCGACATAAAATGCAAATGGTAGTTTCCCCCATCCCAAACTTCGTACTGAGCTGAAGGCAAAAGGTCGTAAAGAAGGCGCCCCCTCCCAGTACGTCTTATGATCCGCCTTCATCAAACCTATCGAGTTATGGTATTTTTCCCCTTGCCTATTTTAATAGAGTTAGGACAAACGACAGTTCCCTGTAGATGACTAAATTCATAACTTGAAGCAGTCCTATGAATGGAGGTGGTTCTAATGAAATGGTTCAGAGGGCTTATGACTCGCTTGTGGAAGGACGACTCCGGCCAAGGCATGGTCGAGTACGGACTTATTCTTGCCCTTGTCGCCGTCGTCGTCATCGGACTGCTGCTCACCATGGGCGGAGAGTTGGAACGGTTCTTCCAGTATATCGTCGATAAGATGGGCGAAATCACTACGCCGACTACGTAATCGCAATGCGGGGGAGGGGGAAACCCCTCCCTTCATTCCCATATGAGCAGGAGGGTCGTCGATGCTTACCATCGTTACGCTGCTATTTTCTGCCATTGTGTTCTACTACGATCTCAAATACCAAACGATACCCAATAAGCTCACGATCCCCGCGATCGGAGCCGGTTGGCTTATCTCCTTAGAACATGGCGCCTTTGTATCGAGCTTACTCGGCTCCGCGATAGGATTTAGCGTTCTGCTTGTCCCGTTCCTCTTCGGATGGGTCGGCGGCGGAGACGTAAAGATGCTTGCCGCGCTCGGCGCGCTCATGGGCCCTTCGCCCTTCGTATCCGCGTTTTTTCTCGGCATATTGATCGCTGGCGGCTTTTCCTTGTTGGTACTGGTCAAACATCGCGCTTTATTCGAGATGGTTGCCTATTTATTTCGATTGCCGGAGGGGGAGCGGTACCGACGGATCAATCAATGTATTCCGCTAGGATCTTGCATGAGTTTGGCCGTGTTTGCCCTCGTCCTCTTCGGGTTGGTGGGATGATATGTATTATCGAAAGCTTTATCTTGTCATTTCGTTGATTTTCGCGATGATCACGACGTATGCAGGGTATTGGATCGTCTCTTCCGTCGACAAGCCTAATGTGCCTTACGTGGAATATCCGGTAGCCGCACGCGCGCTTGAGCCGTTGTCGACCGTGTCCGAACAAGATCTCGCCCGCATCCAAGTACCGGAAGGAGCGCTGGACGGGGTTGCTTTCCTTCGAGATCCCCAAGAGATCATAGGCCGAACCGTCATGCACGGTATCGCGCAAGGAAGCCTCTTCGCGGCGGAAGACTTCCTGAACGTGGACACCGTCAACCCGTTCCATCTGCCGGAAGGCTACCGCGCCATTACGGTCGAAAACACGCCCGTCATCGGACTTGGGGGACATCTGCGTCCGGGGATGTTCGTCGATATCATTTGGATTCGACAGGACGGAGACGGTTCGAGGGCGCTGCTTGCCTTTCAAAATATTAAAGTGCTTGCCGTCGGTTCACCGGGAACGTTGGAGCTGCCCGAAGCGGCGAAGACGGTCACGCTGATGCTGCGGGCGGAAGAGGCGCTTGCGTTCGCGCTTCAAGCGCAAACGGGGACGTTCGCCTTAACCCTTCGGCCTGCCCCGACCGAGCCCGCCGTCACCGTCGAACCGTTGCATGTGAACGATATGATTCGGCCGTAAAGGGGGGAACTACGTTGCAGAAAGCAAGGGTGTTTCATATTGACGCCTCCGAAGCCTCGCGCGAGCTGCTTGAGGAGATGCTTGCGGGGAAGCCGGGCATTCATCTGCTCGGACACGCGAGCTCCGTCGAAGCCGGACTGGAAGAAATCAAGCGGCTCTATCCCGATATCGTCATCCTGGACGAAAACGTCAGCGGCGCGGCGGTCGCCGAGGACGTAGGGCAGCTGCTGACACGCTCGCCGTATTTGGCCGTTCTCGTCACGACCAGCGACGATACGGGCGTGAAGTGGCGGCAGCTGATGAACGCCGGCGCTCGCGACGTCCTCTCGAAGCCGTACCATGCGGACGAATTGATCCAAGCGTTGCGGAACGTCTACGGCCATATTCAGCCGCTGCGCGACCATTACGCCGAACATTCGACCAAGCTGCTAATTCGATCGCCCAAGATGATCACCGTCTTCGGCACGAAAGGCGGCATCGGGAAGTCGACCCTCTCGTCCATGCTCGCCGCCGGATTATCCTACCGGTTCCGGGAAGATACCGCGTTGGTCGATTTGGATCTGCAGTTCGGAGATATTTCCGTGATGATGGACATCGTGCCCCAAGCGACGATGACTCATGCGGTGGAACGCATCGAGCAATTGACGGGCGCAGAACTCAGGGAGTTAATGACGAAGCACCCGCTCCAGCTTCACATCCTCCCTTCCCCGCAAAACCCGGAGGAAGCCGATTTTATTAGCGAGCCCGCGTTGATCAAAATTTTTACGTTGCTCAAGGAGCAATTCGATTACGTCGTCGTCGATTGCCCGCCGGGCTTCTCGGAGTCGTCGGTCGTGGCGTTGGAACGAAGCGATCTGATTTTGTTCGTCACCTCCCCCGAGCTGATTTCGCTTCGAAACACGAAGACCGGACTGAAGACGATGCGGGAGCTCGGCATCGATTCGTCGAAAATCAAAATCGTCGTGAATCGGCATTCGGCGAAAAGCCATTTCAACAAGTCGATGATCGAGGAAATTCTTGGCGCGCCGGTGTACAAATTTTTATCGAACGACTACCCGCAAGTGCTGAAATCCATCAACCAAGGAAGGCCCGAATGGATTTACGACAGTTCCTCGACGCTGGGCAAAGATCTTGGCGACATGATCGAAGGCTTACGAATGTTTTATACCTTGGACGCCGAACGGAAAACAAGACGAAGACGTTGGCCTTGGTTTCGGCGCTGACGGCAAGGAGGCGTGTGGCTTTGTCTTTATATAAAAAACTGAAGCAGAACAAACAACAAGCCGGCGAGACGGGTGCGCAGCAAGAGACGATCTTGCTGATGCAGCGCATCCGGTCCAAGCTGCTGATGCGCAGCCAGCGCTCCGTCGCGGACGAAACGGAGCATCCCACCCTTCGCCGCGAGGTATCCGAGTACTTGGAGACGCTGCTCGGGGAGGAGCAGCGGTTTTTGCCGAAGGAAGAGAAGGAGAAGCTCATTACGCAAGTCGTTCAAGACATTACGGGGCTCGGTCCGATCCAGCCGCTCCTCGACGACGAATCCGTCAGCGAAATTATGGTGAACGGTCCGGGGCAGGTGTATGTAGAGCGGTTCGGCAAGCTGGAGCTGAGCATGCATCATTTTCTGAACGATCAGCAAGTGCTGCATGTCATCGAACGCATAATCGCCCCGTTAGGACGCCGCATCGACGAAAGTCAACCGATGGTCGACGCAAGACTGCCGGACGGGTCGCGAATTCATGCCATCATTCCGCCCTTGGCGCTGAACGGACCGACGTTGACCATCCGCAAATTCCGTAAAGATAAATTGGGGGTTCAAGAGCTCATTCAATATGGAGCGTTAAGCAAGGAGATGGCGCTCTTTCTGGAGCAGGCCGTCATCCACCGCATGAATATTTTGGTGGCCGGCGGCACCGGGAGCGGCAAGACGACGCTTTTGAACATCCTAAGCGGTTTTATCCCGGAAACCGAGCGTATCGTTACGATCGAGGACGCGGCGGAATTGCGGCTAAGACAACCGCATGTCGTCTCGCTCGAAACGAGGCCTCCGAACATCGAAGGACGCGGCGAAGTCACGATCCGCGACTTGCTCCGCAACTCCCTTCGGATGCGTCCGGATCGAATTATTATCGGGGAGGTTCGCGGCGGGGAAGCGCTCGATATGCTGCAGGCCATGAATACCGGCCACGACGGCTCGCTGTCTACGGTGCATGCCAACACGCCGCGAGACGTCATTTCCCGTCTGGAGACGTTGATGCTGATGTCGGGCTACGACCTGCCCCTGAAGGCGATCCGCGAACAAATCGCATCCGCCATCGATCTGATCGTGCTCCAGAAGCGCTTCCGCGACGGCAGCCGAAAGATTACGCATATCACGCATGTCGAAGGCATCGAAAATAACACCGTCGTGCTGCAGGACCTGTACGTCTTCGAAGAAATCCAGCCCTATGGCACCGCCGCGGTGCGAGGGAAGTTCGTCCAAACCGGATCGGTCTCGTTCCGGGACCATTAGGCGATCTCGAAAGAAAGGAAGGTGAATATGCTTGAAAACGGTTTTTCTTCTCGGCTGCTTCGCAGCGGCGTTCATGCTTGTGCTCCCCTATGCTCGGAGCGTGAACGAAACGATCGCGACCCGCATTCGGATACGCCGTTACTTCCGGATGCAGAAGGAAAAACCGGCGCCAACCATGGAAACCCGTCCGGCGGCGGCGAAGCGGGCGTTCTGGAACGCGCTCGAGCGCAAGCTTGCCGCCGCTTCGATCCCGGTGACGCCGAAGGAATTTATAAGCATTGCGCTCGGCGCCGGCCTCCTGCTTGCGTTATTGGCCTTCCTATGGGGGCTCCTGCCGTCCTTGACGCTCGGTGCGCTCTTTTACGGCATGATCGTTGTCCTGCTGAAGCAATTGCCCGCTCGGAAGAAACGAAAAATCGCCGCGCAGCTCGGGGACGCTCTCCTGCTCGTCTCGAGCGCCTTGAAATCGGGGTACTCGATCGTGCAAGCGATCGACCTCGTTGCGAAAGAAAATATGCACCCGATATCCGAGCAGTTTCAAACGCTCATCCACTCCATTAAGCTGGGCGAGCCGTTCGAGAAGGCTTTGGCGGATTTCGCGGATCGGCTCGATATCGAGGAATTGACGCTTGTAACCGATACGATTCTAATTACCCGCGAGACCGGCGGCAACGTTACCGAAGTGATCGATAAGCTCATGGAAGTCATGCGGGAAAACGAGAGGCTGGCCGAAGAAGTAAGAGCCGTCTCCGCGCAAGGGCGGATGTCGGCATGGGTCATCGGCTTGCTGCCCCTCTTCCTCTTCGTATTCCTTACTTTGATTAGCCCGGAATACATGTCCGCCCTATTTAGCAACGTATTCGGCATCGTCTTGCTGGGGGTGGCGGCGGGCAGCCAGGCGATCGGGATCTGGATTCTCCGTAAGATGATTCGGTTCGAGATAAGGTGAGTGAGGAACGATGTTAACCGTCGCGTTCGTCTTATTGTTGTTTTTCACAAGCTTTTCGATCGGCTCCATCGGTCTGCATTCGCTTGTATGGAATCCGCGCAGAAGGCTTCTGCAACGGATTCGAATTTATTTTCCGAAGGACCGCGCCAATGTATACGAAGTCCCGCTTTTCCAGCGGCTGCTTGCCCCGTTGCTTCAGAAATTCGCGACCTTCGTCGGCCGCTTGACGCCCCGGCGGTACCGCGAATTTTTGCTGCGGGTCACGCTGCTCTTGACCGAGCCGGTCGACGTCGCTCGACTGATCGCGGCGAAATGGCTGCTGTTCGTCGGCACCATGCTCGTTTTCGGCGCGTTAACCTTCGCAACGCGAACGTCGTCGCCGGTCCTGTGGCTCCTTCCGATCGTAGTGTTCTTTCTGCCGGATCTTCTCCTTCGCGGGCGCGTGAATGCGCAGCGACGCCGGATGCAAAGCGAGCTCCCGTATCTGCTCGATATTTTATCCGTCATTCTGGAAGCGGGCACGTCGTTCGACAGCGCGCTGGGGAAAATTTGCTCCAAGCGGGACGGTCCTCTATATAAGGAGCTGCAGCGGACGATGCGCGAAATGGCCGTCGGGTCAACCCGCGAGGAGGCGCTGCGGCATACGGCGGAACGGATCCAGCTCGCCGACTTCTCCGCGCTTGTCCGCGCGCTCATTCAAGCGGATAAGATGGGCGTCAGCATCGTCAAGACGATTCGGCTGCAGTCGGAGCAGCTGCGAATCAAACGTGCCCAGCGGATCCGCGAGCAAGCGATGAAGCTGCCGGTCAAGATGATGTTTCCGCTGGTGTTGTTCATTTTCCCGCCTATCTTTCTAGTCATATTGGGTCCCGGCATACTCCAAATTATCGAGATGTTCACGAAAGCGTAAAGGAGGTACCGACATGTTCTTTCTTCCGAAACGGAAAGCGCGGTTCGATCCCGCGCGGCGTCCGACCCGCCCGATCGTCATCTTGGTCACCAAAAACCATCAAGACGAACTGCAGCGCTATTTGATCGGCTTGACCTCCGGCGATTGGTTTCGGGAGGGGGGCGAGATTTATATTTGGGATTTGCATTCTCTAGACCGGACGAAAGCCGTAGCGGAGAAATATACAGCCCTGTACCCGAACCAGATCCATTGGACGTCCGATTCGCCCGAGCTGCCGTACGCGCTTTGGGTCGGGCGATTCCGGGACGAACCGATGGTCGAGGTCGTCAACTTGCCCGGCATGGACGCTAGGAACGGCTACCTCCCCCCAGGCTGGTGGAAATGTTGGTTCGAGCGGCTTCGGCGCAAGGTCCGTTCCGAACGGCGAAAGCCGGATCCCGAACGAATCGTCGACATCGTGGAACGGGAAAGAGTCCGAGTGTACGAATTGGTTCGCGAGCACTTCCTGGAACCGTTAGCGCATGTCGAGATGCTTCACGCCCATGCCGAAGCGTCGGCAAGCGACCTCTCGCAGCTGGATCGATTGAGAGAAATCTATAACAAAAGCGCAGCCCGGATGCGGACAGCCGCCCTGCTTCTGGACCCCGGCGTTTGGCGCGGAGGCAGTCTTTATCACAGCGTCTTAAGCTATTGCGACGGGGTCACGGAGCGCACGCATCTCCCATGCGAGGTCGTCGAGCGAGGGGCGGAGCGGCGGCTGCCGGAGCATATCGGGATCAGCCTGATGCGGATCGTCGGCGAGTGGTTCGCCCTCGTCGCATCGTCCGGGGGTACGCAGCGCGTCGACGTCGACATCCGCTGGGTTCGGCGCGGGGTCGTCTTGCGCCTGAAGGCGCATGGCGGCGCATGGGAGGAGCGGCGATCGGCGGAGCGGCTCGCAATTGCGCACCGGGCATCGATGGTGGAGGGCGCCGTACGGTGGTCGACCGATTCGGTCGCGGTCTGGGTCCCTTGCCCCGTCGAAGAGGCGGAGTCCTCATGAGACGACGGCGAGGCGAAGCCGGACAAAGCTTGCTGGAATGGTCTATCCTCATGCCGGTGATCCTGCTGGTCCTCTTTGCGATGGTCGATCTTAGTTTTATCTTGTATAAGAAGCACACGCTGGAACAGCTGACGAAGGAAATCGCGCGCGGCGCCAGCGTCGGACAATCGGTTGCCGACGTGAGCGCCAATGCGGAACGAATCGCCGCCGTGCTGTTCCCCGTCTCCGCGTCGACGTACGAGGAGACGACCGACGCCGCAGGAAAGAAGTACGGCAGCTTGCGGTTGACTTCAACGGACGGACAGCACGTGCGAATCGCCATGGAGCCCGCGTTATCCGCACGGACGATGGGAGCGACGATTCGCGTGGCGGCGGAATATACGTACCCCTTCGTTACGCCGTTGCTGCAAGGTGTCGATGCGTTACTCCTCCGCAGCGCTTACGTCGCGTTAGTGGAATATGTACCGAAATGAAGCTGCTCTCCGACCGCAAGACGTTCGCAGATCCCCGTGTCCGACGTTTCCAGCACCGCCGCAGCCTGTTTTATGTAAGGACCTATGCGCCAAGGCGTAAGCACGCCGAACCAAACGATGTGAGATTCTTTGTCTAAGTAAATCACCGCGATCGGAAACCTCATAAACCAGGTGTGTACGGCTTTACACGGCGCGATCAGAACCGCAACGTCCTTCGGCAGCCCGGCGCGGAGCATCAGTCCGGCGAACCGCGACCAGAAGGAGTCGAGGCGAATGACCTTTTTCCGAAGCTGCAGCATGGTTCATCCCTCCCTCCTTCATCCTATCGCGACGGACCGACGACTATGATATTGGAAAAGGAGGCCCGCACGTTGCTACGATTTTGGCGTCATGAAAAAGGCCAATCCGTCGTCTTATTCGCACTGCTGTTTCCCGTCATTCTCGCATTTGCCGGACTTGCGATCGACACGGGGTGGTTCCTACACCATAAGATGAAAATTCAGCATGCGTCCGACCTGTCCGCGCTGGCCGCAGCGCAGCATCTGCCGGGTAACCCCTCCGCGGCGAGCGCCGAGGCCGTCCGCATGTTCGAGGCTAATTTCGGGCAGCCTACCTCGATCAGCAATATTAACACCTTTAATTCGAATCGAGGCATCAAAGTTCATTACGAGTCCGATTTGCCGCTCCTGTTCATGCCGCTGCTCGGCATCCAGTCGGTCAGTTTGACCGGGAAGGCGGAGGCCGTCGTCGAGTTTCTGAGCCAGCCTGCCGAAGTGATCCCGGTGGCGATCTTCCATACCGTACCGCTCGTATTCGGTCAACAGACTGTCATTTACGGGGATAACGACACCGTCGGCAATTTCGGTCTCGTCGACCTGAGCAACGGAGCGATCAGCAATTCGGGGGATCTCACCATTAACGATGCGATCACGAAGTGGATCGCCGGCGGCTTTACCGCCGCGGACGGCGTTTTGCCGAGAACGGGGCAACAAGTATTGACCATCACCGGCAAGCGCTCGGGCCCGGTGGACAAAGGATTCGACACTCGCATCGCGGAGGGGCGAACGACCGTCATTTGCCCTGTCGCCGACTTCTCGAAAGCGAAGTCCACCAGCAAGGTGCCGATCTTGGGGTTCGCCATGTTTCGCGCCGTCTCCAGCGAATTGGTAGGCATCGGCTCGACCGCGACCGTCCATATCATCGGTGAGTTCGTCGAGATGATCGACCCTCATGCGGTGACTGCTCCCAGCGCCGGCGCGTACGGGGTGAAGAACATCTATTTGGTGAAATGAGCGATCATGCCAACCGCGCCTTCGGTCGTCGTACGATCGGAGGCGTGTTTGTTCGCCTTGGTGCGCCGCCCTGCTGCCCTGCTGGCCCGGTATCCGCGTTGCGTCCCCCGCGCGCCGCACCGCGCGTCACCCTAGCGGCGGATGGGAACACCTTGCCTACATTCAGGGAAGGGTGTTCCCTCTTTTTAGGTACGCACTTCCCACTTTGTCTGCATCCCGTACTCGTCGTCGCAATACGCGCCTCAGCCGCGCGCCTGGTCCGCTAATTTGCCTACACACTTTGATGGTGGTTGTTCCCGCCGCGTCAAAGTGGGAACACCTTTCTCTCTTTCGGGGAACGCGGTTCCCGATTTTAAGGTACACCTTTCCCAGTTCGTTGGCTGCCTGCTTCCGTC
>NZ_DASQMZ010000179.1:0-13108 GCF_035645235.1 Paenibacillus sp.
CGATCGTCTCCCACTGCTCGCCGAGCGTAAAGCCGAGCCAGATGAATAGGATCGACCACGGAATGACCGCGAGCGTCGTCAGCACCGTAAACTTGCCGATCGGCATCCGCGCGATGCCCGCCGGAATCGAAATCGCGTGCCGCACGACCGGAATGAACCGCGCCGTAAAGATCACGCCCGTGCCGTATCGGTCGAACCATTGCTCCGCGACGTCGATGTGCTTTTTCTGAATCAGTAAGTATTTGCCGTACTTCTCGAGAAACGGCCGGCCGCCGTATTTGCCGATCCAGTACACGAACAGCTGCGCGATCACGCCGCCGATCGTGCCGAACACGACCGCGCCGAAAAACGAAATGCGCCCCTGCGACACCAAGTATCCGCCGTACGACAACACGATTTCGCTCGGAATGACCTCCAGCATGAGACCGATCATAATGCCCCAATAGCCGAGCTGCTCCAGCCAGACCAGCACCGCTTGTACCACGTCATGCAACATTGCGTTCGCTCCTACGTCGTTTTCTGGATAACGTCTTTCATTGTAATGTATTCCCTGCGGAAAAGGAACATGTCCCCCCGTCATATTGAAGGACGAGACACATACACTTGTACAAATGTGCGGAAGGGGGTCGGGCGGATGAAATCTCGAATCGTCGTGCTGCGCCGCTGGCAGCTGGCTGCGATCGCGCTGGGCTTCGTCGTCGTCGCGGCGACGACGTGGGCGTGGGAGCGCGGCGGCGAGGCGGTGACGGCGGACGCGATGCCGGTCGGCGAGCGCGTCATTCATATGGTGACCGGCGAATATTCGACTACGACGAAGGACGGCCAGGAAATCGAAGCGTACCGCTGGGACCCGGGGACCGTGTTCGTCAACAAAGGCGAGAACGTGAAGCTGAAAATTTTGGGCGTGAACGGCGACCATCACCCGTTCCTCATCGAAGGGCTGAATATTCAAGGCGTCGTCAAGAAAGGCGAGGAAACCGTCGTTTCCTTTCACGCTTCCAAGGAGGGCATTTACCGCCTGATCTGCCTCACGCATCCGGACGCCGGCAACCACGGCCCGATGATCGGATATATCGTCGTAGACTAACGTCTCCCCTTCCTCTTGCATATGGTGAGAGGAGAGGAGATGGGTCGCATGAAGCAGCAGAATCAGAAACATACCGCGCAGCTGCCTTCGCCGAGAGGCATCCGTCGCGCCTGCAGCCGCGAGCTGTACCGGACGCTGAAGCGCCTGAACGCCTACGTGCCGGAAGAGAAGGTGCAAGAGGCGGAGAAGCTGTATTTCGAAAAGGTCGTCGGCAACCTGCTTTGGATTTTCGAACATCGCTCCAATAAGAAGAAGCAGGCCGAATGGTGGGCCGTGGCGGTCGCGCCCGACATCGCCGAGCTGTGGGGCGTGAACGAAGAGCAGCTCGTTCGCGCGTTCAAAGAAGGCTTCGCCGGCGCCTAAAGCCGCGATGCGTAGGGCCGTCCCGGACAGGGGCGGCCCTCGTCGTTCGCGCGGCGGTCCGGGTCCGCAGCCAAAGAAAAAAGGCGCCGAGCGGCGCCCCCCTTCCTACTTGTATGCGAAGCCTACGGATGCTGGAACAGCTCGAGCTTCTCGCCGTTCGGGCCGTAAAAGAAGGCGATCTTGATGCCGTGCAGTATCGTGCGCGGCGTCGTATCGATCATGTTCACGCCCGCCGCGACGAGCCGCGCGATCTCGGCTTCGATGTCGTCGACGGTGAAGGCGACGTGATTGACGATGCCGTCCGACGACAACGCGTCGCCGTACACGCCCCCGATCAGCTCGATCTCCACGCTCTCTTGCCCCGGGAAGGCGAGGAACGACAGCTCCACCGTTTCGTTCAACGCGACCCGCCGATCGAGACGCATGCCGAGCATCTCCGTATAAAACTTGATCGATTCGTCCATATCCTTGACCATAATGCCGATGTGTTCCAGCTTCTTCACAGAGAACTCCCCTTCCAGTATAATAATTTGATTGTACCGAAAGGGGCTCCACTTTGGAAACATTGCTTCCGGAAACGTTGCTTTTCCTAATCGCCGCCGGATTTCTCGCCGCGTTCGTCGACTCCGTCGTCGGCGGAGGCGGCTTAATTTCGATGCCGGCCCTTCTGCTTGCGGGCTTGCCGCCGGCCGCCGCACTCGGCACGAACAAGCTCGGCGGCACCGCATCCTCGATGACGAGCTCCATTCAGTTTCTCCGCTCCGGCAACATCGAGAAGCGGCTCGCCTTCGCGTTGTTCCCGCTCTCCTTCGTCGGTTCGGCGCTCGGCTCGTTCACGGTGACGCGGCTCCCGTCCGAATTCCTGAAGCCGCTCGTCGTCGTCCTGCTCGTCGTCGTAACGATCTATACGATTTTCAAGAAAAGCTGGGGCAAAGACGCCGTCTACCGCGGACTGACCAACGCCAGGCGCGCGGGCATCGCGGCCGCCGCCTTCGTTATCGGCTATTACGACGGCTTCTTCGGGCCGGGCACCGGATCGTTCCTCCTGTTCGCCTTCCTGCTGCTCGGCTTCGACTTCGTCCGCGCCGCCGGCAACGCGAGGCTGCTCAACTTCGCGAGCAATATCGCGAGCCTCGCCACGTTCCTCGCCTTCGGCCTCGTCAACTTCGCGTACGGTCTGCCGATGGCGCTCGCAATGATCGCGGGCGCGTTCGTCGGCTCCCGCTTCGCGATCAAGCGCGGCGCCGCGCTCGTAAAGCCGCTGTTCATCGCGGTGACGACGCTCCTGATCGGCAAGCAGCTGTGGGATTTATGGCTTGCGTAAATCCGGCAGCTTGAACGTGACGAGCCCGAGCAGCGGCAGCACGCTGGCGGCGATGAACACGGGTTTCAGGCCGAAGTGGTCGATGAACGACCCGAGCACGACGGCGCCGAGCGCGCCCATGCCGAACGCGAGTCCTACGATGAGGCCGGACGCCGTACCGATATGATTCGGCATGAGCAGCTGCGCGTACACGACGACGACCGAGAAGCCCAGCATCGAAATAAAGCCGATCACCATGAGCACGGGAACGACCCACGCCTCCGGCAGGAACGGCAGCGCCATCGCGAACGGCGCCGTGCCGGCCATCGAGCCGAAGATGACCGTCTTCGAGCCGAACTTGTCGGCGATCGGGCCGCCGAAGAACGTCCCGGCGACGCCGACGAGCCCGAAGACGAACAGCGGCAGCTGCGCCTCGGCGAGCGTCGACCCGAACTGCTCCGCATAGAAATACTGATAATAAGTCAAGATCGCGGTATGGTACGTCGAGCGGGCGAACGTCAGCAGGACGAGCAGCGACATGCCGAGCCATACGTACGCCGCGACGCCGCCGCGGCGCGTTTCGCTGCCCAGCGTCCGGTCCGTCCCGGCCGCTCCCGCCGGCGCCCCCGCCTCCGCTCCCGCCGCCGCAGATGCGGGCCTTGGCTTCGGCCGCCGCAGATGCATATTCCCCTTATACCAACGAGAGACGAACCAAGAGACCGCGACCGCGAGCGCCGCGACGCCCATAAACCAGAACGCCGCAAGCTGGCCGAACGGCAAAAACAAATAACGCGTCATCAACGGCTGCAAGGAGCTTCCGCCGTTGCCGCCGACCTGATAAATCGACTGCGCGAGTCCCCGCCGCTCGCCCGCCGCGAGGAACACGACCTTCGACCCTTCGGGGTGGAACACGGCGGAGCCGAGGCCGACGAGCACGACCGCGGCGAGCAGCGCGAAATAATTCGGCGCGAGCGCGATGCCGGCCATGCCGACGAGGCTCATCAGCATGCCGAGCGGCAGCATGAACGGCGACGGCTTCCGGTCCGAGTACATGCCGATGACCGGCTGCAGCAGCGACGAGGTGATGTTCAGCGCGAAGATGACGAAGCCGATCTGCGTGTAAGACAGATCGAGAGGCTGCTGCAGCGCCGGCAAAATCGCCGGCACGACCGCCTGCATCGAGTCGTTCAGCATATGAATCGCGCTGACGCCGAGCACGACGGGAAATACGGTGCGAACGGCGGCCTGCGCGTGCGCATTCGGCGCCGGCTTCGCCGCCGATCCTTCGGAGGTTGTCATGTTGTCGGTTCCTCTCCCATTTCTCTTTTTCTCATATCTCTACAGTCTAGAAACCCTGCCCCGCAGCGTCAAGCGTTTTGTTGGCGGCGCGGCGGTACGCGGCGGGGGGTACGCCGACGAGCCGCCGGAACAACCGCGCGAAATACGCGCCGTTCGGCTGACCGACCCGCTCCCCGACCGCTTGCACCGGGAGATCCGTGCGCAGCAGCAGCTCCTTCGCCTGCTCCACCTGCAGACGGTGCACATATTGCAGCGGGCTCATGCCCGTATGCCGCTTCAAGCAGCGGGCCAAGTAATCGAAGTGGAAATGCAGCTCCCGCTCCATCCGGCCCGCGTCGAACGGCTCGCCGAGGCGCTCCTGCAAATATCGCGCGACGGCGTCGCAAATGCGCAGCGTGCGCGCGCTGCCCGAATCCCCGCGTTCCGGCTGCAGCCGGACGAGCAGCTCGCCGAGCTTCGCCTGCAGCCGCAGCGCCGACTGCAGCGTCAGCGACCGGTGCAGCCGCACCATCTCGTCCAGCAGCGGCACCAGCGGCTCCATCGGCACCGTCCCCCGCTTGGGCAAATACAGCTGCTGCCGCACCGGCTCTCGGTGGTGATCGGTCCCCGGCTCGACCGCGCGATGCCACGGGATCGACTCCCGCGCCACGGCGCGGCGCGGCGGCGCATGGGCGAAATGCACCCAATAGATCTCCGTCGCTTCCTCCACGGGGCGATGACCCCAGTGCGTCTTCCCCGGCTCGAGCACGATCGACTCCCCGCCGGCGACCGCATGCTCGTCCCCGTCCTCGCAAATATAAAACGTCCCGCTCCGGACGAAAATCGCGTCGTACACTTCGAAATTGCGCCGAAGATGCGTCATGCCCGGCGACCATATCGAATGACCGACCGTGATGAGCTGCGGCAACGGCGGAAAATCGAGCTCTAAGCACAGCACCCGCGTCACGCTCCGTTCGTCGAAATCGTGCGGGCTTTGGTCGAGATCGTCCCTTCCCGCCGCCCGCGGCATCGCTTACGCTTACCGTATCATCATTCTTACATAGGAGAGGAAACTTTGCCATGAGATTTCGACAGGTGCACCTCGACTTTCACACGTCCGAGGCGATTCGGGGGATCGGGAAGCATTTTCGGAAAGAGCAGTTCCAAGAGATGTTGAAAAAGGGTCACGTCGACTCCATCACCGTCTTCTCGAAATGCCACCACGGCTGGGCGTATCACCCGTCGGAGGCGAACGAGACGCATCCGGAGCTCGATTTCGACCTGCTCGGCGCGATGATCGAGGCGGCGCACGAGATCGGCGTCAACACGCCTGTGTATTTGTCCGCCGGGCTCGACGAGAAGCTCGCGCGGCGGCGGACCGAGTGGCTGATTCGCGGGCAGGACGAGCGCACGAATTGGGCGAAGGATTTCCTGACGCCGGGGTATCACCAATTTTGCATGAACACCCCGTACCTTGACGTGCTCGTCGCGCAAATCGAGGAAGTCGTAACGCGCTACGACGCGGACGGCATCTTCCTCGACATCGTCGGCATTCGGGAATGCTATTGCCAGCACTGCGTCGCGTCGATTCGCGCCGAGGGGGGCGATCCGCGCGACAAGGCGGCGATGAAGAAGCTGTGGGAGCGCACGTACCTGAACTACGCGCGGCGGACGAACGAGGCGGTGCATAAGCATAAGCCCGGGCTGCCGGTGTTCCACAACGGAGGCCATATTACGAAAGGGCGCCGCGACCTCGCGTTCCTGAACACGCACCTCGAGCTCGAATCGCTGCCGACCGGCGGCTGGGGCTACGACCACTTTCCGCTGTCGGCCCGGTACGCGCAGACGCTCGGCATCCCCTATCTCGGCATGACCGGTAAATTCCATACGTCATGGGGCGAATTCGGCGGCTACAAGCACCCGAACGCGCTCCGGTACGAAGCGGCGCTGAGTCTGGCGAACGGCGCGCGCTGCTCGGTCGGCGATCAGCTCCACCCCGAGGGCGCCATGGACGAGGCGACGTACGCGCTCATCGGCGCGGCGTATGCGGAAGTGGAAGCGAAGGAGCCTTGGTGCATAGATACGGAAAATGTCGCCGACATCGCCCTGCTCTCCCTGGAGGCGCAACAGGCATATTTGTACGGCGAACCGGAGTCGCGCCATATCCATGCCGACGCCGGCGCGGTGCGCATGCTGCTCGAGGGCAAGCTGCTGTTCGACGTCGTCGACCGCGAGGCGGACTTCGCCCGGTATCGGGTGCTCATCCTGCCGGACGCCGTCGCCGTCGACGACGAGCTGGCGCGCCGGCTCGAGCCGTTCCTGCGCGCGGGCGGCAAGGTGCTGGCGACGGGCGCCTCGGGGCTGACGCCGGACGGCGGCGCGTTCGCGCTCCGGCTCGGCGCGCGCTGGCTCGAAGCGAACCCGTACCGCCCGAGCTACTTCCGCCCGGCGTTCGGCATCGCGGGGCTGCCGGAGGCGTCGTACGTCATGTACGGCGCCGGGCAGCGCGTCGCGCTCGCGGAAGGCGGGATCGAGCACGGCTCGCGGGAAAACCCGTACTTCAACCGCGACGTATTTACGTTCTGCTCGCACCAGCATACGCCGAGCACGCTGTCGTCCGACGGCCCCGGCATGACCGAAGGCGAGGACGGCATGTACTTCGCGTGGAACGTCTTCGAGGATTACGCGAAGAAGGGCAGCCTGCACCTCCGCGAGAGCGTGCTGTACGCGATCGACCGGCTGTTGGCGCGCCGAACGGTCCGCGTCTCGCTGCCGGCGCAGGGCGTCGTCACGCTGCAGAAGCAGCCCGCGGCGCGCCGCTGGGTCAACCACCTGCTGTACGCGTCGCCCGTCCGCCGCGGCGAGGGCATCGAGGTGATCGAAGATGTGATCCCGCTGCGGGACGTCTCCGCGTCGGTCGTCGTACCGGCGCCCGTGACGGATGTGTACCTCGCGCCGAGCGGCGAAAAGCTGCCGTTCGCGCAGGACGGCGACGTCGTACGTTATACCGTACCGGAGCTGACGTCGCACGCTATGGTCGTGCTGCAGTTTTAACGCGCCCCCATTCGGCGCCGGCTCGCTCCGGCGTCGGGCGGGGGTTTGTGCAGCGCCCCCTTCCATGCGAAAATAGTTGTCAAGGAGGGATGTCGGTTATGTGCGGACGGTTTACGCTCACGGCCGATTGGGGCTTGGTGCGGGAATGGTTTTTCATCGAGCTGGCGGAGCGAATGGAGCAGATCGCGCCGCGGTATAACGTCGGTCCGGGGCAGGACGTGCTCGCGGTGATCGCGCACGAGGGCAAGCGCCGCGCCGGACTGCTGCGTTGGGGGCTGAAGCCGTCCTGGTCCGGCGGCGAAAGGCGCGCATCGGCGCCGCTGGTGAACGCCCGGGCGGAATCGCTCGCGGCGCGGCCGACGTTCAAGACGCTGCTGGAGCGGCGCCGATGCCTGATTCCCGCCGACGGCTTTTACGAATGGAAGAAGACGGCGGACGGAAAGAAGCAGCCGCATCGGATCGTACTGACCGACCGGCCGCTGTTCTCGTTCGCCGCCCTGTATGATACGTACGTCGCCGAGGACGGCACGCGGCACCACTCGTGCGTCATCGTGACGACAGAGCCGAACCGGACGATGGCCGGCATCCACGACCGGATGCCGGCGATTTTGCGCCGCGAGGACGAGCCGATGTGGCTCGACCGCGCGGTGAAGGCGCCGAACCGGCTGCTGCCGCTCCTGCGGCCGTACGACGACGACGCGATGCGCGCGTACCCGGTGTCGACCGCGGTCGGCAACGTCCGCTGGGACGAGCCCGCCTGCATCGCGGAGGTCGCGCCGCCGGAGCCGCCGCCGACGCAAGGTACCCTGCTGTAGCGGTTCGCCTCTCCCGCCGCCCGTTAACGTCGCTTCTCCTAGCTCGGCCACGGTCCCTGCCGCTTCCCGGGCGCCGCCCCGCTACCTCGGGAAGGCCGCTTTAATGGCCGCGACGATACTGTCGGCCATCGTCATGACGCGGTGCAGCGACGTATTTTGCAGGATGGCGTACGACTTCATCCCGGCGCCGTTGACGATGCCGGCGATGCCGTAGTCGCCGACGGGCGGCAAATTGCGCCCGAGCGAGGCGCCCGGCAGCGTCGGCACCGACGTCACCTGAAACTTGCCGACCGACTCCGGCCGGCCGAGCGCCGCGTCGATCGCGACGACCGCTTCGCTCCCGGGCGGCAGCGCGGCGAGCTCCGCGATCCACGTCGGCAGCGTGTTGGCGTCGCACGGCGAGGCGAGCGTGCCGATCACGCGCTCGTAGCCCGCCGCGGCCAGCGCCGTGCCGACGAGCGGCCCGAGCGCGTCCCCCGTCGACCGATCCGTGCCGATGCACACGAACGTAACCGGCTTGGCCCCGATCGCCTCCCTCAGCTCGAACAGCGCTCGCTTCAGCCCTTCCCCGTCGACCGTCGTCCATCGCTCCATCCCGCCGCTTCCTCTCGTTCGCTCCGCATACGACCGCCGGAGCATTTTCTTAGCAACCATGATACAATGAATCCATTCACAACGGAAGGGACGGGAAGACATGGACTTGACGAAGGCGACGCCGGAGAACGTCGACTACATGGTCGACCAAATCAAGACGCGGCTCCGCATGGCGACCGGGGCGGCGATTAAGTCGACGAACTTCAACGAAGAGACGTACGAGGATTTGAAAGACATTTACGATATGGTCATGAGCAAGGAACGCTTCAGCATCAGCGAAATCGAAGCGATCGTCTCCGAGCTCGGCAGGCTCCGCAAGGGGTAGTCGTCGTATATAAAGCAAAGAAAGCCGGTCCGGGGCTGTCCCCGGCCGGCTTTCTTCGCTTTATTCGGAAATCTCGAGACCGCTGCGCGGATCCGTGAGCTTCAGAAGAATTCTGTACGCGTCCGCGGTGCCGAACGCTTCCGGATGCGACCTTGCGTACTGCAGCAGTTCGACGAGGGTCAACGGCTCCGTGCTGGCGATTTCGCCGCGGATGAACGCTTCGTACGCGCGGCTGTTCGACGGCGTCGTGTCGTCGATCGCGAGCACTAGCTTCGCGTTCCCGCCGTTCGAGCGAACGACGAGGTACGCCGCGCCGTCGATCGACGTGTCGATGCCCTGTCTGTAGGGCGACACGCCCTTCGGCACGGTCGCGATCGGCGCGCCGATCATATGCTGGGACGCGTCTGCCAAATAGATATCGTATGAAATGATGCCGGTCTCGTCCGCGGGCGCGTTCCACCATACCATGCCGCCGATTTTCCCGACGGTCAAGTCCGTGTCGACGAAGCCGCCGGTAAGGTCGATCGGTTCGCCCTCGCCCCCTACGAAGTCCACCAGCGCGCCCGACCCGGGCTCGCTGTAAGCATCATAGGGTTCGCCTTCGCCGTAATCGACATGGTGCTTCATATATACCGCGATGCCGTTCGCTCCCTCGGGTACGGCCGTATCAGTGGGAATGAACGCCGTGAATGGAACTTCCGCTTCCAAAGCCTCGATCCCGAACGGGAAGCTGTACTGCAAAATCGACTGTTTCGGCGTCACCGTTACGCCGTCGTCATAGACGAAATATACGACGTACCCCATCGGCGAGTAGTACGGTTCGTAATTTGCATAGTTCCAAGTCAGAATTCCCCCGATTTCCCCGCTGTCGGAATCGTAATCCGCGAACGACACATCGTAAGCGACGGGCAGACCGGGATCTACGGTACCGGGTCCTTCTGCCGGCAAGTCGGTCGCGTAATCGCCCCAAACAACGAGTTCCCCGCCGTCGTAATAATCGCCGTCCGGCGAACGGATCGTAAAGAGCAGCTCCGCCGCGCCGTCGGGCACGGTCAGCTCCGCCTCGAACAGCGTACCGGACAACGGGAACGAGATGAGCGGATCGCCCGCCGGATCGCCGAATTCGTCCACGGCAACGACGACGTAGGCATAACCGGCGAATTCCGGGGTAATCGTCTCGGTGTCGATCGCGAACGTGCCCGCGACGTAACCAACCCTTTCATCCTCGTCATGGAACCACCAATCCGGCAGCGTGACGGGCCCCTCCCACTCCGGAGGAGGCGGCGTCTCGAACTCGTAAAAACTCGCATTCACCGTCGGCTCCTCGCCCGATACGGTGTACGGGAACACCCCGATGCCCGCCGCGCCTTCCGGCACGGCCGTCCCGCGCGGGATGGTGACGTAATGCTTGTAGCCGCCGAACGTCTTTAAGATCGGGGCCCCGACGGAAAGCCGCTCTCCCGCACTATCGACGAAGTACAGCTTATATCCGGCGAACGAGGAGGTATCCGCCGAATCGTCGAACGTCCAAGTCACGCCTCCGCCGATCGCAGGCGTCGCGTCCGTATCGCTGAACGAGACGACCGGCGTCGCGAGCTCGGCAGGCGTGTACGATACGGGCTCGGCGGAAATATTGTCGAACAATGCGTCTAATTCGATTTCGTAACCGACGGCGCCTTGATCGTCGACGATTCGTATGAGGATTCTGTCTAAGTGGTGATCGATGTCCCACGAACCTGCGGACAACGTCACGGGTTCCGTGCCGAAGGGCACCTCTCCCAAAACATATTCGACGCTCCCCTCGGAGAACGGCCGGTAAACCACCTGGTATTTCGTAGCGCCTCCGATGGAAATCGGATGGTCGATCGCAATCTGCACGTTCATTTCGTTCGCATAGCCGTCGTATTCATTTCCATTCGTGTCGTTATACTGCACGGAAGGAACGTTCGCCGGATAATCTACGATCGGGAACGGATACGGCAGCGTATAGACGCCGGCAGCGCCCGAAGTGCCTGTGACCGTCACATCCAACTGTAAACCAACGGCTCCCTCGGGAATCGGAACGTCGTCGAGCTCCAAGCGATTGAACGTTAAGCCCGTCGCGACTTCCTCGAGTTCCGTGCCTGACGCGTCGACGAAGTAAGCGCGGTAAGACAAGCTGTCCCCCGACCAGGAAGAAGCGCTCCAATCCAATTGACCGCTGATGCGTCCGACTTCGGGGTTTGAATCTCCGTAAGACAAGGAATCCTCGGAGTAGAATTCAAAATTGGTCGGTATAAACGTCGGCAGCGCATAGACGGTGCCGAGATCGACGTCCCCCGTCAGCGGTCCGACAAAACGGGTCAATGTATGGTAGTCCTCATGATAATCGCCAAATGCATTGTGTAGCAACTCATGCGCAGTACCGGCCGGGATGTCAGTAAAAATGCAGCTGCCGTCCGACCCTGCATACCCAAGCCTCTTATCGGAGCTGTAAGAATCGTATAAGTACGCACCTGCGCAACCTAAAACCGCCTCAGTCAAATAATTCACGATGCGCGCTCGGATTTGCAGCCCGGTCGAGACGAGCGGTTCGAGCGCGACAGGACTGGGAATTTTCGAATCGTCGTTTAACTCGTCCGGTCCGATCTGATTGAAGTTATTGTCCCCGAAACCGTGAGCCAGCCCGCCTTCGTAAATGATAAACGAAATTTCCTGCCCGGCATGGAGATACGACACGGCCGACGATTCCATCGCGGGAATGACGATCGGATCGTAAGCGGTCTCGTAATAACTGTCATGCGCCAATTCCCCGCTATAGTTCGTTCCGATCCCCTTAATCTCTCCGTTCTGATCTACTACGAGCGTGTGCGAATAACCCGTCGCGATCAAACTCGGTTGCAGCGCCTCGAGTTCGGGGAGCGGTTCCGGAAAAGTATAGAACCAATAGGTCGAAGCCGTTGCATCCGTCAATTGGTTATCGGCATTCTCTCCCCATCCGTAGATCGAGCCGTCGTCGGCCACGACGATGCTGTGATTCGCCGCGAAATCCGTGTGGATGCTGCGAACGCTCTCGCCAATTCCCGAAACTTCCATCGGATATGCAGAATAAACGCCGTAGCCGGAAGCCCCGGTGCCCAGCTGTCCGCGACTGCTGTCGCCCCAAGCGTACACGACGCCCGTTACCGTTTCTTCGACTAGCGCTAACGCGAAGTCCTCTCCGGCCGCAATATCGGCGATCCCTTCCAGCGGATCGTCTTGATCGAGTTCGGCGGGAACTGGAACGTTCGAATCCGCCGTGTTTCGGTTCCCCAACTGACCTTGGGAGTTGCGCCCCCAGCTATATACTTTCGTACTGGAGGTGAGAGCCATACTAAAATACGCGCCTGCATCTACCTTCGTAACGTCCCCTGCCTCATCCGGAAACTCGACAAGGCGAGCGAAGTACGAATCCTGAAACGACCCGTGACCCAGTTGGCCGTAATCGTTCTCGCCCCACGTCCAGACTCTCCCATCAAACCCGAGCGCAACCGTATGGCCTCCTCCGACGGCGATCTGCTTGATTCCTGTTAGCGGCGTACCGTCTTCCATGCGAACCGGGGCCGGCGTAGCATATGAAATTCGGTGATTGGAATCCATGTCCGTGCCGAGCGGACGCCATCCCCAGCTCCATACGCCGCCGGCCGTATCCAGGGCGCTGGTCATGTGGTACCCGGACTCGACTTGTTTATACCCGGGCGGCGTGTCGATGGTCTCCGCCCGCGCCGGCGCCGCCGGCAACAGGGACTGCAGCAACAACGCACCCGATAAGGTGCACGCGACCATTTTCAAGAAGAACGTAAGTTTTCGCACCTTGCTCTCTCCCATTCCTATAATGCGTGGTTAACTATTCTATACTAGCAACAATTAACCATAGAAAATAGGAGCTGCGTCACAAAACGAAATTTTTTTTGCGCGTTCGGATTAGGTTTGACCGTAATACGAGCGGTACCATTCCACGAAACGGCGGAGACCCTCCCGCAGCGGCGTGGCCGGGCGGAAGCCGACGTCCCGCTCCAGCTCGGAAATGTCCGCGTACGTCGCCTGAACGTCGCCGGGCTGCATCGGGGCGTATTCGATCTTGGCCTTCGCCCCGAGCAAATCTTCGAGCGTCGCGACGAATTCGCCGAGCGCGACGGGTTCGTGATTTCCAATATTGTAAATCTTATATGGTCCGTAGCTCCCGCTCGGATCCGGGTTCGCGCGGTCCCACGCCGGGTTCGGACCGGGCGGACGGCGCATGACGCGCACGACGCCTTCGACGATATCGT
>NZ_DASQMZ010000180.1:0-17722 GCF_035645235.1 Paenibacillus sp.
AATGGCTTGCTTCTTCAACTCAAAGCTATACGATTCAAACTTCTGTCCCTTTTTTGCCATAACGAGAAGCACCCCCTATAGTATTCATCGGTTTTAAACACAGGGTGTTTATCCAATGTCCACTATAAGGGGTGCACTTCATTTACACCAGGGGTGTTTTCCAATGTCTACTTTAAGGGGTGCACTTCACCCGCCGCGCCGGGGCTTCCCGCGCGTCGCGGCTTTGAAGCGGACCCGAAATTCTTATATAGTAGTGAAGGAGTATGCAACATCCAACGGAATGGGGTATCGAATCTGCAGCTAGAATCGGCACCGCGCGCGCAAACGCGAAACTATGATTTGCTGCTAGCCGTCGTCTTCGTCGGATATTTTATATTCGGCGTCTCCGAAAATATGAAAGGCCCGGCGCTTCCGCGCATGCAGGACGACTTCGGACTCAGCGAGTGGCAGCTCGGCCTGCTGCTCGCGCTCAACTCGATCGGCTTCCTGCTTGCCTGCTCGTTCGCGGGGCAGGCGATCGAGCGCATCGGCCTGCGTACGGCGCTGCTGCTTACTTTCGGCTTTATGGCGGCCTCCGGATGGCTTATCGGCGGGGCGCCGAGCTTCGCGCCGTTCGCGGGCGCGTTTTTCTTCCTATACGCCTGGAACGGCTTGCTCGAGATCGCGCTCGCCGTCCTGAGCGCCCGGCTGTTTACGAAAAATACGGGCTTTATGATGAATTTGTCGCATTTCTTCTACGGCCTCAGCTCCACGGCGTCGCCGCTCGCGGCGACCGCGGTCATGGGCTGGAGTCCGGGCGGCGGGGAGCTCGGCTGGCGCGGAATGTACGCCGTGCTGCTGCTCGTCTGCGTCCTGCCGATGATCCCGGCGCTCGCCGCGCGCTTCCCGAAGGCGTCGGCGCCGCCGGCGGGCGAGACGCGCGCGACGTGGCGCAGCTTCGCCAAGGACAAGGTCGCGTGGTCGATCGTCGTCCTGCTGTCCCTCGGGGTGACCGCGGAGCTGGCGGCGGGCGGGTGGCTCGTCAATTATTTGGAAAAGGAATACGCCTGGCAGCCGCTCCGCGCCTCGGGGCTGCTCTCGGCCTTCTTCTTCTGCTTTATGATCTCGAGGCTCGTCTTCGGTCCGCTGACGGACAAGATCGGCTTCGTCCGGTCGGTCGTGCTGTTCGCCGGCCTCTCCGGCGCGCTGACGTGCACGGGCGTGCTGCTGGGCGAGAGCGGCGCCGTCCTGCTGGCGCTCGCCGGCGCCGGCATCGGCCCCGTCTATCCGACGGTCATGGCGCTCCTCGCGAAACGGTATCCGCACGGGACGGACGCCGCCATCACGTTCACCGTAACGGCGATCGGCATTCTCGGCGTCGCCGGCAACTTCGCGATCGGCGCGGCGACCGACGCGTTCGGCTACCGCGCCGGATATTTCCTCATCGGGGGCTGCGCGCTCGGCTGCGCGGCGATCGCCGCGGCGCTGTATCGCGGGCTGCGACGCGAAGGGAGCGTGTTGTAAATGGAGCGGAACGTATCCGATATTTTGGAGGAACTGCACGGCGAGCTGACGACGGAGCGGCTGGAGGTGGGGGAGCTGCTCGCGGCGCTGTCGGACAAGGGACCCTTCTTCATCCTGGTCGTCCTCGTCGCGCCGTTCCTGCAGCCGATCGCGCTGCCGGGCGTCAGCACGCCGTTCGGCTTCGTGCTGGCGCTGCTCGCGATCGGCCTCCTGATCGACCGGGACGTGCCGATTCCGACGCGCATCCGGCGCTATGCGCTGCCGAAGAAAGGCGTGTCGCTGCTGTTCCGCGGCGCCGTCGCTTTGTTCCGCCGCCTCGAGCGCTGGTCGAAGCCGCGGCGGCTGGCGGCGCTTACGGCGTCCGGCGGAACGCTTCGCCTGCATGCGCTGCTCGCGCTGTCCTCCGCGGTGCTGCTGATGCTGCCGCTGCCGATTCCGTTTTCCAACTCGCTGCCCGCCTACGTCATCGCCTTCATCGCGCTCGGCTACCTGCTGCGCGACGGCGCGATGCTGCTGTTCGCCTACGGCTTCGTCCTGCTGACGGCTGCGTATTTCGCGCTGATCGGCGTGCTCGGCTTCGAAGGGCTCCAGCTGCTGCTGCGGGAGGCGTGGAGCCGATGAGGAGGCTGCGGGCCGGGGCGGCCGCGCTGCTGCTTGCGCTTGCGGCGGCCGCTTGCTCGGAAGGCGGGACGGCGGTCGCGCCGGAGCGGACCGTGCCGGAGCGGACCGTGCCGGAGCAGACCGTGCCGGGGCAGACCGTGCCGGAGCAGCAGACCGCGGGGCCTGACGCGCAGGAGCCCGCCGCGCAGCAACCCGCCGCGCCGAAGCCTGACGCGCCGAGCCCCGCGCCGCCGCCGCCCGAGCGGACGACGTACGAGATCCGGCTGACGTTCCGTCCGGAGACGCGCGCGCTGACGGGCGTCACCGTCGTCGTCGCGCGCAACGACGCCGACGCCGCGACGAACGAGCTGCGGCTGAGCGCCTATCTCAATGCCTTCCGAGCGGACCGGATCGCCGAGCGGGATCCCGTCCTGCCGGAGCACCGAAAGCGCGCCTACCCGCCGGACTTCGCCGAGGGGGGGCTCGACGTCCGCGGCGCGGCGGTCGACGGGACGCCCGTCCCCGTCGAGGTTCGCGGCGAATCGATCGTCGTCTCGCTGCCGGAGCCGTGGGCGCCCGGCGAATGGCGGCGGCTCGAGCTGGAATGGGACGCGACGCTGCCCCGCGTGCATCACCGCTTCGGCATGAGCGAGGACGCGTATTGGTTCGGCAACGCGCTGCCGACGCTGTTCGTCTTCGACGGCGAATGGCGGGATTATGCGTACGAGGCGGTCGGCGATCCGTTCTACGCGGCCGTCGCCGACTACCGCGTCCGGATTACGGCGCCGGACGGCTATGCGGTCGTGGCGACGGGCGACGAGGCCGAGCCGGTCCCCGCGGACGAAGCGGGCTTCGCGACGACGGCCGTCGAGGCGCCTCGCGCGCGAGACTTCGCGTTCGCCCTCAGCCGTTCGCATGAAGCTGTCGCCGCCGAGGCCGAAAGCGGGCTGCGCGTGAATGTGCATTACCGGCACGCGTCGAAGGCGCGGGCGGAAGCGGCGGCGGCCGCGGCGGCGGGCATGGCGGATTTCCTCGAGCGGACGGTCGGGGAGCTGGGGACGCGGGAGGCGGACATTTTCGAAAACGAGATGTTCGTCACCGGCATGGAGTACCCCGGCTTCGTGCTCGTGCGCGCGGATCGGCTGAACGCCGCGGCCGGCCTCGAGACGGTCGTGCACGAAATCGCCCACCAATGGTTTTACGGCGCGGTCGGCAACGATCAAGTCGCCGAGCCGTGGCTCGACGAGGCGTTCGCGACGTTTTTGACGGACGCTTATCGGCTCGGCGGGAAGCTGGACGCGACGTACGCGGAGCGGCTGCGCGCCGTTCGGGCCGACGCGGCGCTCGGCGACGTACGAAGCTACGACAGCTGGTCCGCGTATTGGAACGGCAACTATCGCTTGGGCGCGCTCATGCTGCACGCCCTCCGGGGGGAGCTCGGGGAGGACGGGTTCGCGCGCTTCCTGCGCGACTATTACGCGCGCTTTCGGGACGGGGTCGCGACGACGGAGGGCTTCGTCGAGACGGCGGAGGAAGCCTACGGCGGCTCGTTGGACGCGTTTTTCGCCAGATGGCTGCCTTAAAGCGCGGACGGGTTTTCCGGAAAGCGCCGCGTTTTGGAACATCGCGCTTTTTGGACAAATTGGACAATCGCGGCATTTTGAAAAACAACGGCTTTCGAACTACCGGGAGACTAAAGAGATACCGAGCGTCGGCGAACATTACGGCTTGGACGTTGAGCCGGAATTCGGTATGATGAATCCAGCATTCGCAAAAGAAACGACGGGGAGAGGGTACACGAATGGGCAAAGGCATTACGGAGCGGCCGTTCGGCGCGACGGCGGAGGGCAAGGCGATTCGTCTGTTTACATTAACGAACGGAGCGGGTACGAGCGTCGATATTTCCGACCTCGGCGGCGTCATCGTCGCGCTGCGGACGAAGGACCGGGAAGGGCGCTTCGACGACGTGACGCTCGGGTACGACCGCGTAGAAGACTATTTGCGCAAGGGTCCGTATTTCGGGGCGCTGATCGGGCGCCATGCGAACCGGATCGAAGGCGCGGCGTTCGAGCTGAACGGCAAAGAATATCGGCTTGCGAAGAACGACGGCAACAACCATCTGCACGGCGGGCTCGTCGGCTTCGATAAGGTCGTATGGGACGCGGAAATCGTGCGCGCGGCGACCGGCGAAGGGGAAGCGCTGCGCCTCGCCTACGTGAGCGCGGACGGCGAAGAGGGGTACCCGGGCGAGCTTCGCGTCGCGGTCGTCTATACCTTAACGGACGACGACGCGCTCGTCATCGATTACGAGGCGACGACGGATCGGGACACGGTCGTCAATCTGACGAATCATGCGTACTTCAACCTCGCGGGCCACGCGTCCGGCGGCGATATCGGCGGCCACGAGCTCATGATCGCAGCGGACAAGTTCACGCCGGTGAACGCGGAATGCGTGCCGACGGGCGACATTCGCGACGTGGCGGGCACGCCGATGGATTTCCGCAGCCTGCGGGCGATCGGCCCGGGCCTTGCGAGCGGCGACGAGCAGATCGCGAACGGCGGCGGCTACGACCACAACTGGGTGCTGAACGTGAGCGGGAAGGCGCCGGAGAAGGCGGCCGAGGTATACGAGCCGACGACCGGCCGCGTCATGGAGGTGTTCACGACGAAGCCGGGCGTGCAGTTTTATTCCGGCAACTTCCTGGACGGCTCGGACGTCGGCAAGGGAGGCGCGGTGTACGGCAAGCGCGCCGGCTTGTGCCTTGAGACGCAATATTTTCCGAACGCCATGAAGCACAAGCATTTCCCGTCGCCGATTTTGCGCGCGGGCGAGACGTATAAGCATACGACGTCTTACAAGTTTTCGGCAAGATAACGCGGCGCGCCGCCTCAGGCTGTCCTCTACTCTATTGTAGGGGACAGCCTTTTATTGCGCCCTTAATACGTTGACATGCCGCAGGTCGCGCTGGCGTCGGAATTTTGCTACCATGGAGGCACTGAAACGAATGTAGACGAACGGAGGCCGGAGGCATGGCTTCGAATACGCGGGGCAGGGGGCCGACGCTGGCCAAGGATATGAACCGCAAGCTAATTTACGGGGAATTGAAGCGTCGGCGCGAGACGACGCGCACGGAGCTGGCCGCGGCGCTGGGACTGAATAAAAACACGGTGAACGCCATCGTGGACGAGCTGATGGAGGCGGGCTACGCGCGCGCCACCGGATTGCGCGAAGGGGGCGGCGCCGGGCGGAAGGCGCTCGGGATCGCCTTCGAGCCGGCGAATCGAAGGGCGTTCGGCTTTCAGCTGGCGGCGGGCTCGCTCGTCGCGGTCGTAACCGACCTATACGGCTCGCCGCTCGAGCGCACGGAGCTGCCGCTTCGCGCCGCGGCGCCGGCGGACGTCGTCGCCGCGGCGGCGAGCTTCGCCCGCGCGCGGCTCGCCGCCGCGCCGGAGGGCACCTACGTCGGCGCGGGCCTCGGCGTGCCGGCGGTCGTCGACCCGGCGGGGGAGCGCGTCGTACGGTCGACGCATCTAGGCTGGACGGACGTGCCGCTGAGGGCGATGCTTGCGGACGCGCTGCCGCTTCGGCATACGCTGATCGACAACGCGGTGAAGCTGGCGACGCAGGGAGAGCTCTGGTACGGCGCGGGGCAAGGCCTGAAGCACTTCGCCTACTGTTCGTTCGGAAGGGGCGTCGGCTGCGGAATCGTCGTCGACGGGAACGTCGTGCGCGGCGAAGCCGGCTTCGCGGGCGAGCTCGGCCACACGGTCGTAGAGCCTCTCGGCCCGCGCTGCGAGTGCGGCAACGAGGGCTGCCTAGAGGCAGTCGCGGGGCTGCCGGGCGTCTTCGGACGGCTGTCGGCCGCGACCGGGGAGCCGGCGTCCGCGTTCGATGCGGCCGTTCTCGCCGCGCGCGCCCGCGCCGGCGATCCGGCCGTGCTCGCGGAGCTGGACCGCGTCGGCCGCGCCATCGGCGCCGCGCTCGCTGGGATCGTCAACTTAATCAACGCGAGGCGGATCGTCTTCGACGGGCCGCTCCTGCTCGCAGCGGACGCGCTGCTTCCCGTCGTCCGCCGCGAGCTGCGGCGAAACTCGCTCGCCCCCGCTTTCGAGCAAGCCGAACTCGTCGTCTCGTCGCTGCAGCCGTTATCGTCCGCGATCGGAGCGGCGGCCGGCATCGTCCGCGCTTGGGAGCATCAAGCGGATCCGCTCGAGCCGATATCGCTCTGAAGGGCGAAGACGGCCGTCCCCGCTTTGTACGTCTCTTCGACCGCGATGCTCCCGCCGTCCGGGTCGATGCGGAAACGGACGAGATCGGCGGCCGCGCCGACCTCGAGCCGACCGACGCCGGCGAGCCCTACGGCGTCGGCGGGGGCCGCCGAGCCGAGCGCCCACGCTTCGGGGAGCGGCAGCAAGCCTCGCGCCGCGACGCGCCCGATGCCGTCGATGAGCATCTGCGCGGAGCCGGCGAGCAAGGCCGGATTCGACGCGAGGTGCAGCCGGCCTTCCGGCGTCAGCACCACGTCCCCGCCGATATGGGTCGTATAGGCGCCCGGGGCGAGGCCGCTTAAGTAGACGGCGTCGCTGACGAACGCGATGCGGCCCGCCTTCGCCCGCAGGAACACCTTCAGCACCGAATCGGGCAGATGGAAGCCGTCGGGAATGACGCAGGCGGTCAACTCGTCGGCGGCCAGCTGCTCCCAAATGTAGTTCGGGTGGCGGGGCAGCAGCAGCTGCGCGGCGTTGCCGAGGTGGGTGCTCATGCGGGCGCCGGCGGCGACCGCCTCGCGAATGCGCTCCGGCGTCGCGGCGGTGTGGCCGATCGAGACGACGACGCCGTCCGCCGCGCAGGCCGCGACGAACGAGGCGAAGTCGTCCCACTCCGGCGACATCGTGACGATGGCGATGCGGCCGCCCGAGGCGTCCTGCCAGCGGCGGAACGCCGCGAGGTCCGGGGGGCGCACGAATCGCGCGTCGTGCGCGCCGCGGGAGCCGTCGACGGGAGAGAGGAACGGCCCCTCGAGGTGGATGCCGCCGACGCAGGCGGCGACCAACGGATCCGCGTCGCAGGCCGCCGCGATCGCGCGCAGCGACGTTTCGATCGCCTCGTCGCTGTTCGTGACGATCGTCGGAAACACGGTCGTGACGCCTCGGCCGAGCAGCAAAACTACGGCTTCCCGCACGAGGGAGGGGTCGAGCGGCACCGAGTTGAAGTCGATGCCCGCGTAGCCGTTCACCTGCAAATCGACGAGACCCGGCGCAAGCCAAGGCAGGTCGGCGCCGCCGCCTTCGAGCGGCTCGATGCGGGCGATGCGGCCGTCCGCGAGCGTGAGGCGCGCGGCGCCGCCATCCAGCAGCCGGCCTTCGACGACTTTCGTCCGGCGCTCCGGCGCGCTCATGCCGTCACCCCCGCGTACGACGCGGCGTCGACGAACAGCGTGCAGTCCGGGTGGCGCCGGAGAATCGATGCGGGGCAAGCGGTCGAGATCGGGCCCTCCAGCGTCGCCTTCACCGCGTCGCGCTTCGTCGGTCCGGGCACCATGCAGTACAGGTGCGCGGCATTCGTCAACGCCGGAATCGTCAGCGTCAGCGCATGGGTCGGCACCGCGTCGAACGACGGAAAGCAGCCGTCGTTCACCTGCTGCGTCCGGCAGGCGTCGTCGAGCTCGACCGGCTTTACGGTCGCGGGATCGTCGAAGTCGGCGACCGGCGGGTCGTTGAACGCGATGTGCCCGTTCTCCCCGATGCCGAGGCAGACGATGTCGATCGGCGCTTCCCGAAGCAGCTTGCCGTACCGGTCGCACTCCGCCTCGATCGGCGCGGAGCAGTCGATCAGATGCACGACGCCCGGCCGCACGAGATCGAACAGCCGCTCTTGCAAAAACCGGCTGAACCGCTGCGGCGCATCCTCCGGCAAGCCGATATAGTCGTCCATATGGAATGCGACGACGCGAGACCAGTCGATGCCGTCCGCCGCGGCGAGCGTCTCGAGGAATTCGTTCTGGGACGGCGCGGCGGCGAAAATCATGCGCACGACCGGCTGAGCGGCGAGCAGCGCCTTCAGCCGGGCAGCCGCCGCGAGGCCGGCGGCCTCGCCGAGCTCCCGGCGCGTGGCGTACACGCGGACCTTCAACAAATCGACGACGCGGGATGCAATCATAAATCTCGTCCTTTCGTGAATTAGTATAAATATTATACGAATACCTCAAGTATGGGGGCGCCAAGCGCGTTTGGCAAGCGGAAATATGATCGGCGCCGCACGGCATCGATCGTCCGGGGAGCGGAAACGGGCATGTCGCCCGAGCCGTCGCCATACCTTGAAGGGGAAGGGACTCGGCGCGCGCCGACCGCGCGATCGAGCCTGCACCGGAGGTGTTTCCATGCGTATTCGCCTTTCGATCTGGCCCGCGGTCGTCACCGCGGCGGCGGCCGTCCTGCTCCATGCCGTCCATGCCGGTCTCCTGCTCGCGGCGGCCGGCGCGGCCGGCGTCGCGGCGCACGCGCACCATGCGCATCATGGGCACGGAGGCGCCTATGTTTGGCTCGCGTGGCTCGGCTGGGGCGTCAACGCGCTGTCGCTGGCGCTCTGCGCCGCGCTCTTCGTCTCGTACGTGCGCAGACGCCGCGACGAACCTCGCGCGGCGAGAGCGGCGCTCTCGACCTGCCTTGCGACGTTCGCGGTCGTCGCCGCGACGAGCGTCTGGGCGCTGACCTGAAGCGGGGCCGTCTCCCGGCGCCCGGAACGGGATAAGGGGGCGGCATCTTTTCCTGGGTAATATTTCAAGGTCGATCGGGAATGCTAAACAGGATGGATTTTCTAGGCCAGACTGTCTGCGAGGTGTTGCCGGTGGGCGCGAAGGAACCGACGAGCGAGGACGTACAATTGCTTCAGCAGAACATCTCGAGTTACCTGGGGCATTTGCTTCGGGATACGTTCGGGAAAGGACCTGAATCGGTCTACGTTTCGATCGGGCATACGTACATCACGGTGTACCTGCGTAATTTCATGACGCCGTCGGAGAAGGTGCTGATGGAGCAAGACCATGAGCTCATTGTCATGCAGACGCGGGACCGGCTGATGCAGACGATGGTGCCCGAGCTGAGCGGCTACCTCGAGGGCCTGGTGGGGCAGAAGCCGCAGGAGTTATATTACGATTGGGGTCTTCATAACCGTTCGGGCATGATCATGGGCGTGTTTCCCCGGCCCGTCGGCTTCGCGGGCATCGACGAACGGTACGAAGGCCGCCGCGAGATCGAGCACGAAATTATCGAAATCAGCCGCAACGCCCAGAAGCCGCCCGAAGAAATTTACTCTTGCGCGCTGAACGAACGCACGGTGGTCGTCGTGCGCAACGGCATTCTCGTCCGCATCGAGAAGGAGCTCATCCGCCACGGCGTCGGACTGCTGCTTCGCCAGGCGAAACGGAACTTAGAGAAGAGCTACATGCACAACCACACGAGGCTGCCCTCGATCTTCGGAAAACGAATCGTCGACAGCTTCGTCGATTGGGACTTCGACCTCGATAAGAGCGTGATGGTCTTCGTCCTCAATCCGAAACCGCTTCGCGGCGAAAACGAGCGGAGCATGGTGGACAAGGTAGAATCGTAAATCGCGCGGGAATTCGGCTGCCGCGGCTGTCGACGTCCTGCGCGTTTTTTTTGCTTTGACGCGAGGCGAGGATTCCCTCCCTAAGGTCCTTGGATGACGGCTTGCCCGAGGCGCCGGCCGCCTGCGGGGAACGCTCGCCGAACGCAGAAGACGGGCGCGAGCCGGCCGAAGTTGTAGCACCGCAAACTCATGAAGTTGTGGTACGATGGTTTCAATAATCATTCAAAGGACCGACGGGCCCGTACCGCCGGCGAAGGAGGCGCCGCACCGATGTCTGCGACAACCCATGAAGCCAATTTCATCGAACAACTGCGAGATGCGTTCTTCGTACTGGACGCGGAATGGAATTTTATATATATGAACCGGATGGCCGAGGAGTGCTTGTTCGCCGCGAGGGAGGGGCTGCTCGGGAAAAACTTGTGGACGGCATTTCCCGGCGCCGTCGGGACGTTGTTCGAACGCGAATACCGCCGCGTCATGGCGGAGGGGGTCATTTCGCAATTCGAGGAATATTATCCGTTCCCGCTGAATCGGTGGTACCATGTGACCGCCTCGCCGTGCATGGAAGGGCTGGCCGTTCAATTCCGCGACGTGACCGAGACGAGGCAGGCGCTGCTCCAAAGCCAGGAGGCGTATCGTTCGCTCTTCGAGCATCACCCGGACGCGGTGTGCGCAGTCACGAAGGACGGCATCATCCGGTCGGTCAATCCTGCGATGCTGCGACTATACGGCTACTCGGCGGACGAAATTCTCAAACTCGATGCACGGCGGCTTTGCGCGGAGGAAAATCTTATTGCCATGGAACGGCGGTTCCGGGCGGCGGTGGCGGGAACGCCGCAAAAATACGAAACCTACGCTTACGCGAAAGACGGCCGCCGCCTCGACCTCCATGTCACGCTCGTCCCGATTCACGACGGCAACGGAGGCATCTCCGGCGTATTCGGCATTTCGAAGGATATATCGGAGCGCAAGCATGCGGAGGAGCAGCTTCGCCGCAGCGAGGCGAATTTGCGGCAAGCGTTGGAGCGTCTGCACGATACGGAAGCGCTGTTCCGGCTCATTTCGGAGCACGCGCAGGACGCGATTACGCTCAGTACGCCGGACGGCATCGTACAATATATGTCGCCCGGCGTCACCGGCTTGACCGGGTACACTCCGGAAGAGGTGGTGGGCAGGAAACGAACGGATTTCTATCACGTGGAGGATCATCCGAAGGTCGGCGTGCCGGAGGGACAGGAGTCGTTCGTCTCCGTCAATCGCATTCGGCATAAGGACGGGCATTACGTATGGATCGAGACGTCGCAGAAGCTGATCCGGGACGAGCGCGGCAACGTCGTCAATATCTTGGGCATCGGACGGGACGTCTCCCGGCGCGTCGAAGCGGAGGAGCTGATGCTCAAGTCCGAGAAGCTGAAGCTGACCGGACAGCTCGCCGCCGGCATCGCCCACGAAATCCGCAATCCGCTCACGGCGATCAAAGGCTTTCTTCAATTCATGCGTACCGGACATGCCTTTAAGCCGGAGTACGTGGACGTCATGGGCGCGGAGCTCAAGCGAATCGAAACGATCTTGACCGAGCTGCTGCTGCTCGCCAAGCCGAATGCGACGTCGTTCGCGCGCAAGGACTTGACCGACATCGTGGGGCAGGTCGTCACGCTAATGGAAACGGAGGCGCATCTGACCGGCACGGAGCTCGTCCTGCGGACGGACGGCGAGGCGCTGCCCATCGAATGCGACGAGAATCGATTAAAGCAGGTGTTCATCAACTTCGTGAAGAACGGCATTGAGGCGATGCCGAAGGGCGGTAAGCTGAACGTCGAAACGAGACGCGAGGGCGTCGAGGCGGTGCTGACGTTCGCCGACGAAGGCGTAGGCATACCGGAGGAGACACTGCGGCGAATCGGGCAGCCGTTCTTCACGACGAAGGAGAAGGGGACGGGCCTAGGCCTTGCGGTCAGCTTCACGATCGTCGAGAGCCACCGCGGCACCGTGTCGATCGAGAGCGAGGTCGGCAAAGGCACCACGATTACCGTCCGTCTTCCGCTCCTTCCAGCTTCGCTTGAATGAACGGATGGCGCTCGAGCTGCATTCGCCGTTCTTCGGATTGCGTACCCTTATACGCCCAGCCGTCGCCGACGCGCTCCCATCGTTCGATCGACCGCTCGTAAGGGGCGTCCTCGCTCGCCCGGAAGCCGACGCCGGCCGTCACGACCCCCGGGAGCTTGTCGCTGACCCAATACACACGTTTTAACATATCAGGAGCCTCCTAAGGCGATTTAGGTTTTTTCTATATTTATGAGACAGGGCGTCGGCGCATGCGTTGTTTTCTCTGGGCGTCTGGAGCGTTCCGGCTCGAAAAAGGACCGTTCGGCTCGCGACAGCCGAAACGGTCCTTCTTCTTGTTCTTTACTTGTCGAACCAGACCGGAGGCGCGTCGACGTCTCGGATGAAGACGGAGGCATTCGCGCCTCGCTTCGTGGATATCCAGACGTCGGACGGGCGACGGTCCGGCCCCGTCGAACGCACCCAGGTCAGCCGTCCCGCGGAAGCGATATAGTCGGGGTTGAAGTCGCCGCTTCCTGTTGGCGGCGTCGTTAGGCGCTTCGCCTTCCCGGACTTTAGGTCGAGCGCGTAGAGCGACGGCGTCGCGTTCGGGGCCGGCCCTTCGTCCCACGAGAGCTCCGGCGCCCGCGGCACGACGACGGCATCCGCGGACAGCCAAGCAAAGCCGAGATCCATCATGCCCGCAGGCGTCAAGATCGGCTCGCCGGCGGCCGGAGCGTCTCGATATTCGAATCGCTTGTTCGATATCTCGAATCGACCTTCGCCGTCGATAAACCCGATCCGGTTTTTTCGGGGCGCCCAGCGGTACCAGTCTTCGCGCGACAGCATGGTGCCGATCGTCAGAAACCGCGTTCCGTCCGCGGAGAGGAGGCAAAGCGAGTTCGCGTCCATCGACAGCGACGCGGTCGGCTCGGCGACGAACGCGACCCAGCGGCCGTCCGGCGACCAGCGGAATTCGCTGACCGAGACGGCGAAGAACGCCTCGGACGGCGCCGGCAGCGTGAACAGCGGCCTCTCGGACGATTCGCCGCCGGCGCCGAGGCGAACGACGGACAACGTAAGCGGCTGCCACTCGCCGTTCCTGCGCAGCGGCAGCGAAGATACGAGCAGCCCGCGGTCGTCCGGCAGCCATCCGAGCTGGCCGACGCCGCGCGCCCGCCGCACGGGATCGAGGGCGGCGCCGGAACCGTTTTCCAAATCGATCGTATACGCTTCCCCGTCCGCGCGGTAAGCCAGCTTCGCTCCTCGGTGCGACCAGCGCGCGTCGGCGCAGCCCTTGCAAATGCGCACGGATTCGTCGCTCTTGAGCCGATACGCCCATATTTCGTAGCTCGGCTCCCGCGTCTCGTAAGCAAGCCACGCGCCGTCGGCCGACCAAGCCGCCTTCCGGATCGGGTCCGGCAGCGCCGACACGAGCCGTTCGCTCCGCCCCTCCTTTAGCCACAAGTCGCCGTCGCGCAGAAACGCGCCTATCAGCTCCGGCGGCCGTTCGAGCTCCTTCGCCCCGCCGACGAGCAGCGCAAGGGGAAGGAGGGCGAGCCAAATCCACAGCTTCTTCCGCATTCGAAGACCCTCCTCTTTTGGTGCGTCTGGGACTAGTTTCCTGCGCTGCCACCGAATTTATTCGAATGCTCCGCCGTCGTCGGCTGCCGGGTTGCCCGGCGGTTTACGGTTCCTGTATGGTCATTAGGCCCCGCTGATTGATGGAGATGACGCCTCCCAGTTGCACATGCGCTTGGACGTGTTGTCGAGCGCCGGCATGTTGGAAAGGCACAAACGAGAGCTTTTGTAGTAACTATGGGTTTAGTGTTTCGTGAAGATCATGACAGAATTGAATAATGTAGAAAATGTGGGAGGCTGCCGATGACGAGCCTGCAGGATAAGCATGCGGCGTGTTGGTATGCCGAGGAGGGCGGCGAAATTGTATGCAAGCGCCCGCAAGCTGTTCGAGCGCAACGGCTTCCAGTTTATGTGCCGGATGCCGGACTATTATTACCCGGGCGAGGGCAAGCTGCTGTACCTGCGCGTCCTGTCCTCTTAGCGGCGGTGTCCGGAAGCAACGAAACAGACTCCGCCAGGCCAACCTGCAGCCTGGGCGGAGTCTGTTTTTCGTGAAGGGCGCAGGTGATCCTGCACAAAATGCAGTTATTTCGCGCATCGAGGGCCGCTTTGGAGGGGGAAGCTGCCGAAAATGCAGTTATTTTTAAGGTTGGAGCATGTTGACAGCCTGATTAGCTGCAGGTTTGCAGTTGATAAGCGCTTACAAGGCCCTCGGAGATAAAAATAGATGCATTTTTTGCAGATTCGTCCCCCCTCATGGGTTCTAATCGACGGCGGGGGCGCATATGGTCGAATACGAATCGATTCGTGGAAGCGCTACCAATTGGAACCTTCAGGCAAAGGGGGGCTCAGGCCCGGTGGCGGGGAGCCAAGCCAAGCGCGCAGGCCAAGCACGCAAGACAAGCGCGGGCCCCGCCGCCTTATTCTCCCCGCAGATGCTTCGGCGCGGCCATGCCGACGAGAAGGCCGGGCTTGTACCCGGTGACGCGGTTTTTCCCGGTTTTCTTCGAAAAATACATCGCCTCGTCGGCCTGCTTCGTCAGCTGCTCGGCCGTGAGCCCCTTGCGATGCTTCGCCCAGCCGACGCTGACGGTGACGCCCGCCTCGGCTTCGATCCGCGCGCGCACCCGCTCCGCGACCTTCGACGTATCCTGCCGCGGGTCGGAAACGATCATCACGATCTCCTCGCCGCCGTACCGGCCCGCGAGGCCGATGTCCTCCGCGATTTCCATGACGATGGCGGCGACCTTGCGGAGCGCTTCGTCGCCTTGCTGATGCCCTTTCGTATCGTTCAGCTTCTTAAAGTTGTCGATATCCGTAAAGATGACGCCGACGGGCACGCCCGATAGGACCAATTGCTCCAGACGCCGCATAAAGTAACGCCGGTTGTACAGCCCCGTCAGGCCGTCCGTGATGGACGACTGATAGACGGCCTGCATGAGCTCGAGCACCCGTTCGAAGATAAACAAAAACACGATAAAAAAGAAGACGACCGGCAAAAAGTTTTCCGCGAACGAAAAACCGACCGACGCGCCGCCGTACACGTACCCGTTCAGCACCGCGGCGGAGTGGGTCAAGAAGAAGACGACGAGCGCCAGCTGATATTTCGTCGATTGGCCGATAGACGGCGTCACGAAGTAGAAACAAAAGAAGATGACGATGTACAGATAGATATCCATCCATACGTTCAAGAACGCGTTCGCCTGCGCCGTGGCCGTCGCCGCCGCGGGATCCGCGAACAGCTGCGAAGCGGCGTAATAACGCGCGCCCATGATGAGCGCCGCGATCAACCCGCCGAGATACGCGAGGAACGTTACCTTGCGCTTCGTCGGATTATATAGCTGGTAGAGGCCGACATTCAGCGCGATGAAGCTCAGCGCCTGCAATCCGTGGATCAGATAATGCTCGACGCCTCCGTCATGCGCGCCGGGACGGCTGCCGAGCAGCACGATCGCGAAATATTGCACGGCGATCAGCAGCAAGGAAAAGGTGAGCGAAAAATACGCCTTCTTCCGACGCGAGAGCATGAGCCGCAGCGACATGCTGATCATCAGGAGCAGCATGAGTAAGATCATCATCGCGGACACGGTGCCGCCGAGCGTCCCTAAAAACAAGTCGCGAGCCAAAACGGTAGTCGCCCTCCTTCGGAAGTCTATCCTATTGTACCAGAAACCTTTCGAATCGTCTCTCGTACAATGGCGCGCGCCACCTTTTCGTTGTCCCGGGCATCGTTTTTCGGTATCCTTAAATAGATAGGTTCGAGCATCAGGGAGGGGACGGCCGTGAACGTATTGCAGGCGTTGTTTTTTCCGCCGGAGCAGCCGGGCGGGGTATCATCGATGGTACCGTATGTGCAAGAGCGGTTCGTTCGCATGGGCTGGGGTATGGAGCTGTTTTCGATTCCGAAGCGGGTACGCGGGAAAGGAACGGAGCCGTTCGAGTTCGAAACGTTCGATTGGCGGCGATTCGCCGGCGTGCCGATCGTAAATAAATACATGCAAACCTTGAAAGATTACGAGTGGTGGACGAAGCTGAGGGTGAAGGGCACGTACGACGTCATTCACGCTCATCATCCGGTGGCCGCGCTCGTGATGAAGAAGCTTTTTCCGGATACGCCGGTGTTGATGACCGTGCATTCGAGCTTCGAGAAGGAGCTGATCCTTAACGGCCGCATCTCCGAGGGAGGACCCGAGGAGCAATTTTTAACGTCGCTGTACGGAGAGCTGGAGCATCAGGTCGATCGGCTCATGACGGTGTCCGAGGCGTTCAAGTCGTATATCGCGCAGTACGTGAAGCATCCCGAGCGCATCCTCGTCATCCGCAACGGCTTCGACGAGAAGCGGTTCAAACCGATGGCGCACGAGAACGAGGTGCCGCAGCTGATCACGATGTGCCGGCTCGTGCCGGCGAAAGGGCTCGACGTGCTCTTGCGCGCGTGCGCGGAGCTGAAGCGCCGCAACCTGCCGTTCATGCTTCACGTCATCGGCGACGGCCCGATGCGCGAGGAGCTTGAGGAGCTGGCCCGCACGCTCGGCGTGTACGACGACATCGTCTTCTACGGCTACATGCTGCATCCCGAGGAGTTCATGCCGTTCTTCGACGTGTTCGTGCTCCCGTCCCGGGCGGAGGCGTTCGGCAACGTGTTCGCGGAGGCGGCGCTGTGCTGGCTGGCGCTCGTCGGCACGAACGTCGGCGGCATCAGCGAGCAGATCGAACACGGGGTGAACGGCCTCCTCGTGCCGGTGGACGATGCGCTCGCCCTCGCCGACGCGCTCGAGCAGGTCGTGGTCGACCCGTCGTTCCGCTACGAGCTGTCGCGCGCCGCGTACGAGAAGGCGAAGAGCACGTATTCGCTCAACCGGGTCATCCGGCAGCTGAAGCGGCTGTACGTCGGCGCGGCGGAGCAAGGGGACTAAGGCCGATTTTCGGGAAAAGGCTTCGATCTATTCTTCGTAAATCATCTTCACGGTCATCCCGCCGTCGACGACGAGGTTTTGCCCCGTGAGGAAGCCCGACGCCGCGTCGCTCGTCAGGAACAGGCACGCTTCGGCGATGTCCTCCGGACGCCCGACGCGGCCGACCGGGTGCTGCAGCCGGTCGCGCTCCGAATGCGACGGCTCGCTCGCCCGGGCGCTGTATTGCCAGTCCCGCGTCTCGATCCAGCCGGGGGATACGGCGTTAACGCGGATGCCGTGCGGGCCGAGGCTGACGGCCAGCGCGTGCGTCAGCGCGAGGATGCCGCCCTTAGAGGCGGCGTACGCCTCGGTATGCGGCTCCGACATGAGCGCGCGCGTGGAAGCGATGTTGACGATCGCCCCGCGGCGCTGCCGCTTCATGATCCGCGCCGCGGCGCGCGAGCACAGGAACGTCCCGCGCAGGTTGACGCCGATGACGCGGTCCCAATCGGCGATGTCGAGCTCGGTCGGGTCGCCGCCGCGTCCGATGCCGGCGTTATTGATGAGCGCATGAACGCCGCCGAACTCTTCGGCGGTGACGCGCAGCCATCGCTCGACGTCCTCCTCGCGGCTGACGTCCGCGGCGAGGTATATCGCCTTGCCGTTCAGCCGGCGGATTTCGCGGATGACCTCGAAGCCGGCTTCCTTGTCGGGATCGGCGATCGAAACCGCGTAGCCCCGGCTCGCGTACGCGTACGCGAGCGCGCGGCCGATGCCTTGCGCGCCGCCGGTCACGGCGACGACGGGAAGCTGCCTGTCGGAAGAGCCGGTCATAAGGGATCGCTCCTTCGCTATATAGATGGTTTCGTTGTTCGTTTGCACGCATCGCTAGTGCAGGGAAGTTGTACTCATTGTATCCAATCGGCTCGGACGCTTTCAACACGGGAGGTGCTAAAACGCCATGTCCGATCATAAAACCTCTAAAGACGTC
>NZ_DASQMZ010000181.1:0-13601 GCF_035645235.1 Paenibacillus sp.
CGAGCGCGTCGTCGTCGACCGGTCGCATAAAGCGTTGCACCGGAGGCTCGCGGCCGGCGAGTTCGCGCTCCTTCACGCCCGGTTCGGCCCGTCCGGCATCCGCATGCTGCCGCTCGCCCGCAAGTGGCGCGTGCCGCTCGTGACGTCGTTCCACGGCTGCGACGCGCCGGGCTCCGCCCGGATGCGCAAACGCAAGCACGCGTTGGGACGCCTCTTCCGCGAAGGCGACTGCTTCACGACCCCCTGCGAAGCGATGAAGGCGGAGCTCGTGAAACACGGCTGCCCCGAGGAGAAGGTCGTCGTGCATTACAGCGGCATCGACGTGGAGCGCTTCGCGTTCCGCGAGCGGACGATGCCGGAGGACGGACCGGTCCGCATTTTGTTCGTCGGGCGGCTCGTGGAGAAGAAGGGCGCGGACACGCTGCTCCGCGCGTTCCGCTACGTCCGGCAAGTGTTCCCGAACACGCGGCTGACGCTCCTAGGGGACGGGGCGCTGAAATCCGAGCTTCGGCGGCTTGCCCGCAAGCTCGACGTTCGCGACAGCGTCGAGTTTCTCGGCGCCCGGCCGCATCATGAGGTCGCGGCATGGCTCGAGCGGGCGCATGTGTTTTGCCTGCCGAGCAAGAAGGATCGCGCCGGCAACATCGAAGGCGTTCCGAACGCGCTCAAGGAAGCGATGGCGTGCGGGCTGCCGGTCGTCTCGACGTTCCACTCCGGCATTCCCGAGCTGATCGAGAACGGCGTCTCGGGGCATCTAGCGCCGGAGGGCGACGTCGGGGCGCTCGCGAACAAGCTCATTCATGTCGTCGGCCGTCCGGACACGTGGGCGGCGCTCGGCAGGCGCGCGCGGGCGAAGATCGAAGCGGACTTCGACCGGAAGAAGCAGACGGAGCGGCTCGAGAAGCTGTTCGACGACGTCGTCGAGTCGCACGCGCGCCGGGAAACCGAGCGGCGGGAGCGGCCGTTGTTCAGCGTCGTCATTCCGACCTACAATCGGGAGCGGTACATCGGGCGCGCGATCCGCAGCGTGCTGAACCAGACGTGCGACGATTACGAGCTGATCGTCGTCGACGACGGCTCCACCGACCGCACGCGCCGCATCGTGAAGTCGTTCGGCCCGAGGGTTCGCTACCTGCGGCAGCCGAACCGGGGACCGTCGGAGGCGCGCAACGCGGGCATCCGGGCGGCGCGCGGCCGCTTCATCGCGTTCCTGGATTCCGACGACAGGTTCCTGCCGAGGAAGCTGGAGGCGAACAAGGAGTATCTCGAGAAGCATCCGGAGTGCAACTTTTTGTACTCCTGGTATTACGACGTTCGCGGCGGACGCCGCACGCTGCGAAAGACGAAGCAGTACGGAGATCTCGACCGGTTCCGCTACCGGCTGTACCGGCGGTCGTTCACGATCCGCACGTCGACGGTCGTCATCCATCGCGATTGCTTCAAGAACGTCGGGTTGTTCCATCCCGAGTACCGCTATTCCCAGGACTGGGATATGTGGCTGCGGTTAGCGGCGTATTACCGCGGATTTTGCCAGCGGCAGCCGCTCGCGCTGTATCGCAGACATCCGCGCAAGCCGCTGCCGGCGAGGGAGCGTCATCGGCGCATCCGAGCGACGGCGCTTGCCAACTACGGATGGGATCGCGCGACGCTGGCGCGCATCGCCAAAAACGGCCGCGCGCGGCGGAAGCCGCAGGCGGCGCCGCATTACGGGAGCCGGCTGTTCGGCATTCGAAAGGGGCTCCGCTCATGAGCAAGCTGCTTCCGACGATCCTGCACCATAAGTACTCGACCGAAGACGGCCATGTGACCGCGCAAATTCGCGACGTGGAAGGCTACCGCGGCCTCCTTGTGACGAAGAGCGCCAAGGAGGTGCGGCCGGGGACGCCGTCCGACGCGGTAGTCGCGCTGCGCGAGCTGCGCCGCGACCCGTCCCTGCTTCGGCGGCTCCGCGTCGCGGGCGTGCACGTGCACCACGGCTCGTTGACGCCGCCGTTCCGTTTCCTGAAGGAGAAGTACGGCCTTCCGATGTTCGTCGGGTTTCGAGGCAATGACGCGACGGCCTTCCCGAAGCGCAGCGAGGAAAACGCCAAGGAGCTCGGCAAGCTGTTCCGGGTCGGCGACCGTTTCTTCCCCGTGTGCGAGCATCTGAAACGGGAAATTATGCGCCTCGGCTGCCCGGAGGAAAAAATACGGGTTCTCTATGGCGGCGTCGATTTGTCCCGCTTCGACTTCCGTCCGCGATCGATCGAGGACGGGAAGAAAGTGAAATTTCTCGCCATCGGGCGGTTCGTCGAGAAGAAAGGCTTCGATGACCTCATTCGGGCGTTCGCGGAAGTGAAGCGACGCCGAGACGCCGCGAAGCTCGTCATTATCGGCCAGGGGCCGTGCGAGTCGACGTACCGGAAGCTGATCGAGCGGCTGTCGCTTCGCGGAAGCGTAAAGCTCGTCCCGTGGGTGGATTACCGCGATATCCACGAGCGTTACTTGCGATCGCATATTTTCGTCGCGCCCAGCGTCACCGACGCGAGCGGCAATCAGGAAGGCATTCCGAATACGCTCAAAGAAGCGATGGCCACCGGCATGCCGGTCGTCGCGACGAAGCATGCGGGCATTCCGGAGCTCGTCGAGCCGGGAACGTCCGGGCTGCTCGTCCCCGAGCGGGACGCCGCGAGGCTCGCGGAGGCGATGCTCTGGCTCGCGGAGCATCCCGAGTCCTGGGGGGCATACGGCGCGGAGGCCCGGCGCAAAATCGAAAGAGACTTTAATGTAAGAAGCCAACTGGAGAAGCAAAGGCAGTATTATGACGAGGTCATACGCCGTTCGGCGTACGGACGATACGAAGCGTAACGGGGAAGGCGGGGCAGCCGCCTTTCTTTTGTTTCGTCTCCGCGGACGGGCTGCCCCTGGGTATGTCGGCGATTCGCGTTTCTAGCGGGGAAAGTGAAGCTGCGAATGATCGCCGATCCACAATCTGGCGCGCTGCGGCGGTCCGGAACGCCCGGACGCCTTGGCTTCGGCGCCGATCAAGCTTTCGTCGATGCGGTGCGGCACGCCGTCGAGCGTCGCATGCTCCATGACGATGCTGTTCTCCACCTCGCAGTCAACGATGCGCGCGTGGCGCGCGACGGACGTGTAAGGTCCGATGTAACTGTTTTCGATCACCGCATGGTCGCCGATGACGACCGGGCCGCGGATCACGCTGTTGCGAACGACCGCATGCTCGCCGATGACGACGCGGCTCGTGACGGAGGACGACGCATCGATCGAGCCCCGGACCTGAAGCCCTTCGACCCGTTGCAAGAAATGCTGATTGCATAAAATCAAGTCCCGCGGCTGCCCGGTATCTTTCCACCAATACGGGGATCGAAACACGCCCAGCGGAAGCCCGTCGTCGATCAACCGCTGAATCGCGTCCGTAATTTCGTATTCGCCCCGGGCGGAAGGGCGAAGACGCTCGATCGCGCCGAACACCGTCGACGTGAACAAGTACACGCCGTTAATCGCGAGATCGCTCGGCGGCTGCTTCGGCTTCTCCACCACCTTCAACAGGCGGTCCCCCTCGAGCTGGACGACGCCGAACTGCTCGGGATTCGGTACCGCGCTGACGGAGACGAGCCCCGCGAGCCGTTCGGCGCGAAACTTCTCGACAAGCGGCGAGAGCGATCCGTCGATGACGTTATCGCCAAGATACAGCAACATATCGTCCTTGCCGACGAAAGGCTGCGCCGCCCGGACAGCGTCCGCCACCCCTCTCGGTTCGTCCTGCTCGATCAGCGCGACGTCGATTCCCCACGGCGCCCCTCCTTGCAGCGCTTCGTCGAACGCCTTCCGGTACGCCGGAGGCACGACGACGCCGATCGAATCGATGCCCGCGTCGATCATCGATTCGATGCCGTAAAACAGCACCGGCTTGTTCATTACCGGCAGGAGGTGCTTGGGTCGGGAGAAGGTCAGCGGCCGAAGGCGCGAGCCTTTCCCGCCGCATAAGATCAAACCCTTCAAGAAAGAAAACCTCCTCTAGTCAAGAATCCGGGCCGCAACGCGGCGGCTCGTATCCTTCTAATGTATGGCGCTGCGCCGTGCGGAGGCACGGTAACTATCATGGGAATAGGAAATTATTACGATTCCTAGTATAATAGCCGAGTGAACGATACGAAGGGATGAATGACAGATGCCTGAGCTCGACGAATTGAAAAGGAAACTCCTTCGATTGACGATCGAACTCGTAGCCGGCTGCCCATATTGCGTCTCCGTATCCGAAGACCCGGAAAGCAAAGCGCCGGTAAACTGCACGAAGTGGTCCGGCTCCTCGTACCCGATCAGCGTCAATCCGGCGACGTGTTTGTCCTGCGGGGAATACCGGAATCGCACGAAAATCTCGTAGGGAGGATCCCATCCATGTGGAACGCCCTGTTTCGGACGTTGACCGAGCTGTCGTCCCGTCCTTCGATCGCGCGCCTCGCGGGCGCTTTCGCGAAGGCGCCCGCGAGCCGGAGGCTGATCCGCCGCTTCGCGGCGCATTACAACATCGCGATCGAAGAGGCGGAGCACGACGTCGACCGGTACCCGTCCTTGAACGAATTTTTCATCAGAAGACTTAAACCCGGGGCCCGCCCGGTCGATCCGGGGGACCGCTCCGTCGTTAGTCCCGTCGACGGTACGGTCGCGGAAGCGGGCGTCATCGACGCGGAGCGCTCCTTCCTCGTGAAAGGGCAGCGCTACACGGTCGAAGAGCTGTTGAACGGATCCCCCCACGCGGCGCGTTACCGAAACGGCGGTTTCGCCGTTATCTACCTGAGTCCCGCCAATTATCATCGCATCCATGCGCCGGCCGATGCGGCCGTCATCGAGGTCGATCGCATTCCGGGCAAGGTATACCCGGTGAACGATCCCTCCCTGCGGCTCATGCGCCTTGTGCTCTCGCGCAACGCACGGCTCGTGACCTATCTCGACGTCGGCGGGGCGACGCTCGCGCTCGTGAAAGTCGGCGCCATGAACGTCGGCTCGATTCGGTACGTCGCCGGAGAGCGTCCGCCGGAGCGCGTCGCCAAGGGCGAGGAGCTCGCCTACTTCGAATTCGGCTCCACGGTCGTGCTGCTTTGGGAACGCGGCCGCATCGTACCGTCGGAGCGGCTGAAAGCCGGCGCCTCGGTCCGCATGGGCGAGAAAATCGGCGAAATCGAGGCCGTTCGCGGGTGACGCTCCCGAAGCGTCATGATATAATACACGAAAACCAACGTCGGAAGGATGAATCCGTTCCATGAACCCCCAAGCGTTGCAACTGAACGAGACGCTTCAGAACGCGGCACCGGCCGTTTACGGCATGCTGTCTCGGCTTGGCCGCGCCATCTATTTTCCAAAAGTCGGCATCCTCAATCAGTCCGCGGAAGCGAAGAAAAAAGCGACGACCTTCAACGCCACGATCGGCATCGCGACGGAAGGAAAGACGCCGATGCATCTTGGCATGATCCAGGAAACCCTGTCCGCGTACGCGCCTTCGGACCTGTACCCGTACGCGCCTCCGGAAGGCAAGCCGGAGCTGCGCGCCGTATGGCGGGAGAAGCTGCTGCGAGAAAATCCGTCCCTCGCCGGGAAGACGTTCGGCAAACCGATCGTGACGAACGCGTTGACCCACGGCCTCAGCATCGTCGCCGACCTGTTCGCGGACGATGGCGATGCCGTAATCATGCCGGAGAAAAACTGGGAAAATTACGAGCTTACGTTCGGCGTACGCCGGGGCGCGAACATCGTCACGTTCCCGCTGTACAACGAAGCCGGGCTGTTCAACAGCGAAGGGCTGCTGTCCGCCGTGCTCGAGCAGAAGGAACGAGGCAAGGCGATCGTCGTCCTGAACTTCCCGAATAACCCGACAGGCTATACGCCGACGCTCGCCGAGGCGGACGGCATTATCGCCGCCGTGAAAGCGGGCGCGGAAGCCGGCGTCTCGACCGTCGTCGTTACGGACGACGCGTACTTCGGTCTATTCTTCGAGGACTCGGTGCGCGAATCGCTGTTCGGCCGCTTGATCGGGCTTCATCCGAACGTACTGCCGATCAAGGTGGACGGCGCCACGAAGGAAGAGTTCGTTTGGGGCTTTCGCGTCGGCTTTATCACGTACGGCAGCGATTCGGCGGAGGCCAACGACGCGCTCGAGCAGAAGACGATCGGGATCATCCGCGGCACCGTCTCCAGCTGCTCGCATCCGTCGCAGACGTTCGTTCTCAAGGCGTTGGCGCACCCTGACTTCGAGAAGCAGCAGGCGGAGAAGGTCGAAATTTTAAAGGCGCGGGCCAACCGGACCAAAGAAGTGTTGGACAGCGGGAAATTCGACGACGCTTGGGACTACTACCCTTTCAACTCTGGGTATTTCATGTGCCTGAAGCTGAAGACGGTACACGCGGAGGCGCTCCGACGCCATGCGCTCGAGAAGTTCGGCGTCGGCACGATCGCGCTCGGCGACACCGACCTGCGCGTCGCGTTCTCCTGCCTCGAGGAAGCCGACATCGAGAAGCTGTTCGAGCTGCTGTATCAAGGCGTCAAGGAATTGGAACAGGTAACATTGTAAATAGACGCCGGGAAGGCCGCTTCGCGCCGTTGGTGCGAAGCGGCCTTTTCGATTTGCGGACATTTCGCTCCCTCACGCTGATTTTGCTCCTATCCGCGCCTGTGCCGTTCGCCCCCCCCGATATACCTGTTGCCCCCCTCTTTCTGCCTTTCTCACCGGATTCCCTTGCCTCAGTATAACCGGACGCCCCTACCCGCGACGCATTAGCGCACTCCGCACGCCTTCCCGGTACCGGTTGCTTTTTTCCGCGCGCGCGCCGTTCGCCCCCCCGATATACCTGTTGCCCCCTCTTTCTGCCTTTCTCACCGGATTCCCTTGTCTCAGACGATGCCCCCTTTTTGACGGTAGAACATTCATTTTCGCTTGAAATGGGAACACTTGTTCTGTATAATGAAGAAAAAGGGGGAGTACAGATGTCGCAGGATTCGGCGGTGGATTTTTTCTTTCGTCAGCGATGGCCGGACGGGTTTCGGTGCCCTTCCTGCGCACATCGCGATTATTCTCTCATTCGAACGCGAACTCTTCCCTTGTATCAATGCCGTTCCTGCAAACGTCAAACGTCCGTTACTTCAGGTACGGTGATGCATAAGACACGAACGCCGTTGAAAACATGGGCCGACGCCATCGAAGCGCTCTCTTCTTCCCATGGGCTCAACGCGAAGCAACTCGCGGCGTCAATCGGTTGTACGCATAAAGTTGCCTGGGGCATGTTAACCAAGTTTCGAGCGTCGATCGAAGCGATAGAAAGCGCTCGCCGACTCGAGGGGAACGTCCATGTCGGCTTGCGGTCGCTTGCGCCAAAATATATTTGGATTTTCTTGCCCAACCGCCATTACCGTTGCGAACGGGTCGTCTCGGTCGGCGCTTCCGTCGATGCGAGCGGACAGCCGACTGCGATAAAGTTGCTAACCGTGAGCCGAAGAGAATTAATCGAAGACCACAAAGAGCCTACGAACGAAGGAAGGCGGCGGATCGTCGCGGATACGGCACGCCGTCCCGAGGACGCAGTTTGGCATAATGGGTGGCGGCGTTTCCCCGACACACTGAACGACTGCTTTAGGGAAGCGCGGGGGTGGCTGATCCAGACATATAACGGGATCGGCACGAGGCGGCTTCACAGCTATTTAAGCGAATATTGCTATCGCTGGAACGCCGCTGCGCAAGGGGTCGCGCTGCGGGATGAATGGCTGAGGCTTTGCTTCCCTATGGGGTAAAAACCAAACGAGTCATATAGTTTGCTTAAACAACAAGTTAAGAAAATTGCCGAACGCGATGCAACTAAACCTGCATCAATGATCATGCAAGCGCTCTGTGTCAAACAGGGAAGTACCTCATGGGTGCCGCTTCGCTGAGCAGAGGTAATTACCTTGGAAAGAGTACCGGAGGGGGTTGGACGAAGGTCGAGAGGAGGAGAACATCGTAGACATAAGAAGACGCCAGAATGACGATAGACGATTGTTGATTGATCCTTGTTGATTGATGCAGCGGCACGGCAAGAACGAGGGGCGCCGGATCGGTGTCCTTCGAGCCGGCGCCTAAATATCGTTCCAGTGCTTTGCGCGTTCTTTCTATCTTCCGGTTTTGAACGATGATTTCTGGGTCGTAGTGTGCCGCGATTTGTTCCGGGAAGCTCATCGTGAAGTAGCTGCTTTCCCGGTGCTCAGGTTTGCGACGGCGCTTCTTCCGGACGCAGCTCGAGCTCCGTCAGTTTCCCGTCCTTCTCCTCGAACTCCACGATCACTTGCCCGTTCGGGAACGGCACCGCGAGGCGGGTTCGCCACGCGCCCTCCTCCTTCGGGGGGAGCTCCTGCGCGATGTGGCCGTCGTACTCGCCCGCCTTCGTCAAGTGCGCGAGCGTCTCCGCTTCGTCGGCCCCCTCGTATAACGACTGCAGGAACACGCTCCAGCCGTCCGAGTCCCAATCCGGCATCGTGAGGCTCGCATCCTCGGGAAGCGCGCCTAAGAGCGTGGCGACCATCTCGCCGTCCCCCTCCTGCAAGGCGACGGGCAGCAGATGATGATGGCCGGGGAAGCCCAGCAGCGTCTCTTCGTTTTTCGCCCGCACCATCCGGAACGCGTCCTTCGCGATCGGCTCGGCCGCGAACCAGGTGTATCGGAAGTCGCCGGCATTAACGGCGCTCGTGAGCGGGATCAAATACCGGCCGTCCTTCGACACGCGCCAGACGGAGCCGAGATCGAACCGCTGCGGGTACAACGCAACGAAGACGCGCTGCCCGTCGCCGCTCGCCATCATCTCGATCCGATGCGGCTCGCGCAGGTTCCCTCCCGACGTCAGCAGATGCGCGACGCCGCCCCGGCTTGAATAGTACGCCGCCCCGGACGAGGTGCGCTCCCGCTTCAACCGGTAAAACAGCCGATCCGTGCGCCGAGCCTCTTCCATCGTGTGACGGGTCGAATGGCCGGAACGCGTCACTTTCTCTCCCATGACCGTCCACGTCACCTCCGCGACGCCGCGCAGCTCATCGGGCCGGTCCCCGTTCGACAGCTCCGGCAGCGAGATGCGGAGCTCGTTCTTGCCGGCCTCGCCCCATGCATAAGCGGTATAGCGTTGCTCCGATCGGGAGTACGCCGGCGAGAAGTCGCTCCGAAAGGAAGTGCCCTTCCACTCCTGCCACGGGGTTGCCGCCCATGCTGTCGGGACGTACAGCTGACCGGTGACGGCGGCGGCCCCGAGCGCCGGGGCGAGCAGGAGAATCGCGACCCAAGCCGCGTTGCCGAACCGACGGGGAAGCGCGACGAACGGTAGCTTGCGCGGGGGAGTATCGTTTTCCGTAAAGGACGTGGTTAACCGAATCATCAGCTCTAGTATGAGTCCGGTCCCGACCGCGATGTAAATGAATAGACAAAGGACATAGTCATAAGGCTCCGGGAACAGCTTGAGCGTCCCGCATAGCCCCGTAGCGATCATCGCCGCGATCCCGACCGGCAGCAGCTTGCCGAAGTGGCGGCGCAAGACGCTCGGCGCGCTCGCGAGCGCATCGCCGAACGAGACGTCCTGAAGGACGATCAAGTAAGGCGTTAGCGAGAAGGCGAACAGGACGATCACGCCGATCAGCCCGAGCGGGAAAAACGCCATCGTTAAAAACAGAACAAGGAGGCCGGCGATCGCCTGAAAGACGGACCAAGCCAGCATCCGCGGGAAAAAATATTGTCCGCACCGCAGCAGGCTCGTATGCTCGCCGAACGCCGCTTGGCTACGCAAGGCGCCAAGGTACGTCCCCCGCGCGAAGCTTTGAATCAGGAGCGCGGCGATCGACAGCAGCGCGCTTGCTGCGCCGAACGCGACGCCGCCCGCGTCTAGGAAGGTATACGGCAGCTTAAGGTCCTGCAGCGTTGGCATCCCGATCGGGATGGCGAAATGGAGCTGGAACGTCTCCGTCGTCGTCCCGCCCGGCGCCCCGCCCGAGAACGGGAACAAGACGGGGTATACCGCCGCCCCGAAATAGATGCCGACGGCAACCAGCAGCGTCGTCAGCGATTCCGCAGCGACGGCGATCGCGACGGCTTTCCAATACGGCGTCATGCCGCCCCCCCTTCCAAGTTACAGATCTACCTGAGTATACCATCTATTGGGGGATTTGGGATCCGTTCCGTCAAAAAGAAAAAGAGCCCTCGATTCCCATCGAGGACTCTTCAGCGACAGCAAGCAAAACTCGATTCATTACTGCCGTTCGATTTCGACGTTCACCTGGAACGTCACTCCGAATATATCCTTCACGATCCCGTACATGGGGCTCCAATCCGTCTTCTGCAACGGCATTACGACTTGCCCGCCGTCCGACAGCGCGGCGAAAATCGCTTTCGCTCGCTCCTCGTCGGTCGGATGGATGGCGACCTGTACCGTATCGCCCGCTTGGTGCGGCGTGCCCGGGAACGTGTCGGAGAACATGAGCTCCGAAGCGCCGACCTTGAGATGCGCGTGCATGACGCGCTCCTTCATCTCTTCCGTCATCGGATAATCCGGGTTCGCCGGCATATCGCCGAACGTCATCAGGGCAACGATTTCCCCGCCAAGCGCCTTCTCGTAAAAATAAACCGCTTCTTTCGTATTGCCGTCGAAAACCAAATACGGGTTCAACCGGATCGACACGCGCACACAGCCCCTTTGGCATAAACTGGACAACCTCCCTCATTATACACCAAAACAGGATCACGCAACACCTTTTTTACGAACAAATGATCGCACCCCCCGACTTTCGCCCGGTCCCGACACCTGCCTCGGCCTCTTTCGCACCGCCCCGTAATTTCGGTATACTTACGCCATATTCGTCGAAGGGGCGGTCGCATTGAACTACGAACAGCAGGTGCGAATAGAAATCGCCGCTTGGGAGCGCCGGTTATTTCGGCCCCCCGGATGGCTGGAGCGAACGTCGAAGACGATCGGCGCGCGAATCAACCGCCTGATTCCGGCCAAGGCGCATGCCGTCATGACGGCCGCGGTCCGTTCGATCGTGCGGACGGCGCTGTTCGGCGCGGAGTATACCCCGCAGCGGCCGGTGGAGCGGAAGACGTCGCTCGAGCATGCCGACCGGGAGGCGAAACGCGCGTTGACCGTCTTTCGGAACGTCGCGGCCGCCGAAGGCGCAGGCACCGGAGCGGGCGGCTTGCTGCTGAACGCCGTGGACTTCCCCGCGCTCATCGCGATCAAGATGAAATGCTTGTTCGAACTGGCGCATGTGTACGGCTATGATACGAAACATTTTCCGGAGCGGATTTTCGTACTGAAGGTGTTCCAGCTTGCCTTCTCGGGGGCCGATCGGCGCGCCGAGCTGCTCGATGCGATCAAGCGGTGGGAGACGGAACGAGAGCTGTGGTTCTCGGAAGCCGAGTACGCCCGGCGGATGGACTGGGAGACGTTCCAGAAGGAATACCGCGACGCGATCGACTTTCGGAAGATGCTCCAGATGGTGCCGGGGATCGGCGCGGCGGCGGGCGCGTGGGCGAATTACACGATTCTCGACGAGCTCGGCGAAGCCGCGATGAACGCGTATCGGCTGCGGCGATTGAACGACCAGTCGTCGTAGATACCGCCTGCAGGGCGAAACGGTCAGAATCGGAATAGTTGTCCATGAGACTCCTATCGTCCTATGAAACCTGCTAAGGAGGCTTTCCGATGGAAGGGAACGCGAACAGAGAGGAACGGCTCGAACGGGCGCGGGCGAAGGACTCCGCCGACGAAGGGCGGCGCGGAGCGTTCATGACGGAGGATGCCTGGAACCTCGACGGGAATCCGGCCGCGGCCGACGACGAGTTCGGTCCGGAGTTGAAACAAGAGGCGCCGCCGACGCTGAACGGCAAGCCGATCTAGCGTCCGCGAACGCATGCGTAAAGAACCTCCCGAAGCCGGCCGCTCGGGAGGTTCTTTGCCGTTCCTATTGTTTTTAAATTTGATCGAAATTTAAATTTTTAAATTCGATTTTGCCGCAGAAAGCGAAATGCGAGATGCTCTTCTTCTCTTCGTCCGTCAGCCGCGTCAGCTCCGGATTGCCCTGCAGCTTGCCGAGCCCCGAGTCGTCCAGCTGCATCCATCGGTTCATGATGTCGCGCACGACTTCGTCCAAGCTTTTGTCGACGTTGAATTTTTGCTTAAACAAAAGCGGAATCCATTTCTTCCCGAAGCGCACGTGCATCCGTTCGTCGACGATATCGATTTCGGCGGTCATGCCGGAGAGAATGTCTCCCTTGCCGTAGAAAGAATCCATCGATTTCTTCTTGCGGGTAAACGAACACGTTTCCCCGACCATCGTCAGCTCCGCATAAAAATTTTCAAGGTCTTGGATCGCCTCGGCGACGTACGGAATCGGGAACTGCTTAATGTCGTACCCCATTTGCGTCAAGCGGCGCACGCCCATCTGATGGTGACGCGTTTCGTCCCAGATGTGCCGGCTGAAATCGTAATAAAACTCGAACGGCATGTCGGGCACCCCGTAGAACACGTAGCACATCGGGTCGACGACCTGAATTTCCGTCATGTAATGCCACATGAAAATTTTTAGGTTGTCGCGCACCTCGGCGGGCGGTTCGTTGAAATCGCCGGGCTTCAGCCAATCCGGCATCGTGCGGACCGCCGGAGCCGGGCCGTACGCCTCGACCTCCGGACGCGCCGGGGCGGCGGGAGAAGCGGACGCGCGGTCCCGCTCGTCGATGCCGCCCAGCTGACGCAAATACGCCCTTGTATAGCCGCGCCACGCCTCGACCCGCTCCAGCACGTTCCGGTCTTTCACCGCCTCGTGAACGAGACCTTTCGCCCAGGCGATCTGCTTCCGCTTCTTCGGCAGCACATCCTCGACGATGTCGATCGTCGGCGCATCGAAGATCGGATCGAGCGCTTCCAGGAACCGTTCGTACGCGTCTACCTGCGCCTTCGACACCTCGAGAAACCAGCCGGCCAGGAACGGGAAGAAGCCGTCCGCGCGCGAAACGTCTTGGATGAACGTTTGCAGCGCCTCGCTCGGAATGAGCACTTTCGAGTTGCCGGAGAGCTCTTCCTTCCGCGTGCGGAGCTGGCTCGCGAAGCTCATGTTTTGCCACATCATGCGCGTCAGTTCGCTTTTCCATTCGAACTCCTTCGCCGCCGGCACCCATCCGGCGATGACGCGGGCGGACGCCCATTCGAGGAACACGAACCGATTGACCAGATGAATCTGATCCGACACCCTCATCCAATAGTTGCCCATTACATTTTCCAAAGCCCCGGATTCGAACTTCTCGATCTCGAATTGCACGCTCATCGGTCTTTCCCCTCCCTATGGGTGTTTGATCCAAATGTCCTTGCCTATTGCCGGAACGATTCCCGCACGGCGATTTCGCCGAGATACGTCCAGCTGTTGAAGCTTTGCGTCTTCATCTCGAACTTTACGTACAGCTCTTGCAAACCTTGGGCCGTCGCCGTCAAATCCAAGCCGCGGGATTCGTTGAACCCGCCGATTTCCGGACGCAGATCGGCGAGCAGCGTCAGCTGCTCCGGGCTCGGTCCCGCGTAGATTTTCAAATAATTGAGCTGCCCGACGATGAC
>NZ_DASQMZ010000182.1:0-3190 GCF_035645235.1 Paenibacillus sp.
GTCGAGCAGCACGAGCCCGTGCATCTGCCCGGAGAAGCTGATGCCCTCGATGTCGGCCGCGGCCGCGCCCGACGCGCGCACGACGTCCGACAGCGCGTTCACCGTCTCGCGCACCCAATCCTCCGGCACCTGCTCGCTGTAGCCCGACCGCTCCTGGTACAGCGGATATTCCCGCGACGCTTCGGCGCGAATCGCGCCGTCGCTGCCGACGAGCAGCGCCTTCACCGCGCTCGTGCCGAGATCGACGCCAATGACGTATTTCATACCGTCTCTCCTCCCGAAGAAAGAGGGCCGCCTGCCGGTAGCCCTCTAGGTGTCGTTTTCTTAGAAAATGTAGTCGTTGAGCGTCGCGCGAATCTGCTCCAAGCGGCCGGATTTATTCACGATTTCGCCCTTGTCGATGATGTACGCTTCCAGCGACTTGAAATCCGCTTTGCCGTTGACGATATCGAGCCCGATGCCTTCGGAGAACGACGCGTAGCGGTCTGCGAGGACATTTTCGAGCACCTTGTCTTCGACGAGCTTCGCCGCAACTTTGAGGCCGCGCGCGAACGTGTCCATGCCCGCGATATGGGCGAAGAACAAGTCTTCCGCTTCGAACGATTGCCGGCGCACCTTCGCGTCGAAGTTGACGCCGCCGGAGCCGAGGCCGCCGTTTTGCACGATTTCGTACATCGCGAGCGTCACCGAGTACAGATCCGTCGGGAATTCGTCGGTATCCCAGCCGAGCAGCGTGTCGCCTTGATTCGCGTCGATGGAGCCGAGCATGCCGTTGATGCGGGAGACGTGGAGCTCGTGCTCGAACGTGTGGCCCGCGAGCGTCGCGTGGTTCGCCTCGATGTTCAGCTTGAAGCGATCCTCCAGACCGTAGGACTTCAGGAACGCGATCGTCGTCGCCGCGTCGAAGTCGTACTGGTGCTTGGACGGTTCCTTCGGCTTCGGCTCGATGAGGAATTGGCCTTTGTAGCCGATCTCGTCCGCGTACGCGATCGCCATATGGAAGAAGCGCGCCAGATTGTCGAGCTCGAGCTTCATGTTCGTGTTCAGCAGCGACTCGTAGCCCTCGCGGCCGCCCCAGAAGACGTAGTTTTCCGAGCCGAGCTCGAGGCCCGTCTCGAGGCCCTTCTTCACCTGTGCAGCCGCGTACGCGAACACGTCCGCGTTGCTCGTCGTCGCCGCGCCGTGCACGAAGCGAGGGTTCGAGAACATGTTCGCCGTGTTCCACAGCAGCTTGACCTTGCTCGTCTTCATGTAATCCTTCATCATGGCTACAATGACGTCGAGGTTCTTATTCGTCTCGCGCAGCGTCGCGCCTTCCGGCGCGATGTCGCGGTCGTGGAAGCAGAAGAACGGAATGCCGAGCTTCTCGTAAAATTCGAACGACGCTTCGACGCGCGCCTTCGCGAGGTCGAGGCCGCTCGTGCCGTGCCACGGGCGGATCGCCGTGCCGACGCCGAACGGGTCGGAGCCTTCGCCGGTGAACGTGTGCCAGTACGCGCAGGCGAACCGGAGGTAGTCTTCCATTCTGCGGCCGAGCACGATCTCGTCCGGGTTGTAATGTTTAAAGGCTAACGGGTTCTTCGACTCTTTCCCTTCGTACTGGATGGTGCCGACATTTTTGAACGCGCTCATCCTTGAAAGCCCTCCCAATAGTAAAATCCAAATTAGTATGACCAACTGACGTTAGTGTATCACGCGTCACTTCGTTTGTCGAGTAAACAAACTAAGTTTCATCATTTTCATGATTTGTGCTATGATAATCGGAAAACGGCCCCCGCCGCCGCGAAGGAGCGACCCGCGCATCATGAAAATGACCGGCGATCAGACCTTGATCAAGCGAATGAACAAATCGCTCGTGCTCGATACGATTCGATCGCACGCGCCGATTTCCCGCGCCGACATCGCGGCGAAGCTGGGGCTGAATAAGGCGACGGTATCGTCTTTGGTGGCCGAGTGGCTCGACGAGCGGCTCGTGCTCGAGACCGGCCTCGGCGAGTCGAGCGGCGGGCGCAAGCCGGTCATGCTGCTGTTTCATCGGGAAGCCGGGCACGCGATCGGCGTCGACCTCGGCGTCAACACGGTGTCCGCCGTGCTGACCGATCTGTCGGGCGCAATTCTGGCGCGGGAGCGGCGGCGGCTGCGCGTCTCGGCGCCGGCGGACGCGGCGCTCGTCGTCTGCGACGTCGTCCGCTCGCTCGCGCGGTCGGCGCCGGAGGCGCCCTACGGCGTCGTCGGCGTCGGGCTCGGCGTGCCGGGCATCGTGGACGACGCCGGCGTCGTGCTGACGGCGCCGAACTTCGGCTGGCGCGACGCGCCGCTGCGGGGCATGCTGGAGGCGGAGCTCGGGCTGCGCGTCGTTCTCGACAACGAGGCGAACGTCGGCGCCGTCGGCGAGAAGCAGTTCGGCATCGGGCGCGACGCCGGCGATCTCGTGTACGTCAGCGCCGGCGTCGGCATCGGCACGGGGCTGATCGTCGGGCACGAGCTGTATCGCGGCGCGTCCGGCTTCTCCGGCGAGCTCGGCCATATGACGATCCAAGCCGACGGCGGCCGGCCGTGCTCGTGCGGCAGCGCGGGCTGCTGGGAGATGTACGCCTCCGAGATCGCGTTGACCGCGCTCGGGGACGGCGCCGCGCCGGAGCTGCGCGAGCTCGAGGGCGCCGTGCGGCTCGCGGAGGCCGGCGACGCCGCGGCGATCGCCGTTTTGGAGGCGATCGGCCGCTACCTCGGCATCGGCGTCGCGACCGCCGTCAACGCCTTCAACCCGGAGATGATCATCGTCGGCAATCGGCTCGCTTTGGCGCGGCGCTGGCTCGAGGCGCCGCTGCGCGAAGCGGCGGCGAGCCGCGCCCTGCGCCACCACCTCGACCGCGCGCGCATCGAGTTCGCCTCGCTCGGCCTCGACTCCGCCGCCCTCGGCGCCGCCTCGCTCGCGATTTCGCGCTTCCTCGACGGCGCGAAGGCCGGCGGCGGCGGGCCGCCCGGCGCCGCCGCCGCCGCCGAGGGGTAGCGGCGGCACCGAGCCGGCGGCGGTTTTGCCCCAGTTACCGGAGTTCTCCGGTAACTCTGTCTTTTTGGGCCTGTTTTGGCCCCAGTTACCGGAGTTCTCCGGTAACTCAGCCTCTCTGGGCCCGTTTTGGCCCCAGTTACCGGAGTTCTCCGGTAACTCTGCCTCTTTTGTCCCTTTGTG
>NZ_DASQMZ010000183.1:0-22639 GCF_035645235.1 Paenibacillus sp.
GAAGGGCTGGCGGGGGAGGGCGACGACGTCGTCCGCCGGCTGCTGCCGGACGTGCTCGAGCCGGAGACGATCCGTTCGCTGCTGCGCGAAGCGGGCGGGCCGGCGACCGCCGACGAGCTCGGCGTGTCCCCGAAGCTCGTCGCGGAAAGTCTGCGGCTCGCGCACCGGGTTCGTCCGAGCCGCTATACGCTGTTGAAACGGTACAACGAAACGGGGCTTTCGTAGACCCGCGCGCAAGGCAGAGTCGGACGGATGCGAAGGAGGGCGAATGAAACATGAATCGCGGGGATGAGGCGTTGTACGGCGACCGGGGGCTTCCGGACTTGTTCCGGATGTCCGACGGGAAACCGGTGGAGGACGCGGTGCGCTGGGCGGGCGAACGAAGGCCTGAGATTATCGAGCTGTTTCGAAAATATGTCTACGGCCGGGAGCCGGCGGAGGCGACGAGCGCCGCGCTGCGCTTCGACGTCTTGGACGAGCGCCCGGCGATGGGCGGCGCCGCCGTGCGCCGCCGCGTCGCCATCCGTCTCGAGGGACCGGGCGGCGCCTACGCCGTTCCGCTGCTTCTCTTCGTGCCGACGGCCGCCGCGAACGGCGCAGGGACGCCGGCGCCAGCGTTCCTGTTTCTGAACAACCGCGGCGCCGAGCATACGGATCCGGAGCGGCTCGTCCGTTCCGGCTTCTGGCCGGCGGAACGCATTGTCGAGCGCGGCTATGCGGCGGCGGCGATCGACGTGCACGCGATCGATCCCGACGTGCACGACGGCTTCGCGAACGGCGTGCACGGCGTCTTCGAGCCGAACCCCGAACGTCGAGCGCCCGACGCATGGGGGACGATCGCGGCGTGGGCGTGGGGCGCCTGCCGGGCGATGGACTACTTCGAAACCGCCCCCGGCATCGACGCGAGCCGGGTCGTCGTCGCCGGGCATTCGCGCTGCGGCAAGACGGCGCTATGGGCCGGCGCGACCGATCCGCGCTTCGCGATGGTCGTCTCGAACAATTCCGGCTGCACCGGCGCGGCGCTCTCGCGCGGCAAGGCCGGGGAGACGATCCAGGACATCAACGAACGGTTCCCGCATTGGTTTAACGAAAACTACAAGTCCTTTAACAAGCGCGAGGCCGAGCTGCCGGTGGACCAGCATTTCCTGCTCGCTTCGATCGCGCCGCGTCATCTGTACGTAACTAGCGCGACGGAGGACGAATGGGCGGATCCGGCGTCGGAATTTGCGTCGCTGCTCGCGGCGGAACCGGTTTTTCGGCTGTTCGGGAAGCCCGGACTCGGCGCCGTGCGAGGGGATGGTACTTCGGACGACCTTCCGGCGCCGAACGCGCCGATCCATTCGGACGGGCTCGCCTACCATCTTCGCAGAGGCGAACACGATCTTACGCCGTACGACTGGGAGCGCTTCATGGATTACGCCGACCGCTACCTTCGCCCCGCAACGACCGGCGATAAGCGGTAGGCGAAGCGCCGAACTCGTTCGCGAAGGCGCGCGTGAACGCGAACAAGCTCCCGATGCCGCGCATTCATCACGCGTAAAGAAAGCGTGAGCGGTACCTTACGCCCCCGCCCGCACGAGGTTGCGGCCATCGCGCTTGGCGCGGTACAGCGCCGCGTCCGCGTCGCGCAGCAAAGACTCCAGCGCGTCGCGGCCCGAAGCCGTCTCGCCGGCGCCGAAGGCCGCGACGCCGAAGCTTGCCGTCACGTCGATGCGCTCGCCGTCTTCGTTCGCGGAGAACGGCGTCGTCTCGAGGGCGGCGCGAATGCGCTCCGCGACGGCGGTTGCCTCGGCGAGCTCGGCGGCGGGCAGCGCGACGACGAATTCCTCGCCGCCGTAGCGGGCGAACAGCGCATCCGGCGCCAGCTGCCGCTTGGCGACCTCGACGACGTGCACAATCGCCCGGTCGCCGGCGTCGTGGCCGAACGTATCGTTAATGCGCTTGAACGCGTCGATGTCGAACAAGACGAAGGAGACGCATTGATCGAAGCGCCGCGCGTTTTCCAGCAGATCCCTGCTTCTTTGAATGAACCGCGCGCGGTTGAGCAGCTTCGTCAGGCCGTCGTAGTACGCCTGCTGCTTCAGCTTGTCCTGCAGCCGCTTCTGCTCCGTCACGTCGATCAGCATGAGCAGGCTGCCGAGCGGCACCCCGGCTCGCCCGCGCACCAGCGAAGAGCGCACCTGGTAAGTCCCCTCCGCGCCTTTCACCGTCCAAACCATCTCCTGTTGGGCGCTTTCCGCCCCCAAAGCGGGCAGCGCGGCCCCGGTAAGCCGCGGCCATACGTCGGCGAGCGGTTCGCCGACCGAAGCGGTCGTAAGCCCCGGGATCATTCGCGAGACCGATTCGTTGAAGTCGACGATACGGCCGGCCGAGTCGACGACGACGACGCCTTCGCGCATGCTCTCGAAGATGCGCTCCTTGGCGATCGGCACGATCGTCAGGAAGCGGGACTGCGCCATCGCCCAAAGATACAGCCCGGACGTAATGCAGAGCACCATCGGCACGGGGTCGATGCCGTACGGGGTCACGCCCATCAAGTAGACGAACGCGCCGATCATCGGAAGCAATTGCCCGACGATCAACGTCGCAAGCTGCAGTCGGAACGCCTTGTTCGTCTGACCCCATTGCCGTACGAGCAGCACGACGGAGGCGAGCAGGCAGCCGAACGTATACGCGCCGTGCACGACGTACCATTCGCCGACGACGACATCCGCGAGAGGAGCCGGGCTGTCCGGGCGTAAATACACGTCCTTGTAAAACCAATGGTGCCAATCGTTCGTCGCGACCATAGCGAACGTAAGCGCCGGAATCGCGAACAGGGCCGCGACGGCTTTGGACGGTACGTTCTTGCCGATATAAAGCAGGACGACGAGCAGGCCGAGCGGCGGCGCGAAGGCGATGCCGAGATACTCGACGACGGTCCAGGCTTTGATTTCCGCCAGCGAATCGCTGGTCCATTCGAAGGCTACGGCAAAGATGTAGATCGTAAGCGACGCGGTATAAAACAGGAACAATCGTCCGCCGGGGAGCTCTTTGCGCTTCAAATACGAGAAGATGGACAAAAACAGCGTAAATACGCCTGAGGTGGCGACCAGCGTCGTAAACATCGTGATCGTTGCGGTTTCCATGGAGTTCGCGTCGCTCCCAATTTCCGTAGAAATCTTAATGCCATAAACGTATCCTACCATACGCGCGGCTTCGAGGGGTACCGAAAACTTCCAATTGCTTCGTGGCATTTATTTAGGTTAGCTATATAATATGAATAAATGACAGGGGAAGGGATCTTAGGGCGCGTGAACACGGATGCGAATGTGGACGAATTGCTCGCCTCCTTGCAGGCATTGAACCGCCATCTTCGCTCCTCGGCGTTCGACGAGGGGCAGCCGCTCACCAAGGTGCAGTGGCTGCTGCTGCGCCGGCTGCAACGTCAGGGCACGGCGACGATCGGCCAGCTGGCGGCCCATCTCGACGTGCGCGCCAGCACCATGTCGCAGATGCTCGATCGGCTGGAGCGGTCGGGCTTCGTGGCGAGGACGCAGGACGCGGCGGACGCGCGGGTGAAGCTCGTGACGCTCACGGAGGCCGGCCGGGCGACGATCGGCAGGACGGAGAACGTGTGGAGGAACGCCCTCTCGGAGCCGTTCCGGCGGCTGACCGCGGAGGAGCGGGAGACGTTGACGCAGTTAATGAAGAAGCTGTCGGAACAGCTTCCCGGACGGGGGGAGACGTAGCGGCATGCCGAGCGGGAAATATATTCGAAAGTATTGGAAGGGCTTTCTCTTGGCCTTCGTGTTCCTTATGCTGGAAGCCGCCGCCGACCTGATGATGCCGACGCTGCTCGCGCGCATTATCGACCGCGGCATCGCCAGCGGCGACATGCATTACGTCCTGCGTATCGGCGGCTTTATGCTGCTCATTACGGCAGGGGGCGCGGTCGCGGCCAGCCTGCGGAACGTGCTGGCCGTGCACGTGTCGCAGAAATTCGGCACGGAGCTTCGAAGCGACTTGTTTCGGAAAATCCAGACGCTCGGCTTCGCGCAGCTCGACCGCTTCGAGCGGGCGTCGCTCATTACCCGCATGACGAACGACATTACGCTCGTCCAGCACTTCGTCAGCGGGATGATGCGCATCTTCGTCAAAGCGCCGCTGCTCGGCATCGGCGCGCTCATTCTCGCCGTGCGGCTCAACCCGGAGCTGTCCGCCGTCTTCGCCGTCGTCGTGCCGATCGTCGCCGTGCTGGTCGCTTTCAGCATGAAGGTCGGCTTCGCGAGGTTTCTGAAGGTGCAGCAATCGCTCGATCGGGTGAACGCGTCCGTGCGGGAATATTTGTCCGGGGTGCGCGTCGTGAAGGCGTTCAACCGGTTCGATTACGAGCGGGAGAAGTTCGCCCGCACGAACGAAGAGCAGAGAGCGGCGTCGACGCATGCGATGCGGGCGATGGCGGTGTTCAATCCCGCCATTATGCTGACGGTCAACCTCGGCGTCGTGGCGATTCTTTGGATCGGCGGCGTATGGATCGAAACGGGCGTCATGGCCGGCAACCGGGTCGGCGAGCTGGTGGCGTTCATTAACTATATGACGCAAATCCTCTTTGCCTTAATGATGGTGTCTATGGTGTTCGCCATGTTCGTGCGCGCCCGCGCCTCCGCCATTCGAATCGGCGAAGTGTTTCGGCAAGAGGAGGCGGAGGCGCCGCCGGCGGGGCCGGACGCCGCGGCGGTCGTAACGAAGGGGAGGATCGATTTCGAAAACGTCTCCTTCGCCTACGCGAACGCGCCCGGCGCTCCGGCGCTGCGGAACGTCACGTTCTCGTGCCTGCCCGGCGAGACGGTCGGCATCATCGGCTCGACGGGCTCGGGCAAGAGCAGCTTGGTGCATCTCGTGCCGCGATTTTACGACGCCTCCGGCGGCCGCGTGCTCGTGGACGGCATCGACGTCAGAAGCATGGACCCGGCGCGGCTGCGCGACATGATCGCGATCGTGCCGCAGAAGAGCGTACTCTTTACCGGCACGATTCGGGAAAACATCCGGTGGGGAGACGAGACCGCCTCCGACGAAGAGGTGGAGCGCGCCGCCCGGACGGCGGAGGCGCACGAATTTATCGAGCGGCTGCCGGAGGGGTACGAATCGAGGCTCGGCCAGCGGGGCGTTAACTTGTCCGGCGGGCAGAAGCAAAGGCTGGCGATCGCGAGAGCGCTCGTTCGCCGGCCCCGCATCCTCATCCTGGACGACAGTACGAGCGCCGTCGATACGGCGACCGAGTCGCGGATCAAGGCGGCGCTGCGGACGTACGTGAAGGGGCTGACCTGCCTCGTTATCGCCCAACGCATCACGTCGGTGATGGACCTGGATAAAATCGTCGTCATGGACCTCGGCGAGGTGGTCGGGGTCGGCACGCATGAAGAGCTGATGCGGGAAAATCGCGTGTACCGGGAAATTTACGCATCGCAAATCGGGAAGGAGCTGCAGCCGCATGTCGGAAACCCGTAATCGCGAGTCCGCCGAAGCGGGCGGAGCCGGAAGCGGTTCGCCCGCTTCGGCGGCGCCGATGCCGCCGATGCCCGGCCGTCCGGCCGGCTTCGGCCCGCCCGGGCGCGGCCCGGTCGTCAAGCCGAAAGACTTCCGCGCTACGATGAGGCGGCTGTGGGCGTACTTCGGCCCGGAGCGCGCCGGGCTTTCCGTCATCGCGGCGTTCGTGGCGGCCGGCGCCGCGTTGACCGTCGCCGGCCCGTATTTGATCGGCGTCGGCATCGACGCGATCGCGGACGGAGACCTGCGATGGCTTCAGCTGATCGCGCTGGCGCTCGCGGCCGCGTACGTCGGCGAAGGGCTGCTCGCGTTCCTTCAGGGGTGGCTCATGGCGGGCCTCTCGCAGCGCGTCGTCCGGTCGCTGCGGGGCTCGCTGTTCGAGAAGCTGCAGAAGCTGCCGCTCGCGTTCTTCGACGCGCGGCCGCACGGGGAGACGATGAGCCGGTTGACGAACGATCTCGACAACGTCAGCAATACGATCTCCCAATCGACCGTGCAGCTCATGTCGGGCTCCATCGCGATCGTCGGCTCCCTCGTTATGATGCTGGCGCTCAGCCCGCTGCTGACGCTGACCGCGCTCGTCACCGTCCCGCTCGTGTACGGTCTGGCTCGCACGATCGCGAAGCGAACGAGGGTGCTGTTTAAGGAGCAGCAGGCGCAGCTCGGCGCGCTCAACGGCCACATCGAGGAGACGATTTCCGGGCAGCTGATCGTGAAGGCGTTCAATCACGAGCAGGCGTCGATCGATCGGTTCGAAGCGGTGAACAATAAGTTGTATGCCGCCTCCGTCAAGGCGCAAATTTGGTCGGGCTTCATGATGCCGCTGCTGTCCGTCATCAACAACGTCGGCTTCGCAGCCATCGCGCTCGTCGGCGGCCTCCTCGCGGTCAACGATCACGTCACGGTCGGCGTCATCGCGAGCTTTATCGGCTATTCCCGGCAGTTCGTCCGGCCGCTGAACGAGCTCGCCCAGACGTACAACGTGCTGCAAGCGGGCGTCGCGGGCGCCGAGCGGGCGTTCGAGGTGCTCGACGAAGCCGAGGAGACGCCCGACGCGCCGGACGCGGTCGAGCTGCGCAATCCGACGGGCCGGGTCGCTTTCGAGAACGTGAGCTTCGGTTACCGGTCCGATGTGCCGATTCTCCGCGACGTCAGCTTCGAGGCGCCGGCGCGCAGCAGTAACGCGCTAGTCGGGCCGACGGGCGCGGGGAAGACGACGATCGTCAACCTGCTCGCGAGGTTTTACGACGCGACGTCCGGCCGCATCTTGATCGACGGCCGCGACATTCGCGCGTACACGCGGGACAGCCTGCGCCGCTGCTTCGGCATCGTGCTGCAGGATACGTATTTGTTTTCCGGCACCGTCATGGAAAACATTAAGTACGGCAGGCCCGACGCGACGGACGAGGAAGCGGTCGAGGCGGCGCGCATGGCGAACGCCGACTCGTTCATCCGCCGGCTGCCGAACGGGTACGAGACGCAGCTTGCCGAGAACGGCGGCAACCTGAGCCAAGGCCAGCGTCAGCTGCTCGCGATCGCTCGGGTCGTCTTGGCGGAGCCGTCGATACTCATATTGGACGAAGCGACGAGCAGCATCGATACGCGCACCGAGCTGCACATCCAAGAGGCGCTGCTCGGCGTGATGCGGGATCGCACGAGCTTTATTATCGCGCACCGGCTCAGCACGATCCGCGACGCGGACACGATCATGGTGGTGGATCGCGGCGAGGTCGCGGAGCGGGGCGATCACGATTCGCTTCTGGCGCGCGGCGGCACGTATGCCCGCATGTTCCGCAATCAGTTTCAAAACTTGCAGCCGGCGGAGGAAGAAGCGTAACGAAGCGACATTCGCAACATTCCGCCCCCGCAAGCAAAATCGAAGGATCGCCCCCATGCGCCGACGAAAGCTTCGTGCTGCCGTTGGCGCGTGTATCGGGTAGCGTCGAATAAAAAAAAATCGGAGAAATTTGATTCGCCCTATTGCATATCTCAAATTTGTGATATATGATGTAAACATCTCGAATTTGAGACAACGGAGGCGAAACGGCGGACTCGCGGGTCTGCATCTTTTTCGCAAAACATCTCAAATTTAAACTAAATCTCAGGAGGCAAATTTTTATGGAAGACGTAGGGTTGTTGATTGTGCGGGTCGTTATCGGATTGGCGTTTTTCGGGCACGGTGCGCAGAAGCTGTTCGCATGGTTCGGCGGGTACGGAGTGAAGGGAACGGGCGGTTGGTTCGATTCGATCGGCATGAAGCCCGGCGTCGCGATCGCCGTCTTCGTCGGCTTCGTGGAGCTTGCGGGCGGGCTGTTGTTCGCGGCCGGGCTGTTTACGCCGGTCGTCGGGGCGCTGCTTGCGGCGACGATGGCGGTCGCGATCGTCAAGGTGCATGGCCCGAACGGGTTCTGGAACGCATCCAACGGTTACGAGTTTCCGCTCGTGCTGCTCGCCGTCTTCGTCGGCGTCGCCTTGACCGGGGCCGGGGCGTATTCGCTCGACGCCTTGCTGCGGTAAGAATAAGGAGATAGGAAGGACCGTTCTGCCGGCAGTCGCGGCGGGCGGTCCTTCTTCGCGCGCGGCGTGTTATAATGTAGTCACCATAACGAAACGCCCGGAGGGAAATTCGAATATGTCGCCGATCGTCATCGCCGTTCTCGTCGTCCTTGTCGCCGCCGTCGCCTGCATCATGTACGCCAGCCGCGCCGCCTTCGTCGCCGCGAGAGGAAACCTCGAATATATGAAGGGCAACCAAGACAAAGCCATGGCTTTATTGGAAAAGGCGTCCCGTCTCCCGCGCGTCCAGCCGAAGCACCTGACAGGTTATGCCTATCTGCTGATGAAAGCGGGAAAACCCGCGGAGGCGGAGCGCATTCTGAACGACGCGCTGCCGAAGGCGAAGGGACTCGACAAGATGCAGGCGCAGGTCAACCTCGCTACCGCGATGTGGCTGCAGGGGCGTCGCGAGGAGGCCGTCGAGCTGCTGGAGCGTACGCATGCCGAATACAAAAACACGACCGTCTACGGCAACCTCGGTTATTTCAAGCTGTTGCTCGGCAACGATTTGGAGGAAGCGCTGTCGTTCAACTTGGAGGCTTACGGTTATAACGACAACGACTTGACCATATTGGACAATGTCGCGCAATCCTACTACATGCTTGGGCGTTACGAGGAAGCGGCCGAATGGTACGCGAAGGTCGTCGCCAAGCAGCCGAAGCATGCGGAGTCCTACTATTTTTACGCGCAGACGCTTCGGCGGCTCGGACGCGCCCGGGAGGCGCTCGAACAGGCGCGGACCGCCGCGGCGAAGCCGCTGGCGCTCGTCACGCCGCTGTCGCGGGAGGAGCCGGAAGCGCTTGCGGTTGACATCGAAAAATCGGGTATGATATAAATTTAAAAGAATTAGCACTCGAATCGATTGAGTGCTAACCTAGACGCTCGATGATTCGGAGGGAACGAGAAGCAATGGCGAAGAAGCAATTCAAAGCGGAGTCGAAGCGACTGCTCGAGATGATGATCAATTCCATCTATACGCAGAAGGAGATTTTTCTGCGGGAGCTCATCTCCAACGCGAGCGACGCGATCGACAAAATCTATTACAAGGCGCTCACCGACGATTCGTTAACGTTCAACCAAGAGGATTACTACATAAAGATTACGCCGGACAAGGCGAGCCGGACGTTGACGATTGTCGACACCGGCATCGGCATGACGAAGGAAGAGCTCGAAAACAACCTCGGCGTCATCGCGAAGAGCGGCTCGCTCGCGTTCAAGCAAGAGAACGAAATCAAGGACGGCCACAACATCATCGGCCAATTCGGCGTCGGCTTCTATTCGGCGTTCATGGTAGCGGACGAGGTGACGGTCACGAGCCGCGCGCTCGGCAGCGACGAAGCGTACGTATGGCACTCCAAAGGCGCGGACGGGTATACCGTCGAGCCGGGCCATAAGGATACCGTCGGCACCGAGATCGTGCTGAAGATCAAGCCGAACACGGAGGACGACAACTACGACGAGTATCTCGAGACCTATCGTCTGCAGGCGCTCGTGAAAAAATACTCCGACTTCATCCGATACCCGATCAAGATGGACGTCACGCGCAGCAAGAAGAAGGAAGGCTCGGAGAACGAGTGGGAGGACGTGACGGAGGAGCAAACCGTCAACAGCCAAGTCCCGATCTGGCGCAAAAACAAGAACGAGCTGAAGGACGAGGATTACGAAAACTTCTACTTCGAGAAGCGGTACGGCTTCGACAAGCCGATCAAGCATCTGCACGTCAGCGCGGACGGCGCGGTCGTGTACAACGCGATCCTGTTCATCCCGGGCCAGACGCCGTTCGATTACTATACCAAGGAATACGAAAAGGGTCTCGAGCTCTACTCCAACGGCGTGCTCATTATGAACAAGTGCCCCGACCTGCTGCCGGATTACTTCAGCTTCGTGAAGGGCATGGTCGATTCGGAGGATCTGTCGCTCAACATCTCCCGCGAGATGCTGCAGCACGACCGCCAGCTCAAGCTTATCGCGAAAAACATCAAGAGCAAAATCAAGAGCGCGCTGCTGGCATTGCAGCGGGACGAGCGCGAGAAATACGAGGAGTTCTACAAGGCGTTCGGCCGCCAGTTGAAGTTCGGCGCGTACAGCGACTTCGGCGCGCATAAGGACGATCTCGTGGATTTGCTGATGTTCCACTCCTCCAAGGAGAAGAAGCTCGTCACCCTCGACGAGTACGTCTCCCGCATGCCGGAGGAGCAGAAGTATATCTACTACGCGACCGGCGATTCCATCGAGCGCATCGAGAAGCTGCCGCAGGCCGAGCTCGTCACGGACAAGGGCTACGAGCTGCTGTACTTCACGGAGGAGATCGACGAGTTCGCGATCAAGATGCTCCAGAAATACAAGGACAAGGAATTCAAGTCGGTGTCCAGCGGCGATCTCGGCATCGAGCCCGACGCGAAAGACGAGGCGGCGGCCGAGTCGGAGGAGGCGAAGGAGCTGTTCGAAGCGATGCAGGGCCTTCTCGCGGACAAGGTCAAGAAGGTCAAAGCGTCGAAACGGCTCAAGTCGCATCCGGTATGCCTCTCGTCCGAAGGCGAAATTTCGATCGAGATGGAGAAGGTGCTGAACGCCATGCCGAACGGCGGCCAGGACGTGAAGGCGGAGAAGGTGCTGGAAATCAACGTGAACCATCCGGTGTTCGCCTCGCTGAAGGCCGCGCATGCGAGCGACAAGGAGAAGCTCAGCCTGTACACGAACTTGCTGTACAATCAGGCGCTTCTGATCGAAGGGCTGCCGGTACAGGATCCGGTCGCCTTCACGAACGATATTTGCAAGGTGATGAAATAAGTCGACCGGCACGCCGCAAAGCCCGCTCTGATGCGAATCAGGCGGGTTTTTCGAGCGCCAGGGGCGCTGTGACATGACATTTATCATCCCCTCGTGCTGACGTTTATGTCTTACCCGTCCAGGATGCATTTTCTATACTTAAATTAGGAAAACTGCTCTTGATAAGGGTAAGACGCGGGCGGAACGACGCCTCGCGTCAGAACGAGGAGGAACGCAACATGAAACAACATCCGAAAGCAGCCGAATTGAAAAAGGAAGTCGCTCCGTTCGAACGCACCGACACGAGACGCAGCGTCATGCAAATGATAAATACGCTGGTCCCGCTGTTCGCGCTCTGGTACGCGGCGTACGCGTCGCTTTCGATCTCGTACGCGCTGACGCTTGCGTTCGCGCTCGTCGCGGCCGGCTTTCTCGTGCGGACGTTCATCATTTTCCACGATTGCTGCCATGGCTCGTTCTTCAAGAGTCGGCTAGCGAACGACATCGTCGGCACGCTGACGGGCATCTTGACCGTCGTGCCGTATCAGCAGTGGAAACATACGCATTCCGTCCATCACGCGACGAGCGGCAATCTCGAGAAGCGCGGCGTGGGCGACATTTGGGTTATGACGGTGAAGGAATTCAATGCGGCGCCGTTTTGGAAGAGGCTGGCGTATCGCATTTACCGGCATCCGATCACGCTGTTCGGCATCGGCCCGACGGTCACGTTCTTGATCGAATACCGCTTCAATCGGCGGGGGGCGCGCCGGAAGGAGCGCTTAAACACGTATTTGACGAATGCGGGCATCGCGGCGCTGTATGCGCTGCTCATTTGGGCGGTCGGCTGGCAGGCGTTCCTGCTCGTGCAGGGGCCGATCTTCCTCGCGTCCGGGTTAGTCGGCGTCTGGCTGTTTTACGTGCAGCATCAGTTCGAGGATTCGTACTTCGAGCATGAGGACGAATGGAGCTACGTGAAGGCCGCGGTCGAAGGCAGCTCGTATTACAAGCTTCCAAAGCCGCTGCAATGGATTACGGGCAACATCGGGTTCCACCATGTGCATCATCTGAGCCCGAAGGTGCCGAATTATTACCTGGAGCAAGCGCATGAATCGACGCCGCCGCTGCAGCAGGCGACGACGATCGGCATTGCGGACAGCTTGAAATCGCTGAGGTTCCGGCTTTGGGACGAAGACCGCAGAACGTTCGTCACCTTCAAGGAAGCGCGCGTCGAGCGGAAGGCCGCGGCGAGGGTCGGGGGACCGAGCTACGGGCGAAAGTAACGCTCGCCTCGGATCGAAGGGGAGGTGCGGGAGATGGCCGCCATGTCGAAATGGAGTCAGTTTTTCCACAAGAACACGGGACTGAGTCCGTACGTATGGGTCGTCTTCTACATCCTCCCCTTTTATTTTATTTTCCGCTCTTCGTCTCCGTACGAGATCGCGCTCGGCATCGGCATGATTTTGCTGTTTTTCGCATGCTACGTGTTGTCGTATATTTCGAAAAAGAATCGGCTCGTCTTCTTCTGGACGAGCGTGCAAATCCTGATCTCCATCGCCATGACCGTGCTGTTCGGCTACGTCTACTTCTCGCTCTTCCTCGCGTTCTTCATCGGCCACATTCGGCATCGCGCCGCCTTCTTTACGTTGTACGCCATTCACCTCGTCGGCACGATCGCCGTCGTCAATGTCGGCTTCGTCACGCGCGACCCGTTGTTTTTATCCCAGCTTCCGCTCGTGCTCGTCTGCTTGATCGGCGTCGTGCTGCTGCCGATCGGCACGTACAACAAAAATAAGCAAGATCAGCTGCAAGGACAGCTGGAGGATGCGAACAAGCGCATCTCCGAGCTCGTCAAGCTCGAGGAACGGCAGCGCATCGCCCGGGATTTGCACGATACGCTCGGCCAACGGCTGTCGCTCATCGGACTGAAGACGGATTTGGCCGGCAAGCTGATCGAGCGCGACCCGGAGGCGGCTCGCGCGGAGCTGAACGATATTCGGCAGACGGCGCGCGGCGCGCTGAACGAGGTGCGCGAGATGGTGACGGCGATGCGGGGGGCGCGGCTCGAGGACGAATTGTATCGGGTGAAGCAAATTTTGAAGGCCGCCGGCATCGAGCTGGTCCTCGAGGGCGACGCCGTTCTGCACGATATGACGCTGCTGAACGAAAACGTACTGAGCATGTGCCTTAAGGAAGCCGTGACGAACGTCGTCCGGCACAGCGGGGCGACCGTCTGCACGATCCGCATTACGCCGTCGGACGAAGACGTCACGGTCGTCGTGAAGGATAATGGCGTCGGGTTGTCGAAGCGAAACAAGACCGGCAACGGGCTGCGCGGCATGCGGGAGCGGCTCGAATTCGTAAACGGCAGCCTCGGGCTGTACTCGGAGGACGGCGCGACGGTCGTCATCCGCGCCCCGAAAACCCCACAGGGGATTCGGCCGACGCAAGAAGAGGGGGGAGCGACATGATTCGCATCGTAATCGCGGAGGATCAACGGATGATGCTGGGCGCGTTAGCCGCGCTGCTCGATCTCGAGCCCGACATGGAGGTCGTCGGCCGGGCGGGCGACGGCGAGGAAGCGGTTCGGCTCGTGCGGTCGCTCCGACCGGACGTCTGCGTCATGGACATCGAAATGCCGAAGAAGAGCGGGCTGGAGGCGGCCGAGGAGCTGAGGGGCGCCGACTGCAAGGTCGTCATCTTGACGACGTTCGCGCGCGCGGGTTATTTCGAGCGGGCGCTGAAGGCGGGCGTCGGCGGGTATTTGCTGAAGGACAGCCCGAGCGAGGAGCTGGCGGCGTCGATCCGCAGCGTCGCCGCGGGCCGCCGCATCTATGCGCCGGATCTCGTGGACGACGTATACGCCGAAAGCAATCCGCTCACGGAGCGGGAGACCGAGGTGCTCGAGCTGATGGCCGACGGGAAAAACACGAAGGAAATCGCGAGCCAGCTGTTTATTACGACGGGAACGGTGCGCAATTATGTTTCCGTCATCCTCGACAAGCTGGACGTCGGCAACCGGATCGAGGCGATTAAGCGATTTAAGGATAAGGGCTGGTTTAAGTAAGCTTGCCGGGACGCGTTGTCCGGCGCAAGCAAACATCGGGATCGGGATCAGGATCGGGGTCAGGATCGGGATTGGGATCAGGAGGGATCGCGAAATGGGCGTGTTACGAACGGGGCTGTTATCGATTACGTTCCGCTCGTTGCCCCCGGCGGAGGTCGTTCGCCTCGCCGCGGAAGCGGGGCTGGACGCGATCGAGTGGGGCGGGGACGTGCATGCGCCGCACGGAGATCGCGCCGCGGCCGCCGAGGCCGCGCGGCTTACGCGGGAAGCGGGCCTTACGGTGCGCGGATACGGCTCGTATTATCGCCTCGGGGTTGAGGGCCAGCCGTTCGGTTTCGAGGACGTCTTGGCGTCGGCCGTCGCGCTCGGCGCCCCGGCGATACGCGTCTGGGCGGGCAATCGCGCCTCGGCGGAAGCCGACGACGCCTGGCGGGAGCGGGTGACGGCCGAAGCGCGCCGCGTCGCCGAGACGGCGAAGGCGGAAGGCATCGTCGTCTGCCTGGAGTATCATGCGAACACGCTCACGGATACGTGCGACTCCGCGATTCGGCTGCTTCGGGAGGCGGATTCCGCGAATTTGCGGACGCTGTGGCAGCCGGCGATCGGATTGTCGGCCGCGGAGCGGCTGGACGAGCTGACGCGCGTGTCGCCTTGGCTCGAGTACGTGCACGCCTATTATTGGGTCGACGGGGAGCGCCGGCCGTTCGCCGAGGGCGCGGAGGAATGGGAGCGGTATTTGCGTGCGGTGCGCGAGCTGCCGGGCGAGCGCCATGCGATGCTCGAATTCGTGCGGGACGACGCGCCGGGGCAGCTTTTGGAGGATGCCGGCGCGCTGAAGCGGCTCGTTCGGGACATCGAATGCGGCTCGATCGAATAACACAAAACATGATTAGTGGGTCGCGTCCGAGAAATCGGTCGCGACTTTTGTTTTTATTCCAGGAAAGGTGATATTTCCCATGTGGTTTCCTTTACTCCCCCCGGTTGTTTCCTCGCGCGACCCGTTCGAAAATAGGGAAAAGCGGCGAGGGTTCGGGACAACAACCGAAAGGGGAACGGCGATATGGGAAGAGGGATTTGGACGAGACTTGCGGCGGCGCTGTCGGCGGCGGCCGTACTTACGGCCGGGTGCGCGAGCGCGGAGGCGCCGCCGGAGGATGTGACGCTGAAGGTTTGGAGCTGGGACGGAAATTTCAACGAGTATGCGGCGGATTATATGGCGCAGCATCCGCACGTCAAGCTCGTGCGCGTTCCGCCTTACGATGAAACGGCCGGCTTCGGATTCGACGATGCGTATTATGCGAATTATCTCCAAGCGGCGGAAGCGGCGCAACCGGACGTGCTGATGGTGCCGGCCCGGGAGTTCGTTCGGTTGGCGGAAGCAGGAAAGCTGCGCTCGTTGGAGTCGTTCGTCGCGCGTCCGGAATTCGAAGCGTCGACGTATTCCCCCCATGTGCTTTCGTTGCTGCGCGCGTCCGGAGACGGGGAATTGTTCGGCGTGTCTCAGGGATTTTATAATCAAGCATTGTATTACAACAAGACGCTGTTCGAGTCGTATGGCGTAACGATGCCGCAGGCGGGCCTGTCCTGGGACGCGGTATTGGAGCTCGCCGCTTCGTTTCCCGCCGGCGAAGGGGAGGGCGGGGTGGCCGGGTACTTCGTCGGGAAGTACGACACGCTCCGGCCTTGGCGGTTGATCGAAACGATCGGCTTGGCCGCCGGACTCGAGTACGCCGACGGCGAGAACCGTTCGTTCCTCGTCGATACGGATGCCTGGGCGGCAGTGTGGTCGAAGGTGCTGGAAGGGTACGCCTCGGGGACCGTCCTCGAGCTCGCGGGGGAAAGAGAGTTGAACGCGCTCGGCGATCCGATGCCGTTCGGGCCGGAGGAGCAGTACGGACCGTTCCTGGAAGGGCGGGCCGCGATGACGCTGCAGGACGCCGCCTTTGCGGATATCTTGGCGGAACGGGACGTTCCTTTCGAATGGGGCGTCGTCTCCGAGCCGGTCGATCCGGCGCTGGCGGAGGGCGTGTCGATGCAGCCGGGCCACCCGTACGCCATCTTCCATACGTCCGGACAAGTCGAAGAGGCGTGGCGGCTCATCGCGTTTCTGACGAAGCGCGCGATCGGGGAACGCATATCGGCGTTCGGCACCTTGACGGCGAGGACGAACGCGGCGTCCGCCGCCGACCCGGCGTACGCGCCTTTCTACGAGCCGGCGCCATCGGCGCACGGGGCGTATAAGCAATTGATTCGGCGCGACGTGCCGGACGCCGCGCTCGGGCGGTTTCTGGAGCTCGCCGACGAGCGTTTCGCGGATACGCTGGAGGGGCGGCTGACCGTCGAAGAAGCGCTATCGCGGTTGGCCGAGGAAGCGACGGCCGCGTGGCGCTCGTTGCCGGCCGAAGGAGGGGCGCCGTGAGGGGGGCGGCGGCGCTTGCGCTAGCCTTCTTGACGTTGGCGGGCTGCGAAGGCGCTGCGCAGCGGATGCCGGAGCCGACGGGAACGCTGAAGGTATTCGACGAAGAGGAAGACCGCTTCCGAGCGGAGATGCTGCCGTACGTCGCCGCTTCGTTCCCGGAGCTGGAGGTGGTTCTGCTCCCGTACGAAGCGTTCGCGAGCGAGAAGCGCTCCGGCGGCGAGACGAAGAAGGAAGCGATCGATAACGCGTTCATGGCCGAATACGTCCCGGACGTCGTTATCGCCAGACACGCTTCCTCCTTCCGCTCGTTGCTGCGGAACAATTGGCTGAAGCCGTTGGATTTATGGATGCAGGAAAGCGACGATGCGCCCGACCTCGTCTCCCCGAGGCTTGAAGAGGCGCTGCGCGGGGACGACGGCTTGCAATATGCGTTGGCCCCTTCCTTTACGGCAAGAGTTCTCTTCTATCATCAAGGCCTGTTCGAGGAGGCGGGCGTCCCGCTCCCCGTCGACGGGATGACGTGGGAGGAAGCGCTCGGTCTTGCCGCTCGAATCGCTTCGGGCGGCGACGGGGAAGGAGCCGATATTCGCTTTGGTCTGTATCATGAATCCTCGGACCAGCCCTTCGCCGTGATCGTCGACGTCGCCGGGCGCTCCGGCGGCACGTTCGTCGACTCCGACGGCGCGCCGTCGCTGCGGACGCCGGTTTGGCGGGCGGCTTGGGAACTGGTCGCCGACGCGTATCGGAACGGGGGCATATACCGTTCTTCATCGGACGGAAGCGGCGGGGGGGATCCGTTCTTGGCTTTCGCGGAAGGCCGGATCGGGATGCTGCTGGGGGACGAAACGACGGCAAGGCGGCTGTCCGGTTTGTCCGTCCCGTGGGGTGTCGTGACGGAGCCGATCGACGCTTCGCGCCCCGACGTCAGCCCAAGCCTCCGGCTTCATTCGTACCTCTCCGTGAACCAACGCGGCGCCAGACAGGAGGTCGCTTGGGAGGTCGTCCGCCGACTCGGCGGGGGCGAGACGGTCGGCGCAGGAATTCCCGTGGAACGGGCGGCGGCGAAGCGGTTGTACAGCGACCTGGACTTGGAGCCGTTCTATCGGCTCGGACCGGACGTCGAAGCCTCGACGTCCGATGCCGCCGCGTTGCCGTCTGCGTTCTATATGGCGATGTTTGTCGACGGCAACCGGTTGGCCGAGGAGGTCATCGCGCGGCGACTTTCCGTAGAGCGGGCGTTGGAGGAATTGGAAACGAGCGCTCAAGCCGCGTTGCTTTCGAGTCATCGCGCCGCCGGATCCGGATTACAATAGAGAGAAGGGGGAGAGGGGTATGCGAAATTATCGCGGATTTGCGGCCGGCCTGTTGGTCGGAGCGGCGTTGACGGCGGCGTGGCCCGCGGCGGCGGCGACGGTGAAGACGTTCGCGGCGACGGCGGTCGGCTACCCGGTGTACGTGAACGGCGGGGCATACGACAGCGGCGAAGCGCCGGTGCTGAACGTCGACGGCCGGACGTACGTGCCGCTGCGCGCGGTCGGGGAGCTGCTCGGCGCGGAGGTACATTGGAGCGAGTCGCCGCGACGGGTCGACATCGTCGGCGCGGAGGCGCCGCAGGGGAACAACGCGTTCCGGAACGTCGCGGTTCGCGGGTCGGGAGGCAGCTACACGATCACGGGGGAGGCTCGCGTCTTCGAGGCGATGATGATGTACGCGGTGTCCGACGGGCATGATTATTTGCTGGAGGAGCCCTACATGGTGAGCGCGGGCGCCCCGGCATGGGCGGCCTTCGAGCTGAAGATCGAGCTGCCCGCCTCGCGGCTGCCGGTTAACGGCACGCTGACGGCGGAGCTGTTCGAATACAGCGCGAACGACGGCAGCAAGGTGAATGTATGGGTCGTGCCGCTGGAAAGCTTTCCGTAATATGCGTATGCGCCCCCGTCGGCTCTGGCCGGCGGGGGCGTTCGCGTCTTCGCGCGCTGCGTAAGGAACGAACCGCGCCGGATGCGGACCTTACGCGTACGTCAACGATACGCGGATATCTTGGTCATAGTTGCCGAAGCCGCGGCCGAACAGCGTGACGCCGCCGCAATGCCGCGCCGTCTCGTGCGCGGCGATGCGGAACGAGATCGCTTGGCCGCCGGACAGCCCGATCGCGCCGAGGTCGACGTCCGACAGCCGAACGCCGTCGATGTACGCGCCGGCCGCGCTGACGGACAGCGTCTTCAGCAGGCCGTATTGCGAGTTGTTGCTCCACCATTCGGGCGTGAACACGCCTCGGGTCGAGCCGAAGTCGCCGGGGCATGTCCAGGTGCCGAGCAGCACATCGTTGATGTAAAAGCTAATGTCGGACGGCCAATTTTCGTTGTAGCCCGGCGCCTCGGAGCAAATTTCCAAGGAGATTTCGAGGCTGAGCGGCGCTTGGCCGCGAAGCAAATAGTTCGGAATGCGGTACTCCACGTAGCCGCTGCCGAACCATAGGTGGCTCGCCTTCACATGCTCCGGATCGGTGAAATACCTCGGGTCGTCGACCATGCCTAGGATGGACGTCTCCGAGGCGAGGCCGCACGTCGGCTTCACCGCGCAGCTCGCGTATTGCCCGACGGGGATCGACACTTCGTATCGATTCGCGGCGGCGGGGACGGCGGCGGATTGCGGCGCCGCCGTCTCGCGCGTCAGCCGGACGGCCAGCTCGTCGACGGCGAGGCGGCACAGCTTCTGCATGCCGCGCTTTCCGGCGATCGCCTCGGAGACGAGGAGGCCGGCGTCCTCCATTTTCCGAATATGCTTCGTCACGATCGCGCTCGACAGCCCGACCGCTTCGGCTAGTTCTTTGATGTTCATGGGGCGTTCGTTCAGCAGCTCGATCAGGTGGAGCCGCGTCTCGGAGGCGAAGCATTCGAAGATCTCGACGTTCCTGCGTTCCGCTTGCAGCTTCATAGGCAAACCTCTTCCGGGTGTGTTGTTCTTCCATTATATAACCTGTAGGTTAATGTATCAACTAAGATGTTGACGAGTCGGCGGGGGCGTTTTACAATGGGGGTATCAGCGTAACCTGGTCGTTGTTACGTTAACCAATTCGTTACTTAAGAGAGGGAGCTGTTACAGGCATGTCGTTGCCAAGGCCGGAGTATCCGAGACCGCAATTCGTGCGGGACGCATGGGAAAATTTGAACGGAACCTGGGAATTCGCGTACGACGACGCGCGCATCGGGTTGTCGAGCAAGTGGCATAAGGGGGAGACGGCGCTGGATCGGCGCATCCAGGTGCCGTTCGCTTTTGAAAGCAAACTTAGCGGCATCGGGGAGACCGGGTTCCATGACGTCGTCTGGTACCGCAGGACGTGGAAGACGCCGGCGTCGTTCGCCGGGAAGCGGGTGCTGCTGCACTTCGGCGCGGTCGATTACGAGGCGAGCGTTTGGGTGAACGGCGAGCTCGTCGCGACCCATATCGGCGGACATACGCCGTTCTCCGCGGACGTGACGGAGGCGCTCTCGGACGGCGGCGACAACGTGATCGTCGTGCGGGCCGAGGACCGCGGGAAGGACGTCTTCCAGCCGCGCGGCAAGCAGTTCTGGGAAGAGAAATCCCGCGGCATCTGGTACACGCGGACGACCGGCATCTGGCAGACGGTGTGGGCGGAGGCGGTGTCCGAGACGTATGTGTCGAAGGTCATGTACGAGCCGGACATCGATAAGAACGAGATCGGCATTCGCGCCTTCGTGAAGGGGCCGATCGAGGGCCGCGACTTGACGCTGCGCGCGCGAATTACGTTCGAAGGCGAATTCGTCGCCGAAGACGTCGCCCGCGTCGCGCATGCCGAGGAGAGCCGCCGCATCAAGCTGCATGGTCTCAACGACCACGGGATGGATCGATTTTGGTCTCCTCGGAAGCCGAACTTGTACGACATTGAGTTCGAGCTGCTCGAGGACGGCGTCCCGATCGACAAGGCGACAAGCTATTTCGGCATGCGGAAGGTGTCGATCGAGGACGGGCGCTTCTGTTTGAATAATCGTCCGTATTTCCTCAAGCTCGTGCTCGACCAAGGCTACTTCCCGGACGGCAACTTGACGCCGCCGAGCGACGAGGCGATTCGGCGCGACGTCGAGCTGACGAAGGCGATGGGCCTGAACGGCGCGCGCAAGCACCAGAAGGTGGAAGACCCGCGGTATTTGTATTGGTGCGACAAGCTCGGGCTCATCGTGTGGGGCGAGATGGCGAACGCGTGCGACTTCTCGGAGGAGTACTCGAAGCGGATCACGGCGGAGTGGCAGGAGGCGGTCGAGCGCGACTACAACCATCCGTGCATCGTCGCTTGGGTGCCGATCAACGAGAGCTGGGGCGTGCCGAACATCCAGATCGACGCGCGGCAGCAGCAGCATACGCTCGCGATGTACCATCTGACGAAGTCGCTCGACGCGACGCGGCCGGTCGTCTCGAACGACGGGTGGGAGATGGTGAAGACGGACTTGTTCGCCATCCACGACTACGAGTGGAGGCAGGAAGTGCTCGAGCGGCGCTACAGCACCGTCGAGAGTGCGGTGAACGCGATGCCGGCGAACCGGCGCCTCACGGTCGGCGGCCATGCGTACGAAGGGCAGCCGATTCTCGTCACCGAATTCGGCGGCATCGCCTATAAGAAGAGCGAGTGGGAGGGCTGGGGCTATTCCGGCGCGAGCGACGACGAAGACTTCCTCGCGCGGCTGCGCGCGGTCATCCAGCCGCTGCGCCGCTCCGGCGTCGTGCAGGGCTATTGCTACACGCAGCTGACCGACGTCGAGCAGGAGATCAACGGGTTGCTCACTTACGACCGCGTACCGAAGGTGCCGCTCGAGAAAATTAAAGAGATCGTGGACGCGATGTAATTTTTTGCGTTCGAACCGTCGGGGCAAGTTTGCCGCCCGGCGGTTTTTTTGTTTTAAGGGCGGGTCGGGGAGTGTGCGATCGGGGGCGAGCGGCGGTGTGTGGCTGGGGAAAAGTGCAAATTTTGAGCATAACGGCGAGATAAGCGCAAAATTTGAGCATTTCGCGGCGTGCGGCGGACGGCGGGCGGGTCGGGGAGTGTGCGCAGCCGGCGAGCGGCGGTGGGTAACGGGGGAAAAGTGCAAATTTTGATCATACCGGCGAGGTAAGCGCAAAATTTGAGCATTTCGCGGTGTGCGGCGGACGGCGGGAGGGTCGGGGAGTGTGCGATCGAGGGCGAGCGGCGGTGTGTGGCTGGGGAAAAGTGCAAATTTTGAGCATAACGGCGAGGTAAGCGCAAAATTTGAGCATACCGGCGAGGTAAGCGGAAAATTTGAGCATTTCCGGGTGTACGGCCGATGACGGGCGAATCGAATCGAGGGACTCGTCGTCAGGCGAGTCCTTTTCGTTTGCGGCGTTCATCCGGACGCGCGGACGACGAGGCGCGGGGCGAGCAGCACCTTCTCCGGGCGTTCGCCGAGGCGGTCGAGCCGGGCGGCGAGCTGTTCGACGGCGCGGCGGCCGAGCTCCTCCTTGGCGAGCTCGACGGTCGTGAGCGGCGGGTCGGCGCGCGCCGCGTCGTCGATATTGTCGAAGCCGACGACGGCGCAGTCGTCCGGCAGCCGGCGGCCGAGCCGATGCAGCACGTCCAGCAGTTCGAGGGCGATCATGTCGTTCGCGCAGACGTAGGCGTCCGGCCGATCGGCGTCTCCGCCCGCGAGAAGCCTCGCGCGAATTTCGTCCGCCCAACGGCGCTCCGGGTACGGGCACGACCACTTCCGCAGCCGCGTCTCGCCGCGCTCGCCGAACGATTCGATCGCCTGACGGCAGCCGTTCCAACGCTCCCGGAAGCTGGCGGCGAAGCCGTCGTTGCCGACGAAGACGAACGAGCGCCGTCCGGCGCGCAGCAGGTGGTTCGTAACCAGGACGGCGGCGTCGGCGTTGGCGTTCAGCACCGCGTCGGCGCGGGCGAGCGGCTCCTCGTGGTCGAGCAGGACAAGCGGCTCCCCCATCGCTTGCAGCGCGGCGATCGTCGGCCCCGGCAGACCGCCGACCGCGACGTGGCCGACGCAGGCCTCCCGGTCCATGTAGGCGGGGAAGGGCTGGCCCCCGTCCAGCCTGGGCGCGACGACGGCATGCTCCCAGCCCCGTTCGCGGCACGCCGCAGTCGCGCCCGTCAGCACGCGGGCCCAATACGTCGACTCGTTCTGGATGGCGGGATTCATCCAGAACAAAACATAGCGCGTCGCGGGATGCGCCGACGCGTCGGGCGAAGGCGCGTCGCCGCGTTCCGCGGAGCGCCTCGCGGCGCGCGCGCCGTCCGCGGGGGGCGGCAGCCGATA
>NZ_DASQMZ010000184.1:0-26811 GCF_035645235.1 Paenibacillus sp.
ATGCATGGCATGCGGGCATGTAAGCATGATAGGCCGGGCAAGCTCGGTAAGCCCGAGCCGACGAAATCCGTGATGAATCGAAACTGAAGGAGGAATTTGACATGAGTAAAATCGGAGTAGCTTTGGCATTATGCGTGCTATTGTTGGGGGCGGTCATTGTCGTCGGCGACGGCGTCGCGACCCAGGTGGTCGACCGCGGAGGCGACATCGGCGCATCGCTGTCGAACGCCAATCTCGGGGTGAACAGCACGAGCGGCGCCGTCACGTCGACGACTCCTTAACCGGCGAACGATGGCAAAGCTGTTGGTTTCTCTTGCGATGCTGGTGCTAGTGTTCGGCCTTGCTTTATACGTGTTTCAAGGCGGCGCGGGCGTCACCGACGCCGTTCGCAACGGACATGATTCGGTGCTGCAGTCGGTGCGCAGCTTCGACTACGTGTCGGATTAGGGCGCGCGCATGATCCGAAACGAGCAAGGCGGCGCGGACACGCTGATCGTTACGTTGTTTGTTTGTCCCTTATTATTGTTCCTATGCTTCGCGGGGGTGCCGTTCTTTGTGTTTATGATGAAAGGCACGCATCTGAACGTCGTCGCGAATCACGCGTTGAAGGAGGCCGAGTCGATCGGGTACGTGAGTCCGGCCGTCATCGCCGCAGCGACCGAAAGACTGGCCGCGCTGGGGCTCGAGCCGGTGACGAGGGGCGGGATCACGTATCCGTCCTTCGCGGGCAGTACGGCGGTAAAGGTGCTGAGGGACGAGCCGAATGCCGCGATTACGGTCGTCGTGACGTATCCGGCGCCGGGCGTCGGCCGGCTCCTAGCTTTGGTGGGTGGCGGAGCTGCGGAAGAAGAAGGAATGTACCGCGTCGTCCTGCATGGGAAGAGCGAAGCGTATGAGTAGGGCGCGGGTTCGAGCGGACGAACGCGGAGGGGCGCATGTGCTGCTGCTCGCCCTGCTGGGCGCCGTGTTCGCCGTATTGCTCCTGACGACATCGATCGATTGGATGCTGCAATCCGCTAATAAAACAAAATCAAAGCTCGCGCTCGACCGCGCGACGCACGCGGCCGCGACGCATGTGAACCTCGACGAGGCGATGTACGGCCGATTGAGCTGGGACGAATCGGCCGGGCGGGACGAATTCCGCCGTTTCCTTCGATTGAATTTCGGTCTGGACGCCGAGGGCGAACCGGTCGCGGGCGGTCGGCTCGAACAAGCGCCTGTCGTGCACATGCTGGAATTCGTGTCGGCCGGAACGTATCCCGCGACCGTCGCGCGGACGGTCGTCGTCGACGAGGGAACCGATACGGAGACGCGGCGGACGATCGACGTGACCGTCTACGGTCCTTCCGTCGTGGCGATCGTCGAAGTGCATCAACGGGTTCGAGGACGGCTCGAACCCGTGGTGCTTTCCAGCGTGGCGAGCGTCCGCTTCCGATAGGTCGGACAGGGCAGGCCGGACAAGGATATCCACATAAAAAAACGTGAATTTAACGCCATAAATGATTATTTATTCACATTATCCACAACCACTTACCCCAAAATTGTGGATAAGCTGTGCGAGGGGAGCCCTATTGCAGCAAAGCTTCCCATTCCTCATATTTGGCGGTCAATTCCGCTTTTCGACAATCGATAGATGTCTGGAGCTCCTGTATGGCGACATAATCGTTGTAAACTTCCGGGTCGGTGAGCCGCTCCTCGAAGGCGGCGAGCTCTTGTTCCGCGGAGGCGATCTCCCCCTCCAGCTGCTCGAGACGGCGCTGGCGGCTGCGTTCCTCGCGCTTCGATTGCTTATCCGCCTCGTAATTGGAGGCGGGGGCGCCCGAAGCGGCGGCGGATTCGACCGCTTTCGATCCCGAAGCGGCCTTCGCTGCCGAAAGCTCCGCGTTTTCGGCCTGTTTTTCGAGAAAATCGTCGTAATTTCCCAGGAAATGTCGAACGCCGTTCGGATGCAGCTCGACGATTTGCTCCGCCATCCGGTTTAAGAAGTAGCGGTCATGCGAAATAAACAGCAGGGTTCCCTCATAGTCGAGCAGGGCGGATTCCAACACTTCTTTGCTCGTTAAATCGAGATGGTTGGTCGGCTCGTCCAATATGAGCAGGTTGGCGTTCTTGAGCATGAGCTTGGCCAAGGACACACGCGCCTTCTCGCCGCCGCTGAGCGAGTGAATTTTCTTTGTGACGTCTTCCCCGCTGAAGAGGAAGTTCCCCAGCACGGTGCGGATACGAACTTCCTCCAGGTGCGGGTACTCGTTCCACACCTCCTCGAGTACGGTGTTGCTCGGCGTAAGACCGGTTTGTTCTTGGTCGTAGTAGCCGATGGTTACGTTCGTCCCCCAATGAATGGCGCCGGCCGCGGGCGTCATCTCGCCGACCAACGCTTTCAGCAGCGTCGATTTGCCGATGCCGTTCGGACCGATCAGGGCGACGGCGTCGCCGCGGCGCAGCTCGAACCCGACGTCCCGAAACAAATACGTCTTTCCGCCGTCGTAAGACATGGCGAGGTTTCGAACCTCCAGCACTTCCTTGCCGGAGATCCGGTCGACCTCGAAGCTGAACGAGGCTTTCTTCAAGTCGCCGGAGGGCCGGTCGATCCGGTCCATGCGCTCGAGCATTTTGCGCCGGCTTTGCGCCCGCTTCGTCGTCGTCGCCCGAACGATGTTGCGGCGAATGAAATCCTCCATGCGGGCGATCTCGTCCTGTTGTTTCTCGTACAATTTTAAGTTGCGTTCGTAATCGGCCGCCTTCTGCTCCACGAACCGGGAGTAGTTGCCTGCGTAGCGCTTCGACGAGGTTCGCTCGATTTCGTATATGACGTCGACGAGCGCGTCGAGGAAGTAGCGGTCGTGCGATACGACGAGCACCGCTCCCGGGTAGCCGCGCAAGTACGACTCGAGCCAGGTTAGCGTCTCGATGTCCAGGTAATTCGTCGGCTCGTCGAGCATGAGCAGGTCGGGCTTTTGCAACAGCAGCCGGGCGAGGGCGAGGCGCGTCTTCTGGCCGCCGCTCAGCGTGGAGACGATCGTATCCGGCGACATGTCCCCGAAGCCCATGCCGTGCAGGACGCCGCGAATCGTCGCCTCTATCGCGTAGCCGTCCCGCTCGCGGAACGTCTCCGACAGCGAAGCGTATCGCGCCAACACGTGCTCGTACGCGGCCGCGTCCGCCGCAAGACCGGGGTCGGCCATGCGGGCCTCGAGCTCTCGCAATTCCTGCTCCATGGAGAGCAGTTCGGAGAACACCGCCCGCATCTCGTTCGCGATGCTCCGATCGGAGCTGAGCCCGCTGTCTTGGGCGAGGTAACCGAGCGTCGTGCCCTTCGCGAAAAACAGCTGCCCGCCGTCGTGCGACGTCTCCCCCGCCAAGATGCGGAGCAACGTCGACTTGCCCGCGCCGTTGGCGCCGACGAGTCCGATCCGCTCGCGTTCCCCCACTTGTAGATGAATATTCGACAGCACGACGGTCGCGCCATACTGCTTTCCGATCCCGGACGCTTGCAATAACATGATAAGTCCCTCCGCGTTCCCCAAAAATCGCTACTTTCAGTGTATCGGAATCGCCGCGGCGGCGCTAGTCGTTCGGGCCGCGCAGCCGCGAGGGCCGGCAAGCCGCGCGCCTCGGCGGGCGTTTCGTTCGGCCTGCGCCTCGGGCTCCATTGCAGCCCCTGTCCCCATGTATGGTACAATATATAGAAAGTTATGGACGACGCGCATCACGGGGGAGGCCGCGGCACGATGATCAGCGAACGGAAACAAGCGCTGCGCCGGCGCATGACGGCGGCGCGGGACGCGATTCCGCAGGAGGTCCGAGCGGACTTGTCGCTTCGAATCGCGGCGCACGCGATCGACGCATGGGCGCGCGGCGCCTTCGCCTGGGGCGCCGGCGCGGACGGCGAGCGGCCGCTGCGGCTCGCCGTCTATGCGGCGTTCCGCTCGGAGGCGGACGCGATGGAGCTCGCTCGCTGGTGCTGGGCGCGCGGCATTCCGGTGGCGGCGCCGCGCGTGGACGCCGCCGCCGGCGAGATGACCCTGCGGGAGATCGCAGGGGAGCAATGCTTGGTGCCGGGGGCGTACGGCATTCGGGAGCCGGGGCCGGACGCGCCGACTGCCCCGCTTGCTCCGGGGACGCTGCTGCTCGTCCCCGGGCTCGCCTTCGACGCCGCGGGCGGGCGGCTCGGCTATGGAGGAGGCTACTACGACCGCCTCCTCGCTCACCATCGCGCCGACGTCGCGTCCGGCGCGATCGTGGTCGCCGCGCCCGCTTACGCGGCGCAAGTGGTGGACGTCGTGCCGACCGAGCCGCACGACGCGAAGGTCCGCTTCCTGATTACCGAGGAAGGGATCGTAGACTGCAGGACGGGGGGACGCGGGAATGGAATTTACGCATATGAACGAACAGGGCCGGGCCCGGATGGTCGATATTTCGGACAAAGCGGAGACGGTACGGACGGCGACGGCGACGAGCGCGGTCGTCATGCGGCCGGAGACGCTGCAAGCGATTAAAGCCGGCACCGCCGCGAAGGGCGATGTGCTCGCGGTGGCGCAGGTCGCGGGCATTATGGCCGCGAAGCGGACGCCGGACGTCATTCCGATGTGCCATCCGATTCGGATTACGGGCGTGGACATCGCATTCGAGGACGACGGCGTCGAGACGCTGCGGATCGAAGCGACGGTCCGGACGACCGGCGGCACGGGCGTCGAGATGGAGGCGCTGACGGCGGCGTCGATCGCCGCGCTTACCGTCTACGACATGTGTAAAGCGATGGACAAGGCGATGACGATCGGGCCGACGCGGCTCGAACGGAAGACGGGAGGCAAAAGCGGGGATTTCTACCGGAACGCGTAAATACGAAGGGGAGAGAAACCATGCGATGGAAAGTGGCGATACTGACCGCCAGCGATCGGGGCGCTCGGGGGGAGCGGGAGTCGACGAGCGCGCTGGTCATTCGGGAGCTCGTGGAGGAAGAGTTGCAAGGGGAGATCGTCGAGGATCGCGTCGTCCCCGACGAGACCGACGAGGTGATGGCGGCGCTGATCGAGATGTCGGATTACCACCAGGCGGACCTCATCTTGACGACGGGCGGATCGGGGCTGCAAGCGCGCGACGTGACGCCGGAGGCGACAAAGCAGGTTGTCGAGGCGGAGATCCCGGGCTTCGGAGAGCTCATCCGCGCGCACCTCGCGTCTCGGAACATCCGCTCCGCGCTGTTTCGCGGGACGGCGGGGCGCCGGGGGCGCACCCTGATCGTTAACTTGCCGAGCAAGCCGAAAGGCGTGAGCACCGCGATGCTGTCGATCATGCCGGATCTCGAGGCGGCGATGCAGGCGTTGTCCGGGAAGGGGGGCGAGCCGGAGGAATGAAGCCCGACCGTATCTTGAAGGAGGTCCGCGTGCAGGACGCCGTCGGCTTGCGCCTCGGCCACGACCTGACGCGCATCGTGCCGGGCGAGTTCAAAGGCCGCGCCTTCGCCAAAGGGCACGTCATCGAAGAAAGCGACATCCCGCTGCTGCTCGACATCGGCAAAGAGCACATCTACATCTTGGACGTGCCCGAGGGCTGGGTGCATGAGGAGGATGCCGCGCTGCGCATGGCGCGAGCGACCGCGGGCGACCATATCGAGCTCACCGAGCCGAGCGAAGGGAAGGTCGCGCTGAAGGCGTCCGCGCTCGGCCTCGCGAAGATCGACGAGACGTTCGTCCACATGGCGAACGAGATCGAGCACGTCGTGTTCAGCACGATCGTAAACAATACCGTCGTGCGGCCGGGCTCGACGCTGGCGGCGACCCGGGTCGTCCCGCTCGTCGTCGAGGAGGCGACCGTAGCCCGCTTCGAGACGCTCGCGCAGCAGCATCGGTACCGGACGAACGCCGCGCCGATCGTCGCCGTGAAGCCGTTCCGCAGCCTGAAGGCCGGCGTCGTCACGACGGGGAGCGAGGTGGCGAGCGGGCGAATCGAGGACAAGTTCGGCCCCGTGCTCCGCGACAAGCTGGCGGCGCTCGGCTCCGAGGTCGTCGAGCAGCGCTTCTCGCGGGACGACACCGCAAGCATCGTCGCGCATATTGACCATTACCTCAAAGCCGGCGTCGACCTCGTTCTCGTCACCGGCGGCATGTCCGTCGATCCCGACGACCGAACGCCGGGCGCGATCAAGCAGGCCGGCGCCGACGTCGTGTCCTACGGGACGCCGATGCTGCCCGGCTCGATGATGCTGTTCGGCTATTTGCCGGGCGGCACCCCGATCTTCGGCTTGCCGGGCGCCGTCATCTACGAGCCGTACACCTCGTTCGACGCGCTCCTCCCCCGCGTGTGCGCCGGGGAGCGCATCGAACGCGCCGACATCGTGCGGATGGGCTACGGCGGCTTGCTCAAATCTTAAGGAGGCGATACCGCCATGCAAAATATCGGTTTGCCGGGTATCATCCTGATCGTCGTGCTCGCGCTCATCCTGTTCGGCCCGAAGAAGCTGCCGGAGCTCGGCCGCGCCTTCGGCCGCACGCTGCGCGAATTCAAAGAAGGCACGAAGGAGCTGCTTAAGGACGACGACGACAAACTCGAAGCGGAGAAGGCCATCCGCGCGAACGCGTCCGACGCGGCGCCGCGCGGCGCCGCCGAGGCCGTTAAGCATGCCGAAGCGACGGAGGCTTCGAAGAAAGACGACAAGCGGTTGCCCGAATAAAAAACATCGACGCAAGGCGTTGCCAATAGCGGCAACGCCTTTTTTTGCGTTCCGGCGTTTTTTTATCAGGACACATTCCTCAATTTTCAGTCAATTCCAACGTTCACCTATACCCGCAATCGCTCCGGTACATACAGTGAATCCAGAACGGAAGGCGAGCGAGTCGAAAGCCGAACGCGCGAGCAAAGACGTTCAAACCCAAACCACCCACGGAAAGGAGAACGTGCAACATGAAGGTAACCTTTAACGGCAGCGTAAAGGGCGAAGCCAACGTGCGAAAAGCGGGAGGAGGTTCCGGTTCGAGCTCGAGCCGTCGGGCGGTTCGAGCGATTCGTTCGGAAATCCGCCGAGGCGTACGCCGAATTCGCCGGGACTTGCGGAAGGCCCGTCGGGACATTCGCCGCAACGTCCGCAGCGAACTTCGCCGGGAGTTGTATTCCGACCGGTTCGCGAATTTTATTCGAGGAGCCGTCGCCAACAACGAACCGTTTCGGGAAATCGCTCTTGGATTGGTGAACGAAGCGGTTCAGGTCGAGACGTCGGCGGGCGCCGTGAGCGGCACGCTGATCGAGGTCGGTACGGACTATATGGTCGTCCGTGAAACGCCGAGCACGATTCTGGTCGTACCGTTCCGCAACGTCGAGGCCATTCAGCCTTTGTAAAATTAAAGAAGGAGAGGAAGATGCATTATGTTTGAAAACGAACTGCGCGATCATCTGAACGAACGCGCCCAAGTGGTGACGTCCGCGGAAACGATCTCCGGCGTACTCGTCGCCGTCACCGAGTCGACCGCGACGGTGCGCGTCGCCCAATATCCCGGTTATGGCGGAGCTGAGGACGTAACCGTGCGTTTGGAAACGATCGCCTACGTCAGATTTTTTGTATGAGCCGCCGGTCGCTTTCCGTCATCATTCCGGCGCAAAACGAAGCGTCCACGATCGTCGCCGTCCTGAAAGAGGTTCGGAAGCTGTCTCCGCTCGAAATCATCGTAGTGGCGAACGGTTCGACGGACGGAACCGTTCAGCTTTGCCGGGAGATGGGCTGCACGGTATTGGATTACCCGCAAGCGCTGGGTAACGACATCGGGAGAGCCATCGGCGCGCACTTCGCCCGCGGAGACGTCTTGTTGTTTTTGGACGGCGACATTCCGATCCCCGCCGAACGTCTGCAGCCGTTCGTCGCCGCCATCGAGAACGGATGCGACATCGCATTGAACAACTTGTCATGGCTGAACGCTACCGGCTTACCGCATTATACGACGCTGGCGAAGAAAGTGTTCAATCGCATGCTGCAGCGGATCGATTTGTCGGGCAACTCGTTACTCGCCATCCCGCATGCGTTAAGCCGGAAGGCGCTGCGAACGATCGGTTGGCGCCATCTGGCCACCCCTGTGTTAGCGCAAGCCATTGCGATCGAACGCAGGCTCTCGATCTGCCACGCAGGCGCCGTAGACGTTGTCTACTCGAATAAGCCACGGTTGATGCACAGCCGAAAACACGGGAATTCGCCCTTCCCCGAATCGACCGAACGCATCCTCGGCGACCATCTGGAAGCCATTCATTACGCGATCGGCCGATTCGGCCCCCGGGCGGGATTGACGGACGGAGCTCGCAAACGCGAGTTCCTCCAATCTTATTCCGTGCCCGATCGGCCGCGGAAGGCGAAGCGAAGCGCCATTATTCCGGTCGGCGAAGAGCGGGACACGATTCAAGCCGTCGTACGGGAAGCCAGACGCGCGGGCGTCGACGAGATCGTCGTCGTGGCGAACGGAGCGGACGACGAGACGGTCGCGAGGGCGATGTTAGTCGGCGCGAACGTGCTTGTGTTCCGCGAGCGGCTGGGCCATAACGTCGGCAGAGCCGTGGGCGCGGCTTTCAGCACGGGAGACGTACTGCTGTTTATCGACGGAGACTTCGTCGTACCTTCCGAAGACCTGCGAAAGTATATCGAGCGCGTAGAATCGGGACTGGACGTAGCGCTCAACGACTTGTCGGTGCTTTGCTACCGCGAGGGGATGCCGCTCGATCCCATCAGCGCGGCGAAATATTTTCTCAATTGTTGCTTGCGTAGACCGGAGCTGCTCAACGGCTCGCTGACCGCCGTTCCGCATGCGATGCATCGGAGGGTCGTCGAGGCGATCGGCTTTCGCAGTCTCATGATCCCGCCGCTGGCGCAAGCGAAAGCGATCATGGACGGCTTCGCCGTACGCAACGTCCATTACGTCGACGTGGTCGCGCCGAATCGAATCCGGCCGGAGCATGCGCTTCGGAACGGAACTGTACCGGCTTTCGAGCGCATCGTCGGGGATCATGTCGAAGCGATCGACTACGTGCTTCGGCGAACGGATCGCCGGGGCGGCTTTTTCGACGGAAGACGAAATCGGGACATCTTAGATCAACTCGGGAGGGATTTGCGGTGAACGAAGGTTTGCCTTGGAAGGTGGCCGTGGTGGGTCTCGGCTATGTCGGGCTGCCGCTCGCCATTCATATTCATGGAAGAGGTTTCCCCGTACAGGGTTTCGATAAAGACGAACGAAAAATTCGGATGCTGCACGCCGGAAAGAGTTATATTCCGGACGTTCCCGACGACGCCGTAAAACAAGCGGCGCAATCCGGAACCTTCGAGGCGGCCGTACCCTCGAACGCGATTCGAGAGGCGGAATATATTATCGTTAGCGTGCCTACGCCGCTGAATCGGCAAGGTCATCCCGATCTTACCGCCGTAAAGCGGGCGTCTATGTATGTCGCGAAGCATTTGCGGCCCGGACAGACGGTCGTGTTCGAGAGCTCCACGTACCCCGGCACCCTGGAGGAAGTCATCCTGCCGATCTTGAACGAGAGCGGCTTGCAGGTCGGGACGGATTATTATTTAGGGTATTCCCCGGAACGGATCGACCCCGGGAACCATGCCTTCCCCATCGAGGCGATCCCGAAGGTCGTCAGCGGATTGACGCAAGCGTGCCTGGAACGAGTGAACCTTTTATACAGCCGCCTATTTCGCCGGACGGTGCCGGTCAGCCATCCGAAGGTAGCGGAGATGTGCAAGCTGTTCGAAAACATTCAACGACTGGTCAATATTTCGCTGGTCAACGAGATCGATCTCATCTGCGAGCGAATGGACATCGACTTTTGGGAGACGCTGCAGGCGGCTTCGACGAAACCGTTCGGCTTCACGCCGTATTGGCCGGGTCCGGGCATCGGCGGTCATTGCATCCCGGTCGACCCGCTGTATTTCCAATGGAAAGCGAAGCAGTTCGGACAGATGAGCAGACTGATCGGCGCCGCGCACCGCATTAACGCCGAGATGCCTCGCCGTATCGCAGAACGGGTCGCGCGGAGCATCGGCTCTGCCGGTTGCGGAGCATCCAAGGGCAAGGTGCTCGCGATCGGTCTGGCATACAAGAAAGACGTGAACGACATTCGAGAGTCGTCGGCGGTCGACGTGTTCGCCCGCTTGGCGGGCGACGGATACCAGATGGAATTTTGCGATCCGCACGTATCCGACGTCAAAGTGGGGGGAAAGAAATACGTTTCGAAAAAGCTGACCCCGGAGCTCCTTCGATCCGCGGACGCGGTCGTTATCTTAACGGATCATTCCGACATCGATTGGACGATGGTCCGAAAGCATGCGAAGCGCATCGTCGATACGCGCGGAGTACTGCGCCGTACGGCCGGGGGGGATACGGCATGACGAAGACGTCGAAAAGTTTGGTGACGGGCGGAGCCGGCTTTATCGGCTCTCATGTCGCTCGCCGGTTGCTGGCCGAGGGCCACGAAGTGACCGTACTGGATTCGCATATCGGGCACGGGATCGTTCCGAACGTTCGTTACGTGAAGGGCAGCGTGACGGACGGCGCGCTCGTCGAACAGCTGGTCGCAGGGCACGACTATGTATTCCATCTGGCCGCCCGATTAGGGGTGAAGACGACGATGAGCGCCCCCGCGGAGATGATCGAGAACAACCTGCAAGGCACGATGAACGTGCTGCAGGCGGCATCGAAATACGGCAAGAAGGTCGTATTCGCTTCCTCCTCGGAAGTGTACGGCAAAGGCAAGCCCCCCTTCGCCGAGGACGACGATCTGCTGTACGGCCCGACGAGAAAGCTGCGCTGGAGCTATGCGACGGCGAAGCTGGTCGAGGAGTTCCTATGCCTCGGATACGGAAGGAAAGGGCTGCCGGTTACCGTCGTCCGGTATTTCAACGTGTACGGCCCGGGACAGAAGGAGGGACCGTACGGCGGCGTCGTGCCGAAATTCATTCGCGCGGCGCTGGCCGGCGAGGACATTCCGGTGTACGGACGCGGCGACCAGACCCGCTGCTTTACGTATGTCGACGATGCGGCCGAAGCGACCGTTCGCGCGCTGCGGCCGGAAGCGGATCAAGAAATTATCAACATCGGCACGGATGAGGAAATTCCGATTATGGCGTTGGCCCGGCGGATCAAGCTGGTCACGGGCAGCGCGTCGAATATCGTCACGATTCCTCACGAGACGGTATACCCGTACGGGTTCGAAGAAATTCCGCGGCGGCTGCCGAGGACGGCCAAGATGAAGTCGCTGCTCGGCTTCGCGCCGCGGACGGCTTTGACGGAGGGCCTCGTTCGGACCGTGCAGTGGTACCGCGACAACGACCGACGCGCGCAAGGGGAGTGAACGCCGTGGTCCGAACCCTCTCTGTCATTATTCCTGCTAAAGACGAAGCAGGTACGCTGTACGACGTCGTGACGGCATGCAAACATGTAAATCCATTGGAAATCATCGTCGTCGCCAACGGCTGCACCGACAATACGGCGGCGATCGCGCGGAGGCTGGGCTGCCGCGTGCTCGAGTTTGCAGCCCCCCTCGGTCATGACGTCGGGCGAGCGGTCGGGGCTAAGGCGGCCCGAGGCGATATCCTGTTATTCCTCGACGCCGACGTGCCGATCCGGTCCGGGGAGCTGCGCGACTTCTTGGAGCCGATCGCCGCCGGCCGGGCGGACGTCGTATTGAACAACATGGATCCGTTGTTCGCCCGGCAGCGTCGGCCGCACAGCACGACCGTCTGGAGACAAATCGCGAACGCCATGGTCCGAAGAGACGATCTGAATATCGATTCCTTGCTTTCGATCCCGCATGCCATGACGAAGGAGGCGGCGCAAGCCGTCGGATACGCCCGGCTCGCGAATCCGATCCACGCGCACCTCCTCGCCGCAGGCGCTTCGATTCGGATCGACCGCACCCGCTCCATCGACGTGATCGCGAACAACCGGTATCGGCCGGAGCAGCATGACGCGCCGGCGGGCCGGCTCTCGAACTCCGAGCAGCGCATTATCGGGGATCATCTCGCGGCGCTCTCGGCCGTATGGAACGATCCGCGGGGCGGGTTTAGCGACGGCGGCAGAAGAAGAGATATCGTCAAGCGGATCCAGTCGGGCGCGCTTCGGATGCCAGTCGTCGCCAAGATGCGAAGGCAACGGGTTTCCGCGCTGTACGGGGGACAGAAGTTGTCGGTCGTCATTCCGGCGCAAAACGAGGAAGCGACGATCGGCGCGGTCATCCGCGAGGCAAGGAAAATCGAGCCGGCGGAAATTATTGTCGTCGTGAACGGATCGAAGGACCGGACGACGTCGATCGCGATCGAGGAAGGGGCGACGGTGCTTCATTTTGCGGAACGGCTCGGGAACGATGTCGGCCGGGCGATCGGGGCGATGGCGGCGACGGGAGACGTGCTGCTCTTTATCGACGGCGATTTCGCGATCCCCGCCGCGCAGCTTTACCCGTATGCGAAAGCCGTGTCGACCGGCATCGATCTCGCGCTGAACGACCTGAACCACTATTTGGACATTCGTTTCCCTTACAATGTGGTCACCGCTTGCAAATACGGGGTGAACCTGGCGCTGGATCGCAAACCGCTCGGCGTCGGCTCGTTCATCGCCGTGCCGCACGCCGTGCACCGGACGGCGGCCGATCGGATCGGCAGGGATGCATTCCTCTCTCCGGTGAAGGCGCAAGTTCAAGCGTTGCTTCTCGGCTGTTCGGCGGCCAACGTCGCGCGTACGGAAGTGGACCGCATGAATCGAATTCGACCCGAGGAGCACTTCGCCGCCGTCGGTCACCCCCCGGCCGTGGAGCGCATCATCGGAGACCATATCGAAGGCATTCATGCGTTAACGCAAGCGGCGGGAGACAGAGGTCTGTTCGGGCGGCATGATCGGAACCTGAACTTAGCGGGTCTATGAGGGAGGCGCGTTCCGGAGCGAGGCGGCGGTCTGCTTCACGCAGGACAACGGGGATATGATCCATTCGTCGATCGTAAAGCTGGCCGCGGGCAGCCGGTATTGCTCGGAAATTCGCCGGAACAGCGACTTGCGATATTCGGTATCGACGAGAATCATAAGCGCCGGAAGGGCGTCCGGCCGCTCGGGCGTCATATAATAATGGCGATACTTCTCCATTTTAATATCCCGTAGGTACCCGGCGCTTTCGGTGCTTCGGTCCACCTCGAGAAACAGCTTGACGGGACGGGAATCCAATGCAAATTCGATGTACGCGTCGGGAATGAGCCCCCCGAATTTCGGCTCCACTTCGAATGCGCGGAGGATTCCCGCTTCCGCCGTTTGCAATTGAACGAACACCTCGGCGATCAAGGTAAAGTGAATCGACTTTTCCGATTTTCGAAACGACTTGATGCCTTCGACCCCGTGCCGATATTCCATCTCGAGCGCGCCGCGTTTGGATATGTAATATATCTTCTGCTCGTATTTCGACGGCTGCCAAGACTTTACCCATCCGAACCGCTCCATATCGTTCAATTTTCTTCGGGTCACGCTGATGCCATGGTTGCCGGCATAACCGTACAACCGATGAATTTGCCGGGTGGACATGAAGCGCAGGCGGGCCAAGGCCAGCAAGATGCCATGCTCTCGATCGCTCATCGGCGAACTCGGTTGTAATCCGGGGGATAAGGAATCTTTCTTCATTTGTTCACCCCTCGACACTACTCGTTTTTCCTTGTTTTCCTTGGCCGGCCGCCGTTTTTCCTACGCTGGCCCGGCGTGTTCCTAGGGAACTTGCGGAAGCACTATATACATATGCTCAGAGGGCTAGTCATGGTGTAGCTATTTTTCGCCTGCGGTTTCATGGGTATATCCCCCGACGGCATCAAATATATTGTAATGACCCGAGGGAGGGAACGGACAACATGGATACCGGCTTGCTTATCGTTTCTTTCGCGATTTCTGTCGTATGCTCGTTATTCGCGCTGGACGTGACGACGAAGTGCAGGTGTAAAATCAGAGAACTCCAGCTTTGTCTGTTATTCATGGGCGCCGCCGTCATGGGAGCCGGAACATGGGCCGTTCACTATGTGGCGATGCTAGGAAGCCGATTCGGAGCGCTGGACATCGTCTATGACGGAGCGTTGCTTTACGTTTCCTTGTTCGTAACGATCGTATCGGCGTATGCGGCGCTCGTTGCCGTATCGTTCCCGCTGCCGGAGGGCGTCCGAAGCTTCGTGAGCGCGGTCGTCGTCACGATGGGTATAAGTTCCTTGCATTTCGTCGGGATGTCCGCCATGAACATGAACGCGATTTTAGTCTACGACTATGCCTTATTGTTCGGTTCGATTTTGTTCTCGCTTGCAGCCAACTACGGAGCATTCCGATTGTTCATCTACGAACGTTACCGACGACTTCGTTATCGCTCCGTCTGGAGCGCCGTTCTGCTTGGCGTATCGATCAACGGCATGCATGCGCTTGCGATCGAAGGGGCCCGAATGATTCCTCTCGCGGCGCAGGCGCAAGGCGATTTATCGGGAACCGCGCTGGACGAGTCGGGGCTCGCCAAAGTCGTCGCGATCGTGTTCGGCACGATCTTCGCGATCACGTTTCTGGCTTTTTTTATTCTCCACCGGGTTTCGGAACGGCTGCAACGGCTGGAAATCGAACATAAAATGTACGCCGGCATTTTCTCCAATGCCAAAGACGCGATCTTGATCCTCCGGGCCGACTCGGCGCAAACGATCGCGGAAGTCAACGAACAAGCCTGCGTGCTGTTAGGAATGCCTAGGAAGGAATTGTTGGGCGCGCCCTTGGGACAAGTGGTTATGGGCCGCGTCCGGCGAACGAGCTTCGACGACAACGAGGAGGAATGGAAATTCGTGCGCGAAGGACGATTTCGTCTTGCCCAGGCGCGCATCCGTTCTATCGAGGTTCATGGCCGAGAGACGCGCCGGGTGGCGTTCTTGCGGGACATTACGGATGTAAAGACGACCCGCGCTATCGCGAGCTTATTCAAGCCCTTATCGTTGCTGACCGTATCCGGTCTGCCTTGGCGTCTGCTGCTCTCGATCCTGGAACATGTAACGCCTACGCTGTTTCCGGACGCGACCATTCGATTCGAGCCCGCGACGCGGAGACTCGCCTTTGAGACGCAGGCAACCGCTAACCCCATGACTCGGGAGATTAAGACGATGGATGGCGTCTGTATAGGCCGAATCTCCTTGACTAGGAAAGGGGGGGGAAGCCCCTATTACGCAGGCGGCGGGGAGGAGGCGTGGTTGGAAAGGTGCGCGGACTTGCTCGAGATGATCAGTACTTTGGAAAACGGCGCCTTGACGGACGGTCATCGCGAAGACGCCATCGCCGGCGTCCTCAATCAGGCGTTGACTTTCGAATTCGTCGGCTTGACCGTAACCTATTTGCTCGGTTACGAGCCGGACGACATCTTGGGCGATCCGCTGCTCGAGCTGTTTCATCCGGAGGACGCGAAACTATTCCTTCTTCGCATTCGCAACGCGAGCGAGTTGAACACGCCTTGCAGAATCCAAGTGAGGTTACTGCATAAGACAGGAAGCTGGGTATCCATGGATATGATGCTGGCAGCGAGCGCGCATCATGACCAAGCGAAGGTGATCTTCATGGCGCACATATCCAAGGCGGAACGACCTCTTGCCTTCTTGTACGACGAAAACCAAAAGTTCGAGTTTTTATTTGATTATTATCCGGGATCGGTATGCTGCTTAGATCTAGAGGGCCGTTTCGTGCGATTGAACAGCGGGCTGGAGAGCCTGACCGGTTTCGATGCGGAAGAACTGTTGGGAGAGTCGTTCGAGAAAGTGATATGGCCGGACGATCTGGAGAAGACGAAGGCGAACTTCGAGCAAGCGGCAAGAGGGATATCCTTGACGTACGATATTCGAATTCAACGCAAAGACGGGGGGCTGGTCCCGCTTCAAGTCACGAATTTTCCGGTCGTCGAAGGGACGACGATCGTCGGCGTATTCGGCATCTCGATCGATGCGACCCGTCTCGGAACATCGAACCGAACCGTGAACGACAAGGAGGGACATTTAGACGAACCGGGGGAAGCCCACGAAACGAAAATCACCAAGCGCGAAAAGGAAGTCATTCGGCTCATCCAACAAGGGATGAGCAACAAAGAAATCGCATCGCATCTGGAAATTAGCGAGCATACGGTGAAAAATCATATCAGCAATATTTTTACGAAACTTGGGATCAACGATAGAAATCAAATCCTGGTCTTATTTCCCGATGCGGCGGATTAAATTGCCTTGGGACAGGACACAATGGGGAAGGTGCCAAATGCCGGAAAAAAAGTTTGTCCATCCTCTTGAAATCGATTCGGGAAATGAGTAAAATTTGAATCGTGAGTGTTAGCACTAGCCGACCGCGAGTGCTAACAAAGCGGAAAACACTGGAGAACCATATTGAAGGAGGCCATTTTGTCATGATCAAACCTTTGGGAGATCGCGTAGTGATCGAAGCCATCGCCAAGGAGGAAACGACCGCCAGCGGCATCGTGCTGCCGGAGACGGCGAAGGAGAAGCCGCAAGAGGGCAAAGTCGTCGCTGTCGGCGCAGGCGCCTACAAAGACGGCGAGCGCATTCCGCTCGACGTGAAGGAAGGCGACCGCGTGATTTTCTCGAAATATGCCGGCACGGAAGTGAAATTCGAAGGCCGCGAGCTGTTGATCATGCGGGAGAGCGACATCCTCGCCGTTCTTGGCTAATCGCGGTTTACACATAGGGAAGCTCGAAGCATTTTCAGGATATACAGAACTCTAGGAGGTAGAAATTACGATGGCGAAGGAAATTAAGTTCAGCGAAGAAGCCCGCCGCTCGATGCTCCGCGGCGTGGACGCGCTTGCCAATGCAGTGAAGGTGACGCTCGGACCGAAGGGCCGCAACGTCGTGCTCGAGAAGAAGTTCGGCAGCCCGCTCATCACGAACGACGGCGTGTCGATCGCGAAGGAAATCGAACTCGAAGACGCATTCGAGAACATGGGCGCGCAGCTCGTGAAAGAAGTCGCTACGAAGACGAACGACGTCGCGGGCGACGGCACGACGACGGCTACGGTTCTCGCGCAGGCGATGATCCGCGAAGGTCTGAAGAACGTAACGGCCGGCGCCAACCCGATGGTCGTTCGCAAAGGCATCGAGAAAGCCGTTCGCGCGGCGGTCGAAGAGCTGAAGTCGATCTCCAAGCAAATCGAGGGCAAGCAATCGATCGCGCAAGTCGCGGCGATCTCCTCGGCGGACGAGGAAGTCGGTCAGCTCATCGCGGACGCGATGGAGAAGGTCGGAAACGACGGCGTCATCACGGTCGAAGAGTCCAAGGGCTTCACGACGGAGCTCGAAGTGGTCGAGGGCATGCAGTTCGACCGCGGTTACGTCTCGCCGTACATGATCACGGATACGGATAAGATGGAATCCGTGCTCGACAACCCGTACATCTTGATCACGGACAAGAAAATCTCCAACATCCAAGAGATTCTTCCGGTGCTCGAGAAGGTCGTTCAATCCGGCAAGCAATTGCTCATCATCGCGGAAGACGTGGAAGGCGAAGCGCAAGCGACGCTTATCGTCAACAAGCTCCGCGGCACGTTCACTTGCGTAGCCGTGAAAGCTCCGGGCTTCGGCGATCGCCGCAAAGCGATGCTGCAGGATATCGCCGCTCTGACGGGCGCGCAAGTGATCACGGAAGAGCTCGGTCTCGACCTGAAGTCGACTCGCGTCGATCAACTCGGCTCCGCTCGTCAGGTTCGCGTGTCGAAAGAAAACACGATCATCGTCGACGGCGCAGGCGACAAGAACGACATCCAAGCTCGCGTGAACCAAATTCGCGCGCAGCTCGAGGAGACGACGTCCGATTTCGATAAGGAGAAGCTCCAAGAGCGCCTTGCGAAGCTGGCCGGCGGCGTAGCCGTCATCAAGGTCGGCGCGGCGACGGAGACGGAATTGAAAGAGCGGAAGCTCCGCATCGAAGACGCCCTGAATTCTACTCGCGCAGCGGTAGAAGAAGGCATCGTCTCCGGCGGCGGCACGGCGCTCGTGAACGTATATAACGCTGTGGCGGCAGTGAAGGGCGACAACGTCGACGAGCAAACGGGCGTCAACATCGTGCTTCGCGCGCTGGAAGAGCCGGTTCGGACGATCGCGTTCAACGCAGGCCTCGAAGGCTCCGTCATCGTGGAGCGCCTGAAGAAGGAGCCGCTCGGCACGGGCTTCAACGCGGCGACGGGCGAGTGGGTCAACATGTTCGACGCAGGTATCGTCGACCCGACGAAGGTAACGCGTTCCGCATTGCAGAACGCTGCATCCGTTGCGGCGATGTTCCTGACGACCGAAGCGGTCGTCGCCGACAAGCCGGAGCCGAAGGGCGCCGGCGGCGGCATGCCGGACATGGGCGGCATGGGCGGTATGGGCGGCATGATGTAAGTTTGTAACGCAGCGGGCTTCGGTCCGGCGCGTCGAGATCCCTCGGAAGGAAACTTCCGGGGGATCTTTTTTTATTTTCATATCACTAACACCAGGGGGGCGACGCGTTGAGTCCATACCATGACGCCGATGATTCTGACCTTTTCGAAAAGTATGACGTCCCGCGATTTAACCGCCCTGCTTGCGCTTATTCTGGGGGTTGCTACGCTGATCATGCCGTCCGTCATGATTCGGTTCGAGAACAGTAACGACGGTAATTTGGAGGATGCGGCGAAATGTCTCGGAGCGAAGGCGTTTTACACGTTCCGCAAAGTGCTTCTCCCCTAATGTTGTAATACAACATTTGTTGATAAATTTAAAAGTGGTAATACCAATTAAGAAGTTTATTAATAAAAACCGTTTACAATAGCGCTTTCATGTGGTATTTTTGTGATGTGGACAAACAAGTTGTCTTACAACAATAAAAAATATATCATACAACATATGCAGGGGGTGTATAATCTGGTCCACTCTGGAAGCCCTAACGAGAAGGTTTACGATTACATCATGAACAAAATCATCTCTAAGGAATGGTCCCCCGGAACGAAGATTATGACGGAGAACCAGCTTGCGGTGGAATTAGAGGTCAGCCGGATTTCCGTTCGCGAAGCGTTGGAGAAATTAGTCGCCTTCGGTTTACTGGTGAAGAAGCAAGGTTCGGGGACGATCGTCAGCGAAGTGAAGCCGGCTACCTTGCTTCAGAGCTTGGTTCCGATTATGACGTTAGGCGAGAGCGACCTAGCTACGATCCTGGAATTCCGTATTTTGTTCGAGCCTGCGAACGTCCACTTGCTCATTCAGCATTACGACCAGAATATCGTAGACCAACTTAAGGAAACCTATGAGCAAATGAAGACGCACTACGAAGATCCGAGTAAATTTTATTTGTTCGACTACGATTTTCACGATCTGCTTGCCAAAGGTACGAAGAATGCCATGGTGATCACGATCAGCGAAATATTAACCAGTATTTTGAAGTTCAATATTAAGCAGATGTATTACGATGTCGGTCCCGATAATGCAATGTACTACCATCAAGCCATCATCGAGGCGATCGAGAAGAAGGACGCAGAGTTGGCGGCGCTCTTTATGAAGCGGCATTTGGAAGAAGCGTTGAAAAAACTACGGGACGCGGAACAGAAACAATTATAAACATCAATGGGGGATTACAGAACATGAAAAAGAACGCAACCGTACTATTAGGTCTTATGTTAACGCTTACGCTTACCGCATGCGGCACGCAGACGCAGGGCAACGGAGAAGGAGCCGAAGCCGACGGAACGGTCAAGACGATCAAAATCGGCCACGGAGCCAGCGAATCGTACCATATGCACCGGGCTTGGGAAAAGTTTTCGGAGACGTTGGAGGGCGCGGGACATTTTCAAGTAGAAATTTACCCTTCCTCCCAATTCGGGAATGACGCCGAAATGATCGAGAACGTGCAAACGGGCGACCTTACGATGGCGACGCCGCCGTCCTCCTTCTTGACGGATCAGGCTCCGGAGATGGCGTTGATCGAGCTGCCGTACGTGTTCCCGTCCAGGGAAGCGGCCGTCAACACGCTGAAAGGGGAATGGGGAAAGAAGCAGCTCGCCGAGTTGAACGATGACGGCTTGTACGGGCTTGGCTACCTTGAGAACGGTCTCCGGCACTTGACGAACAGCAAGCTTCCCGTTCGCAAGCCTTCCGATCTGTCCGGGTTAAAGCTTCGAACGATGCAGGTTCCTGCGCACGTGTACCTCTGGAACGATCTTGGGGCAACCGCAGAAGGCGCTCCGTTCGCCGAATTGTATAACAACTTGAGCACGGGTCGATTCGACGGACAAGAAAATCCGATCGCGCACATTCATGCGCAGAAATTCCATGAGGTTCAGGACTATCTTACCCTGACGGGTCACGTTTATACGGGTTATGTCCCGGTGATGAATCTCGAGTTCTGGAACGGCTTGTCGAGCGAAGAGCAGCAAGAAATTCAAGCGGCGTTCGATCAGGCATTCGATTATCAGTTGGAATTGATCGCTCAAGAAGAAAGCAAGCAGCTTGAGGAGATCGCGAATAATACGCAGTTTAAGACGGAAGTCATTGAATTGACGGAGGCCGAGAAGCAGGCGTTCATCGATGCGGCGCAGCCGACGTTGGAGCATTACCGCGAAGAGCTTGGCGCCGAGGCGTTCGATGCGTTCAAACAGGCGATCGCGGCGGCAAGCAAGTAAGCGAGCATTGGTCCGGTACTCTCCGGCAGGCCCTCCTGCCGAGAGTACCGATTTTATGAAACGGGGTGGACAGCTTGACGCCATTGAGATGGTTGAACGAAAACATAGAAAAGGTCCTAACCGCCACCTTATTGCTGCTGTTCAGCGGGTTGATGATTATTAACGTAGCGATGCTGTTTCTCATCCAAACCGCTTTGGCTTGGGCGTCGGAAGCCGTGTTGTTGATGTTCGTGTTCTTCGTATGGATCGGGATCAGCTATGCGTTCAAGGAGCGGAAGCATATCAGCGTAACGGCGCTCGTCGAACGTTTGCCCGCCGCCGGTCAGAAGGTCCACGGCATCGTTGTTAACCTCCTGATCATGGCGTTCTTCATCATGCTGGCGAAGGTCGGTTTGGAATGGCTGCTGAACCCGGCCGTTCAAAATAAGAGCTCTTTGCTGCTCGGATACCCGATGTGGTTGTTTTACGCTTCGGCGCCGGTAGGCGCGGCGTTATCGATTTTCCGGCTCGTTCAGAACTCCATCCAGGATATTCGGGGCATGCTCGAGACCGGCGCGAAGTAAAGGGGGGAGAACGAAGTGGAAGCTCTATATTTGTTCGGATTATTGCTTTTCTTCATCGCGTTCGGCGTTCCTATCGCGATTTCGCTCGGGATGTCGTCGATGATCTTCATTATGCTGTTCGGAACCTCGACCTTGGTCTTTCAAGCTCGTTCGGTCGTAACGGCGGTGGATTCGTACCCCCTCTTAGCCGTGCCGTTGTTTATTCTTGCGGGAGATTTGATGTACTCCGGCGGGCTATCGAAACGGATTATCGCTTTCGCGGATTCCTTAGTCGGCCACTTCAGAGCGGGACTCGCCCACGTTAACGTCTTGGCAAGCACCTTCTTCGCAGCCATATCCGGTTCTTCGCCGGCTACCGTCGCGGCGATCGGAACCAATATGATTCCGGAGATGGAGAAGCGCCACTACTCTAAGGAATACAGCACCTCGCTGACCGCCGCTTCCGGTATGATCGGCGTTCTGATTCCGCCCAGCATTCCTTTCATTATGTACGGTATCTCCGCGGAGCAATCGGTAAGCGTCCTGTTTATCGCGGGAATCGTGCCCGGCCTGTTATTCGCCGCCGGTTTCAGTATAATGGCCTACTTCTTGTATAAGAAAGCGGGCTTCAAATCGGATCATCAGGGGTTTTCGCTGTCTAACGTCGGGAGAACCTTGAAGGATGCCGTCTGGGCGTTGCTGGCCCCTTTCATTATCCTAGGAGGCATCTATGGAGGCGTGATGTCGCCTACGGAGGCCGCGGCGGTAGCCGTATTTTATTCCTTGTTCGTCGGGGTATTCGTCTACCGGAATTTGAAGGTGAAGGACATTTTCAAAGTGTTCATGAAGTCGTCTCTGACTTCTGCGACCGTGTTAGCCCTGGTCGCGTTCGCATCCACGTTCGGCCGGCTCCTTACTTTGGAGCAAGTGCCGGTGAAGCTTGCGAATTTCTTAACGAATGTTACGGACAATCAGATCGTACTGCTCTTGATCATCAATATTTTCTTGCTGATCGTCGGCATGTTCATGGAGACCGTGGCTTCGATCATTATCCTGACGCCGATTTTGCTTCCCGTCGTCATGCAGATGGGCGTCGATCCGATCTTGTTCGGCGTCATCTTAACGGTGAACTTGGCGATCGGATTTTGCACGCCGCCGCTCGGCGTCAATCTTTTCGTCGCAAGCGGCATTAGCGGGCTTTCCATCGAAAAAATATCGAGGGCGATCATCCCGTATTTCTTCGTGATGCTCCTTCTTCTGCTGCTGGTCACGTATGTGCCTGCGATATCGTTGACGTTGACGAAGTTTATTACCGGGTAATTACCCATAAACCATATAGATAGGACGGGAGAGCGCCATGACGAAATTTAAAGTGTACATCAGCGATTACGACTTTCCGAATATCGATATCGAAAGAAGCGTCCTAGAGCCGATCGGCGCGGAAGTGATCGGGTTGCAATGCAATACGGGGGAAAATCTGGCGGAGGAGGCGAAGGATGCGGATGCGATCCTTCAACAGTACGCGAAGATTCCCCGGGGGACGATCGAGAAGCTGAGCCGTTGCAAAGTGATCGCCCGATACGGGATCGGAACCGACATCGTGGATGTGGAGGCGGCGTATGCGTACGGGATGGTCGTCACGAACGTCATGGATTACTGCATCGAGGAAGTGGCGGACCACTCCATCTCGATGGCATTCACCTTGATTCGGGCGATTCCCGCGTACAACCAAGCGACGCATGAAGGGAGATGGCATTGGAGCGACTGGTACGCCCCGATCCATCGGATGAGAGATATGACCTTCGGGTTGGTCGGCTTCGGCCGCATCGCTCAAAACATGGCGCGAAAGCTTTCCGTATTCGGCTTCAACCTCGTGGCGTTCGATCCGTACGTATCCGAAAGCTTTATGGCGACATGCGGAGTCAAGAAAGTCGATCTGGACACGCTGCTGAGCACGTCGCACATTGTCGACGTCATGTGCCCGTATACGCCGGAGACGCATCACCTCATTAATGAAGAGGCGTTAAGAAAAATGAGTCGGGATGCCATCCTCATTAATTGCGCCCGCGGCAAGGTCGTGGATAACAAAGCGTTGTACAAGGCGCTAACGGAGAAATGGATCGTTGCGGCCGGACTTGACGATACGGAAGAGGAGCCGGCGAAGGTGAAAGATTGGACGCCGGACATGAATCCGTTGTTTACGCTCGATAATTGCATTATTACGCCGCACTCGGCTTACGTATCGCAGGCCTCCTTGGACGAAGCGCGGCGGACGGCCGCGGAAAATGTGAAAGCGGTACTGCTGGGACAGACGCCGCCGAATCTCGTGAAGCCGAAGCAACCGCCTGTCCGAGAGACCGTTCGCAATGGATAGTCGCCAGGTAAAAGATCAAGTCCTGGAGCATAAAGTGATCGCGATCGTTCGCGGGGTCGAGGCGTCGCGAATCCTTCCTACGGTGAAGGCGTTGTATGACGGAGGCATTCGGCTTGTGGAAGTGACGATCGATCAGGATCAAGCCGATGCGGTACAGCGAACGGCTGCAAAGATCCAGGCGATCGCGAGCCATTTCGGCAGCGATATTTGCGTAGGGGCAGGGACCGTTCTAACGGCCGAACAAGTCGCGGCGATGGCGGAGGCGGGCGCGCAATATATGATTTCTCCCCATGTCGACGCGAACGTGATTCGAAAGACGAAGGAATTGGGGAAGCTCTCTATTCCGGGGGCGCTGACGCCGACGGAGGCGGTAACCGCGCATACGGCGGGGGCGGACTTCGTCAAGTTGTTCCCCGCGGGCGAGCTCGGAATCCCGTTTATTAAGGCGCTGATGGCGCCGTTGCGGCACATTCCTATGCTCGCCGTAGGCGGAGTCACGCCGGACAATGTGAAGAACTTCCTCGATTCCGGCATGTCCGGGGTCGGGGTTGGCGGAAATTTAGTGCTTAAGCACGCGATCGAAACGGAAGCGTTCGAGGAGATTACCGCCGCAGCGAAGCGTTTTCTACAAAATACAAAATAAAAAAACCACGGAGGGAACCAACTATGAAATATGTAATGAATCCAAGACCGACGATCGATGAGAGCTTGATTGCGCCGTTCCGAGAAATGAAAGACGTGTGGTCCTTGTCCTGCGTCGTCGGCGACGCGATGGAGCGCGACAATGTGATGCGTCACGACATGAAGCCGAAGGCGGCGGATAAGAAAATTATCGGGCCGGCCATTACCGTAAGGTTGACGGCCGGGGATATCGTAGATTGTCTCGGCGTATTCGAAATCGCGAAGCCGGGCGACGTTATCGTCATCGACGCGTTCGGCGAGACGGAAACCTCGATCTGGGGGGGCTTGATGTCCGGGCTTGCGAGGAACGCAGGCGTCGTCGGCGCGGTCATCGACGGAAGCTGCCGCGATACGGATGAGGCGCGGATGCTGGACTTCCCGATTTCCGCGAAGGTATGCGGCCCGCGTGCGGCGCATACCGCCTATTCCGGCCGGAAAGAGCCGATCGAAATCAATGTTCCGATTACATGCGGAGGCGTGATCGTTAATCCCGGAGATTTGGTCGTAGCGGACGAAATCGGCGTCGTTGTAGTGCCTTATAAAGATTTGGCGGAAGTGTATACGCGAGCGCGCGAACAAGCCGACAAAGAAGCTGCGACGCGCGAAGAAATTCTGAGGGGCGCAACGGTGGAAGAGCTCCTGGCCAAATTCGGCCGAATTTAACGCAGTCATGTTTATTCTTACACTGGATACCGGGACAACGAACAGCCGGGTGACGCTCTGGAAAGACGGCGAGGCGGTAGGAAGGGTTTCCCGCGAGGTCGGGGTGCGGGATACGGCGAAGGACGGCCATAACCAACGGCTGAAGGCGACGCTGCGGGAGCTGATCGAGACGGTATTGTCCGAGCATTCCATTGCGTTGAACGACGTTACTACCATCCTGGCCTCCGGCATGATTACTTCCAACGTCGGCTTAGTGGAAATTCCTCACTTGGTTGCGCCCGTAAGCATGCAGGACTTGGCGAAGGCGCTGGTTCCCCGCCTCATTGCCGATGTGGTCGAAAAGGAAATTTGGTTTGCCCCGGGGATTAAGAACCCAGTGTCGAACGTAACGCTCGATAACTGCGAGGCGATGGACATTATGCGCGGGGAAGAGGTCGAGGCTTTCGGCCTCCTCCGCCGGCTGAATATGCAGGGACCGGCGGTTCTCATCCTGCCCGGGTCGCATACCAAGATCGTCTCTATCGACGAACAGAACCGCATTACCGGATGCGTGACTTCGCTGGCGGGCGAATTGATCTCGGAGATTACCCGGAATACGTTAATCTCGAACGCGCTTCAGAAATCGATGGCGACCGAATTCGATCCATCGTACGTACTTAAGGGCTTCGAGACCAGCCGCCGCGCCGGTCTCGCCCGTACCTGCTTCACGGTGCGAATCTTGGATCAATTCACGGACGCCACCGTGAACGAGAAGGCGAATTTCTTGTTGGGCGCCGTGCTGGCGGATGATCTCGAGGCGCTTAAGCACAGCGAAGCGATCGAAGCTCCCGAGCATGCCTCGATCGTCATTGCGGGGAAAGAGATCCTTAGCAAGGCGTTGGCATGCATCCTCGCGCATGATCGTACGTTTCAGCGGGTCAGCGTCGTCAGCGGCGACGCGCTGAACGATTTGGCGGGTTTCGGGATGATCCAACTGTCCGAAGGGACATGATAATCAGAATGGTATGGTTTGGGGCGTAAGCCCCAAACCTTTATCTATGTAAAGAGGTGACAACATGAATATCGGGAACATCAACGTCGCGATCGAAGGCGGGTTCGATCAGGCATTGCCCAAGATGGTGAAAGTGAGACAAAAGTTCGGCCGCGAGCAGATTGTCGACCTCGAAGACCACATCGCAAGAGAAGTGAGCGCGCGGATCGCCGCCAAAGATCTCGCGGGCCAACGGATCGCCGTCACCGCCGGCAGCCGCGGCATTAAGCATATCGACGTCATGACCAAGAAAGTGGTGGACGTCCTCAAGGAAGCGGGGGCCGAGCCGTTCATCGTTCCGTCCATGGGCAGTCACGGCGGCGCGACCGCCGAAGGGCAGCGGAAATTTCTTGCCAACTACAATATTACGGAACAATCGATGGGCGTGCCGATCCTCTCCTCCATGGAAGCGGTCCAGATCGGGGAGCTGGAAGACGGCATTCCCGTTTATTGCGATAAACACGCTTTCGAATCCGACGGCATTGTAGTGATCAATAAGATCAAACCGCATGCCGACTTCAAAGGCGAGTACGAGAGCGGTTTGGTAAAGATGATGGTCATCGGGCTCGGGAAGCACGTCGGCGCGACGTACTTGCATAAACAAGGCTTCGATACGTTCCACGCGCTGCTCCCTCGAGCGGCGAAAGTGTTTTTGGAGAAAGCGCCCGTGTTATTCGGCCTGGCCATCGTGGAGAATCCGTTCGATGAGCCGATGCTGATCGAAGCGATCGAGCCGGGAGAGATCCTGAACCGCGAGAAGCAGCTGTTGAACATTGCCAAGGAACAGGTGGCGAAAATTTTACTCGACGACATCGACGTGCTCATCGTCGACGAAATCGGAAAGAACATCAGCGGCGAAGGGATGGACCCGAACGTCACGG
>NZ_DASQMZ010000185.1:0-6895 GCF_035645235.1 Paenibacillus sp.
CGGCGAGGTGTATGCTTTGCACGACGCCTTCGGCCAGTTTCGAAGCGGTAATCGAGCCGTCCGCGAGGGCGGCCTCTTCCACGCTGCCGATGCTCAGATGCTCGGCATCGACCGATTGCGGCGCAAGATGCTCCGAAGCGACCGAACGCGCTTGCAGATGCGCGGAGCCGATCGCGCGAGGCGCGATTTTGCCGGAACCGATGCTGCCGTCCGTCAAATGAGCGCTGTCGATGGCGCCTTCCGCGATTTTCGTCCCGAGCACGGAACGGTCCTCAAGCTGTTTGGATGACACGGCGCCGTCGACCAGGTGATCCTGGCGTACCGAGCCGAATACCAGATGCTCGCTGTTGACGACGAATTCGCCGAGATGCTTGCCGGTGACGGAGCCGGACGCCAACGTCTCGGAGGAGACGGAGCCCCTGGCCAGTTTCGCGGCAGATACGGAGCCGTCCTTCAAGGCCGTTTCGGTTACGCTCTCCGGGGCAAGGTGTCGCGCGGCGATCGAGGACGAAGCAATATGGGCCGCGCCGACGGCATGATCGCGAAGCTGCGGGGAGCCTACGGCGCCGGGGGCAAGCTTCTCGATGGTGACGCTGTGATTGCGCAGATGCTTCGTGCCGATCGCGTCCGCATCGATCTTATCGCCTGTGACGGCGCCTTCGCCGAGCTTATCTAACGTAAAGACGCCGTCTTCGAGATGGCGCGCTTTCACGGCGCCGTATGCGATATGCTGCTCTTGAATCGCTTCGAGGCCGATCGATTCGGTGACGATCGCCCCGGGACAAATCTTGTCGCCGGTGACGGCATGGTCGGCAAGCTTCTCGGTATGAACGGCCCCGTCTTGCAGATGATCGGCGCCTACGGAGGACTTGGCGAGGTGCTCGGCGCGTACGGCTTGCTCGGCGATCTTCCCCGGCAGGACGCTCCGATCCGCGAGCTTCGATCCGACGACCGACTCTTTGGCGAGCTTCGACGTTGTAATCGCATAATCCGCGAGGTGCTCGGTGTGTACGGCTTGTAGGTCGATATGCGGACGCTTCACCGCTGCCGGCGCCAAAGACTCTTCCGTAACCGACTGAGGCGTCAGATGCGTCTTGCCGATAATGCCGGGTTGAAGCTTGTCGGCGGTTACGCTCTGTTCGGCGAGCTTGTCGGTCGTTACGGCGCCGTTCGCAAGGCGGTTCGTCGTCACGGCTTGCAACGCGAGCTTCTCTCTCGTAACGGATTTCCGCGCGAGCTGCTCCGCGCCGACCGATTCCGGTTCAAGATGATCGGAGCGAATGCTCTGCGGAGCGATGGTTCTAGCGGTCACCGATTCGTTCTGGAGCATGTGGTGCATAATCGCATCCGGTTGAATGTGCTCGGAACGGACCGCGCCGGGCTGGATATGAATCGAGGCGACGCTTTGATCGGATAGCTTCGTCGACGTAACGGAACGGGGGACGAGCTTCTCCGCGGTCACGGAGAGATCCGCGAGTTTCATGTTGTTCACCGCTTGGTGGGCGAGGTGTTCGGTGCGGATCAGCCCGGGGGCGAGTTTGTCGGAGGTGACGGAGCCCTCCTGCAGCATGTCGCCAGAGATGGACTGCGGCGCAAGGTGCTTGCTCGTAATGGAGGCGTTCGCCAGCTTGGTGGCGTCGATGATTTGATCGGCGAGCTTCTCCGGCGTAATGCTGGAATCGGCCAGATGATAACCGTGTACGGATCGAAGCGCGAGCTTCTCTTCCGTGACGGAATGATCGGCAAGATGGCGTCGCTGCACGGCTTGATCCGCGAGTTTCGGACCGGTGACGCTGCCGTTTTCCAGCTTTCCTTCATTTATAATGTAGTCTTGCAGCTCGGACCGGCCGATGCTGAGCGGTTTAATTTTCGTGCCTTCGATCGTGCCGCTTTTGATTTTCGCGTTCGTGATCGATTGATCGGCGATGTCTTCGGTGTAAATAAGCGGGCCGGTCACGAAACTCCGGCGCTTCTCGATCTCGGCGGTTAGCGCCTGCAGCCGGACCGTCGGTTTCCTTCGAGTTGTTTCGGCGGGTTTTCTTGCCTTCGCGGCCCCCGGTGACGGGGCGGCTGCGGGTTGATCGGCGGGAACGATGTCGAGCTCCCCGATCGGGAGCGCTTCCCGCTCGTTCGGTCGAACGGCGAGGCGCCCCTGCGTCTTGGCCTTCTTCTTCATACGCCACAATACTCCCTTCGCGCTTGACGAATCTAGAGTACCATATGCAAAGGCCTAGACGTCGGCGACGAAGAGGGCTTAGGCGAGGGCCCATTTTCGATAGTATTCGTTTCATTCCGACATTTCATTGGCCTCCGGGGACTGTGAAATTATTGCATGCATAAGGAAGTCGATCTTTTCCTTGACGTGCGCCTATAAAATTTGATATTATAGTGAGCGTTGGTCTGTGACTGTGCGATGATGCGAGAGGTTGCCGACACACCCGGCTCCTTTGCCATGAAGTGGGCATGCGGTGGTAGACGATGAGGTCGGAGAATTTTCGCGGAGTATGTCCGATTACAAAATTGGGCGATAGAAGGAGGGATTTTCACCATGGCGAAGCAAAAGATTCGTATCCGCTTGAAGGCGTACGATCACAGGGTTCTTGACCAGTCCGCGGAGAAAATCGTCGACACGGCAAAGCGTTCCGGAGCAGGCGTTTCCGGTCCGATTCCGCTGCCGACGGAGAAGCAAATCATCACGATTTTGCGCGCGGTGCACAAGTACAAGGATTCCCGGGAGCAGTTCGAAATGCGCACGCACAAGCGTCTGATCGACATTGTCAACCCGACGCCGCAGACGGTCGACGCGTTGATGCGCTTGGACTTGCCGTCCGGTGTAGATATCGAAATCAAGCTCTAATACAGAGCGACGCAATACAACCCTTGAAAGTAACTACTTATGCATAGAAAGAAAAGAGGTGTCAACATGACAAAAGGTATCTTAGGAAAGAAATTGGGCATGACGCAAGTGTTCACGGAGGACGGCAACGTCGTTCCGGTGACGGTGATCCAAGCGGGTCCTTGTGTAGTTCTTCAGAAGAAGGACGGCGAGAACGACGGCTACACCGCGATCCAGCTCGGTTTCGACGAGAAGAAGGAAAAGAACACGACGAAGCCGGCGCTCGGACACGTGAAGAAGGCGGGTACGACTCCTAAGCGCTACATTAAAGAATTCCGCGGTGTCGACTTGTCTCAATACGAAGTTGGCCAGGTGGTAACTGCCGATCTGTTCGCGGAAGGCGAGTATGTTGACGTAACGGGAACTTCCAAAGGCCGCGGAACGCTCGGCGCGATCCAACGCTGGAACATGAGCCGCGGACCGATGTCCCACGGTTCCAAGTACCACAGAGGCCAAGGCTCCCTCGCGATTCACCGCGACGCGAACCGCGTGCCGAAGGGCAAGAAGATGGCGGGCCGTACGGGTAACGAGACGGTTACGCTGCAAAACCTGAAGGTCGTTAAAGTAGACACGGAGCGCAACGTTCTCCTCATCAGCGGCTCGATCCCTGGCGCGAAGAACAGCTACGTGAAAATTAATTCGGCAGTTAAGAAATAAGGAAAGGAGGAGCATCCATGCCTAAAGTTGCTGTATATAACGTAAGCGGCGCCCAAGTGGGCGAAGTGGAATTGGCGGATACGGTGTTCGGCGTCGAGCCGAATAAACACGTAATGCACGATGCAGTCTTGCTGCAGCAGGCTTCCCTGCGCCAAGGCACGCATAAGACGAAGGGTCGCAGCGAAGTTCGCGGCGGCGGTCGCAAACCGTGGAAACAGAAGGGTACCGGACGCGCGCGTCAAGGTTCTATCCGTTCTCCGCAATGGAAAGGCGGCGGTATCGTCTTCGGACCGACTCCGCGCAGCTACGGCTTTAAGCTTCCTAAGAAGGTTCGCCGTCTTGCGATTAAATCCGCGCTCTCCGCGAAGGTGATCGATCAAGATATTATCGTACTAGACGCGCTCGCGATTGCGGCGCCGAAGACGAAGGAAATCACGGCGCTTCTGAACAACCTGAAGGTCGACCGCAAGGCGCTTGTCGTCACGGCTGAACACGACGATAACGTAGCATTGTCCGTACGGAATTTGCCGAATGCGAAGTTCGTATCGGCGGAAGGCATCAACGTGCTCGACGTACTCGGTTACGACAAGCTCATCATCACGAAGGATGCCGCCAAGAAAGTCGAGGAGGTGTTCGCGTAATGAAGAGCCCATACGATATTATCCGTCGCCCGATCATCACGGAGCGCACGAGCGAATTGATGGAAGACAAGAAATACGTCTTCGAAGTCGATCGCCGCGTGAACAAGACGGAAATCAAGCAAGCCGTCGAGGAAATTTTCAAAGTCAAAGTCACGGCCGTGAACACGATCAACGTACCCGGCAAGCCGAAGCGTTATGGCCGTTACAGCGGTTATACTTCCGAGTGGAAGAAAGCGATCGTTACGCTCAGCCCGGACAGCAAGGAACTCGCGTTCTTTGAAACGGCAGAATAAGCAGCATCTTTGAGATAAGGAGGGAAAACACCGATGCCAGTTAAAAGTTTTAAGCCGTATACGGCGTCCCGCCGTCAAATGACGGTGAACGCGTTCTCGGAAATTACGACGGATCAGCCGGAGAAGTCGTTGCTTGCGCCGTTGATGAACAAAGCGGGCCGCAACAACCAAGGCAAGATCACGACGCGCCACCACGGCGGCGGTCACAAGCGGAAATACCGGATCATCGATTTCAAGCGCAACAAGGACGGCATTCCGGGCCGCGTTGCGACGATCGAATACGATCCGAACCGTACGGCGAACATCGCGCTGATCAACTATGTGGACGGCGAGAAACGTTACATCCTCGCGCCGAAGGGCCTGAAGGTCGACGACATGATCGTCTCCGGTCCGGACGCGGATATCAAGCCGGGCAACGCGTTGCCGCTGGAAAACATCCCGGTCGGTACGGTCATCCACAACATCGAGCTGAAGCCGGGCAAGGGCGGCCAATTGGTGCGCGCGGCAGGCACGGAAGCTCAGTTGCTCGGTAAGGAAGACACGTACGCGATCATTCGCTTGTCCTCGGGCGAGATGCGCCGCATCCTGAAGGTGTGCCGCGCGACGATCGGCTCCGTAGGCAACGAAGATCACGAATTGATCAATATCGGTAAAGCCGGCCGTAACCGTTGGTTGCGCAAGCGTCCGACCGTCCGCGGTGTCGTCATGAACCCGAACGATCACCCGCACGGCGGCGGCGAAGGCCGCGCACCGATCGGCCGCAAGTCGCCGATGTCGCCATGGGGTAAGAAGACCCTCGGCGCCAAGACACGGAAGAAAAACAAAGCATCCGACAAATACATCGTTCGCCGCCGCACGAAGTAATCGGCGTCTCGCGAGTAGATCGAAGCCAGGAAGGGAGGATCACCCATGGGCCGCAGCTTAAAGAAGGGGCCGTTCATTGACGGCTACCTGATGAAGAAGGTCGAAGAGTTGAACGCGTCCGGCAAGAAAGTCGTGATCAAGACTTGGTCCCGCCGCTCGACGGTATTCCCGCAATTCGTGGGTCACACGTTCGGCGTGTACGACGGCCGCAAGCACGTTCCGGTATACGTAACGGAGGACATGGTCGGTCACAAGCTCGGCGAATTCGCGCCGACGCGGACGTACAAAGGCCATACCGACGACGACAAGAAAACCGGCAGAAGATAATCAACTACGTAAGCGGGAAAAGGATGCGCTTTTGGCGAATCGTTTTCCCCCAAACAGGAAGTCATGTTACTCGAGAGGAGGGTACTCCAAGTGGAAGCGAAAGCACATTTGAGCCACGTTCGCATCACGCCTCGGAAAGCGCGCCTGGTGCTCGATCTCATCCGCGGCAAGCAAGTCGGCGAAGCGATCTCGATTCTTCGTCACACGCCTCGCGGCGCGTCTCCGGTGATCGAGAAGCTGCTGAATTCGGCCATCGCCAATGCAGAGCACAACTACAACTTGGATCCGAATAAATTGGTGATCACGCAAGCGTACGCGAACGAGGGACCGACGATGAAGCGGATGCAGCCGCACGCGCAAGGTCGGGCGTTCTCGATCTTCAAGCGCACGAGCCACATCACGCTGGCGGTAAGCGAAAAGTAATTCAACAATAAGGAGGGAAACGTGTGGGTCAAAAAGTCAGCCCGGTAGGACTTCGAATCGGCATTATCCGCGATTGGGAATCGAAATGGTACGCCGATAAGGATTTCGGCAAGCTCCTGATCGAAGATGTCAAAATTCGTGAGTTCCTTAAGAATAAATTGAAAGATTGCTCCGTATCCCGCATCGACATCGAGCGCGCGGCGAACCGCGTGAACGTGACGATTCATACGGCGAAGCCCGGCATGGTGATCGGCAAGGGCGGCGCGGAAGTCGAAGTCATTCGCGGTCAACTCGCGAAGATGACGGACAAGAAAGTACACATCAACATCTCGGAAATCAAGAACGCAGAGCTCGACGCGATTCTCGTTGCAGAATCGATCGCACAGCAGCTGGAGCGCCGGATTTCGTTCCGCCGCGCCATGAAGCAAGCGATCCAGCGTACGCTTCGTTCCGGCGCGAAGGGGATCAAGACTTCGGTCAGCGGTCGTCTCGGCGGCGCGGAAATCGCACGTACGGAAGGCTACAGCGAAGGCACGGTTCCGTTGCACACGCTGCGCGCGGACATCGATTACGGCACGGCGGAGGCGCACACGACCTACGGACGCATCGGCGTGAAGGTATGGATCTATCGCGGCGAAGTTCTGCCAGCTGCAAAGCGGAGAACGAAGAAGGAAGGAGAGCAATAAACCATGTTACTTCCTAAACGCGTCAAATACCGCAAAGAACAACGCGGCAGCATGAAGGGCCGCGCGAAGGGCGGTACGGAAGTCGCTTTCGGCGAATACGGGTTGCAG
>NZ_DASQMZ010000186.1:0-22748 GCF_035645235.1 Paenibacillus sp.
CGCTGATGAATTTGTTCAGCGAGCTGCTCATCGATCGGGTTCGTCTCGAGGCGCTCGCGAACGAGGTGAAGCGCCCCGACTTGATCGAAACCGTCGAGCATATGGGCCGCGTCAGCAGCGACCTGCAGGGCGTCGTCATGAAGCTTCGGATGATGCCCGTCGAATCGGTGTTCAACCGTTTCCCGCGCATGGTGCGGGACGTGGCCAAGACGCTCGGGAAGAAGGTCGATCTCGTCATTACGGGGGCGGATACCGAGCTGGATCGTACCGTCGTCGACGAAATCGGCGATCCTCTTGTCCATTTGCTCCGCAATTCCGTCGACCACGGCATCGAATCGATCGAGGAGCGGATTCGGGCGGGCAAGCCGGAGACGGGCACGGTACACCTTCGGGCGTTCCACAGCGGAAACCACGTGTTTATCGAGGCGGAGGACGACGGCAAAGGCATCAACCGCGACGTCATCCTAAAGCGCGCGATCAAGAACGGCATCGTATCCAAGGAGCAAGGCGATGCGATGACGGACGAGGCGGTGTACCAGCTGCTGTTCGCTTCCGGCTTTAGTACGGCCGAAGTGATTTCGGATATTTCGGGTCGCGGCGTCGGCCTCGACGTCGTCAAGTCGAAGATAGAGTCGCTCGGCGGCCGCGTGTACATTACGTCGGTTCCGGGCAAAGGGTCGAAATTTTCGATTCAGCTGCCGCTGACGCTGTCGATCATCATGGCGATGATGGTAAAGCTGGGAAGCGAAAAATACGCGATTCCGCTGTCCAGTATCGTGGAGACGATGATTGTTCACAAGAAGGATATCCGCATCGTGCACGGGAATCGGATGTTCGAATATCGGTCGAGCGTTATTCCGCTGATCAGCTTAAGCAAGCTGTTCGACGTGTCGGATTATTCGGATTTCGGCGAGGAGGAGACGGAGATCGTCATCGTGCGCAAGGGCGACCGGATCGCGGGCATCGCCGTCGACGAGCTGATCGGGCAGCAGGAAATCGTGCTGAAGTCGCTTGGGAAGTATTTGACGAATCTGTTCGCTATATCCGGCGCTACGATTCTTGGCGACGGGCAAGTCGCTTTGATTCTCGATACGAACGCTTTAATTAAATAGTTGGGAAGGAAGTGTCCATATGGCAGCAGATACGAAAACGATCGTATTCTCCCTCGGATCGGAGGAGTATGGCATCGAGGTAGAGCACGTCAAGACGATCGAACGCATGATGCCGATGACGCGCGTGCCGAAAACCCTGCCGTTCGTCAAGGGCGTCGTGAACCTGAGAGGCGTCGTCGTGCCCGTCATTCATCTCGCTTCCCGCTTCGGCCTGCCGGAGACGGAACCGACGGAAAATTCCCGGATCGTCATGGTGCACGTGGGCGATCTCGAAGTCGGCTTCATCGTCGACGCCGCCAACGACGTCATCGACGTGCAGCCGGATCGCATCGAAGCGCCGCCGGAAGTCGTGGGAGGCATCCGCGCGAAATATTTGCGGGGCATCGCGAAGGTCGGGGACAACCGGCTGCTCGTTATGTTGAATTTGTCGGAAGTGCTGAATAAGAGCGAAATCATCCAATTGGAGCAAATGGAGGACTAACCTTGAGCGAATTCGAACGCTTCGGCGACGCGCAGATGGACGTGCTCCGAGAGGTCGGCAACATCGGCGCGGGTCACGCGGCCACCGCATTATCCAAGCTGCTGAACAAACCGGTCGACATGACGGTGCCGCGCGTCAATCTCGTCCCGTTCGACGAAATCGCCGAACAAGTGGGCGGTCCCGAAGCGGTCGTCGCCGCGGTGTTCCTTCGCGTCGAAGGGGACGCGCCCGGCAATTTGTTTTTTCTCTTGTCGCTCGATTCCGCGAAGCAGCTGCTGCTCGAGCTCGTGCGCATGGAGGAGCAAGGCGGGGACCCGTTCACGGAGCTCGAGATATCGGCGTTATCGGAAATCGGCAACATCCTGGCGGGATCGTATTTGTCTTCGCTCGCCGACTTCACGAACCTGTCGTTGTCGCCGACGGTCCCGGGCTTCGCGGTCGATATGGCGGGTGCGATTCTCGCTTACGGTCTTCTCCAATTCGGGGATATGGGGGATAAAGCGCTGCTGATCGAAACGTCGTTCCTCGACGGCATCGATCGCGTGGAGGGCAATCTGTTTCTCATTCCGGATCCGGAATCGTTTTCTTCCATCTTCGCTTCGTTGGGAGTGCCGCCTGAATGAGCGAAAGCCTAGTCGTGAAGATCGGGATGGCGGATTTGAACGTCTCGGCGGGGGGAGCCACGCTGCGCACGACCGGCCTTGGATCGTGCGTCGGCGTGACGCTGTACGATCCGGTCGCTCGCGTCGCGGGGATGGCGCATGTCATGCTGCCGACGTCGAGCATCGCCAAGGACGATAAGCTGAACAAGGCGAAGTACGCGGATACCGCAATCCCCGAATTGATCGCGAGGCTGCAATATGTTGGCGCCGCGCTCGGGCGTTTGGAAGCGAAGCTGGCGGGCGGAGCCCAAATGTTTACCTTCTCGTCGCCGGCTTCGGATACGATGCGCATCGGACCGCGAAACGTGGAGGCATGCAAAGAAGCGCTGCGGCGATACAATATTCCGATCAAAGCGGAAGATACGGGTGGGAATTATGGACGTACGATCGAAATCGACGGGACGACAGGAACGTTATACGTTCGAAGCGTTCAATACGGGACGAAGGAGCTGTGAACGATGATCGGCTCTTGGCGTTGGAACGCGATCGCCGGCGTGTCGTTCGCCGCGCTGATCTTCCTGTTGTCCTTCCGTAACAATCCGATCGAAACGGCCGGCGTCCGGACGGGGATCGCGTTCGCCGTCGCCGTCGCCGTCGCGTTCGCCGTTCGCTGGATGCTGGGACAAGCGCTCCAAGGCGCGGCATCCGGCGACCCCGGCGCGGAAGCGGACGGAGGCGAAGCCGCGGAGTCGGACAAGGGCCGTTCGATCGACGCGGTCACGCCGGACATCGAGGACGACATCGCCCTCGATTTTGTCCCGTTGTCTCCGCCGAAGCTGGCGAAGACGGACCCGGCGCTCGATCCGGAACTGCTTGCTCAAGCGTTAAGACACATGTCGGAGAAATAGGAGGCGATACGAGTCGATGGACCTTTCCATTCCCGAACAACATACGAACGATATCGGAACGCTCTGGCGCAGCTGGAAACAATCGGGGGATCCGGAGGCGAAACGGCGGCTTATCGAGCATTACGTAAGCTTAGTCGATTACGTCACCGGCAGGCTTGCCATCGGCTTGCCTCGAAATGTGTCTAAAGACGATCTAGCAAGTTATGGTATAATGGGGTTAATCGACGCCGTCGAAAAGTTCGATTTGGAGCGAGGACTGCAGTTCGAGACGTACGCCTCCTGGCGCATCCGCGGGAGCATTATCGACGGACTGCGCCAAGCGGATTGGGTGCCGAGGTCGGTGCGCGAGAAAGCGCGGAAGATCGAGGAAGCGTACCAACGGCTCGAGCAGCAGCATCTGCGCAGCGTCTCGGACGGCGAAATCAGCGAGTATCTGCAGGTGTCGGAACAAGAGTTCCAACAGATGCTCCAAGAGGTGTCGGTCGCCTCGATCGTCTCGCTGGAGGATCCGATCCGCGAGGAGGAAGCCGAGACAAGAATGACGCTGCTCGTCGACGAGCGGGCGAAAAATCCGGAGGACAGCGTTAGAGAATTGTTTTTGAAGGAAAGCTTGGCGAAGGCGATCGAGCGATTAACGGAGAAAGAACGAACGGTCGTATCGTTGTTCTACTACGAGGAATTGTCGCTCGGCGAAATCGCGGAAGTGATGTCGTTGTCTCCGTCGCGAATTTCGCAATTGCATTCGAAGGCGATCTTGCGCCTGCGCGGGCATCTGAGCCGCGCGAAGGATCAACTGATGCAACGATAAGGGAGATTAGCGCGAGGGGGGTACGATGTGGCGGCGGAATTTAACATGAATCTCGGAACGGCGGTTGCGGTATCCGTCTCCGAGGATCGAATGAGCGCATTCATACAACTTGCTGAACCAGACTTGGCGCAATCGATCACGAAAGCGGGACTTGTAGAGCTCCTAAGGGCGAACAGGGTCGTGTACGGCATTAAGGATGAGGCGTTGGCGGCGTTCGCGATCCAACCGTTAAATTACGTCACCACGCCTTTATTGGTCGCGCAAGGCATGGCGCCGATCGCGGGGGAAGACGGATATATCGACAATTTGTTTAGTTTGGAGAGCAAGGCCGCAAAGCCGAAGGAAAACGAAGACGGCACCGTGGATTATCGCGAGCTGCTGAAGTTGAACAATGCTTCCAAGGGGCAGTTGATCGCGCAACGGGTGCTGGCGACCAAGGGTACGCCCGGCATGGCGGTCACCGGCGAAGCGATTATCGCCAAGGACGGGAAAGAAGCCCGCTTTAAGCAAGGGAAGAACGTAGTCATCGACGCGGAAAAGATGAAGATGTACGCCGTCATCGACGGGCTGGTCACCCAGACCGAGAAGGGGAAGCTAAACGTGTTCCCCGTATACGAGGTGAACGGCGACGTCGACTATCATATCGGCAATATCGACTTTATCGGCACGGTCGTCGTTCGCGGCAACGTGCTGAGCGGGTTTCGCATTAAAGCGGCGGGCGACATCCGGATTACCGGCGGCGTCGAAGGCGCGGAGCTCGAGGCCGAAGGCTCGATCGACATCGCTTCCGGCATCTTCGCCGGCAACAAAGGCCACGTGAAAGCGGGCGTCGATGTGAAAAGCTCCTTCATGCAGGAAGCGAACGTCTTCGCCGGGCAGAACGTCGTCGTCAGCCAAAGCATTCTCCATTCGAACGTGCGCGCGGGCAACAGCGTCATATGCAAAGGGTCGAAGGGACTGATCGTCGGCGGAAGCATCCAGGCGGGCGAGATGATCCAAGCGCGAACGGTCGGCAACCCGATGTCGACCGCCACGTCCCTCGAGGTGGGCGTTGCGCCGGAGCTTCGCAGCGAGCTGCAGCAGCTCCGCGCCGCCATAAAGCAAGTGATGGAAAACTTGGACAAATCGGAAAAAGCGCTCTACCTGCTCGATCAGATGGCGCTCGCGGGTACGCTCACGCCCGATAAGATGGAGCTTCGTACGAAGCTGTTGTCCACGAAGCGCACCGGGACCGAAGAGCTTGCCGGGATGAAGGACCGCGTCTGGGAAATCGAGTCCAGCCTGGAGGATATCGAGAGGGCGAAGGTAGAAATTATCGGCACGGTGTATTCCGGAACGAAGGTAGTGATCGGCCGGTACACCCGGTTCATTAAGGATGCGACGACGCGCGTCGCATTCCAGCTGCAGGGCGGAGAAATTACGCTTTCCTCGAACTTTTAACGGAGCGCGGTAAGTCCGGCTCGAAACGGGGGGCTGAGCGATGAGCTTGAAGGGCGTCGAAATGCAGATCGCAGTGCCGCGCACGACCGAAGCGACGAACGTACAGCAACAACTCAACCATAAGCCTACATACGAGCAAGCGGCGCTCGCGAACCAAACGACGAAGCAAGCGGAACGGCAAAGGCAGGCAAGCGCGGAGGTGGATGCGTCCGCGTTTTTGAATGTCAAGGGAGACGGCAAGGGCGAGACGTCGTCGCGGCGCGGCGGCGGACGGAAGAAGCGCGGCGAAGAAGACGCCCGTTTGACCTCGCCGGAATCGGGTCATCCTTTTAAAGGGAAGCATATCGATATTTCATTATAGATCATAAGGTTAGGGTGAACGCCGTTGCCAATGTGGATGATCGTGACGCTGCTCGGCATCGTCGTCTTGCTGTATGCCTCGATGCTGCCGCGCCCCCCGGAACGTAAGCCCGTGACGGACGATTTCCTGGATTCCGTGGGCGATACGCTGCAGCACTTCGCGGACGAGATCGAACAAGAGAATAAGGAACTGCTCCGCATGGTCGGCGAGATGAAGCGGGAGCACGAACAACGGACGTTGAAGCTGCTTTCGCGGATCGAGTCGCTGGAGAAACAATCGGTCTCGGCGGCCGGCGCAGGCATCGTCTCGCCTTCCGCGCCGGAACCGGAGCGAAGCCGGGGCGCCGCAACGAAATCGGTAACGTCCGCCGAAGCGGAGCCGATCGCCGAAGCAAGCCTTCCTGCCGCCGCGGTCGAGCGGAAACCGGCGGCTCGCTCTGCCGCGGCGACGGCGGACTCGCCGGTCGTCGAGACGCCGGTCGTGACGCCGGCCGCCGTAACGCCGGCGGGCAAGCCGCCGCACCCGGCGGACGAGCCCGGACATGAGCCGATCGCGTCGCCGCCGTCTCGCTTCGCGAACACGGTGAAAGCCCGCTATAAGGACGTATTCGATTTATACGACGGCGGCAAGTCGATCGAATTCATCGCCAAGAAGCTGGGGAAGAACAAGGGCGAGGTTCAGCTGATCATCGGGCTCGCCAAACAGGAGGAACCGCATCATGGCCAGCCGTAAAACGTACTTGTACGGTCTAGGCAGCGGACTGATCGCCGGAGCGCTGCTGCTCCAGCTTGCCAGTATCGGCGAAACGTCGGTCGGCCTGTCCGACGCCGAGCTGGAAGCCGCTGCGGCGGCGAGCGGGTTCGTCCTCAAGGACGCGAATGTGGCATGGTACAACGAGGACGAGGTGAACGCGCGAATCGAGAAAGCCGTCGAACAGGCGCGCAGCGAAGCGGCGCCCGCGACGCCGCCGGCCGAAGCGCCGGCGCAGGAGGCGCCGCCGGCTGCACCCTCCGACGCGCCGTCCCCGATGGTGTACGCGTTCACGGTCGCGCCCGGCACGGAGCTGACGACCGTCGCCAAGCTGTTGTACGAGCTCGGACTCGTCTCCGATTACAACGGCTTCTTGCTCGAGATGAAGGAGCGCGGGTTGGCCGGGAAAATTCAGGCGAAGCATTACCGTTTCGACGCCGTGCCGACGACGGACGAGCTGATCGAAGCGCTGATCACCCCGTAACATCCCGGCGCGGCGACGGCTGCGGCATTCCTGACGGAAACAAACTTGCATTCGTTTCGACGGCTGTGTTATAGTTATTGACGGTGTGAAAAATCACACGCCCTTCAATTGCCGACGGGGTGCTTGCGCGCGAGCGGAAGTCCGTCGACAAGACGCGAGGGGCGGAGGCCAAAAAAACCATTTGAGGAGGTGCGTGAAAGATGGCAGTAATCTCCATGAAGCAGCTTCTAGAGGCAGGCGTGCACTTCGGTCACCAAACCCGCCGCTGGAACCCTAAGATGGACAAGTACATCTTCACGGAACGGAACGGCATTTACATTATCGACTTGCAAAAGACGGTAAAGAAAGTAGAAGAAGCTTACAACTTCGTCAAGTCGGTCGCAGAGAACAACGGTACGATTCTCTTCGTCGGCACGAAGAAGCAGGCGCAAGACTCCGTCGCGGAAGAAGCGGCGCGTTGCGGTCAATTCTTCATCAACCAACGTTGGTTGGGCGGCACGCTTACGAACTTCGAGACGATTAAGAAGCGGATCAGCCGTTTGAAAGAGCTCGAGCGCATGGAAGCGGACGGCACGTTCGACGTCCTGCCGAAGAAGGAAGTTATCATCCTCAAGAAAGAGCAAGAGCGTCTTGAGAAATTCCTCGGCGGCATCAAGAACATGCGCGGCATGCCTGACGCCGTATTCATCATCGACCCTCGCAAAGAGCGCATCGCCGTTGCGGAAGCGCGCAAGCTCGGCATCCCGATCGTCGGCATCGTCGACACGAACTGCGACCCGGACGAGATCGACTACGTCATCCCGGGCAACGACGACGCGATTCGCGCGGTGAAGCTGTTGACGGCGAAGATGGCCGACGCGGTCATCGAAGCGCATCAAGGCGAGCAAACGAGCGCATAATAATGGAAAGCAATACCTAAGAAAAGGGTGGGTGGGGGTTGATCAAACCGATCACTCCCCTTTTTTTCGGATACATAGACTTTTGTCTTTACAAATAAGGAGGAACCCACGATGGCGGTTACAGCGCAAGCGGTAAAAGAACTTCGCGAGAAGACGGGCGCGGGCATGATGGATTGTAAGAAAGCATTGGAGGAAGCGAACGGCGACATCACGAAAGCGAGCGAAATTCTTCGCGAGAAGGGTCTCGCGGCTGCGAAAAACAAAGCAGGCCGCATTGCGACGGAAGGTCTCGTCGAGTCGTACATCCATGCGGGCGGCCGGATCGGCGTGCTCGTGGAAGTGAACTGCGAAACCGACTTCGTCGCGAAGACGGATTCGTTCCGCGAATTCGTGAAGGACGTCGCGATGCAAATCGCGGCGGCGAACCCGAAGTACGTTACGCGCGAGGAAGTGCCGCAGGAGGAGCTGGAGAAGGAGAAGGAAATTCTCCGGGCGCAAGCGCTCAACGAAGGCAAGCCGGCGCACATCGTCGACAAGATGGTCGAAGGACGCATGAGCAAGTACTACGAAGAGTTCTGCCTGCTGGAGCAGTCGTTCGTGAAGGACCAAGACAAGACGATCCAGACGCTCGTCAACGAGAAGATCGCAACGATCGGCGAGAATATTTCGATCCGTCGTTTCGTCCGCTTCGAGCTCGGCGAAGGCCTCGAGAAGAAGCAAGACAACTTCGTCGAAGAGGTTATGGCGCAAGTGAAGAAGTAAGACGGACGGAAGGAACACGTTGTGTTCCTTCTTTTTTAAGACGGGGGTTTTTCTCGGAATCGAAACGGAGGCTGGAGCAACGTGAGTAAACCGGTTTACAAGCGCGTCGTCTTGAAGCTGAGCGGCGAAGCGCTCGCGGGCCAGATGGGCTACGGCATCGACGCAGGGATGATCACGACGATCGCCGAGCAGGTGAAGGAAGTCGTCCGACTCGGCGTCGAAGTGGCGGTCGTCGTCGGCGGCGGCAACATCTGGCGCGGGATTTCGGGCAGCGCGAAAGGCATCGACCGCGCGACGGCCGATTACATGGGCATGCTCGCGACCGTTATGAACTCCTTGGCGCTGCAGGACGCGCTTGAGAAGCTGGATGTGCCGACGCGCGTGCAGTCGTCGATCAACATGCAGCAAGTCGCCGAGCCTTACATTCGACGCCGGGCGATGCGTCACCTAGAGAAGGGCCGCGTCGTCATTTTCGCCGCAGGCACGGGCAATCCGTATTTCTCCACCGATACGACGGCCGCGCTGCGCGCCGCCGAAATCGAAGCGGAAGTCATCCTCATGGCGAAAAACAAGGTGGACGGCGTGTATTCGGCGGATCCGTTCGTTGACCCGACGGCCGTGAAATACGAAACCTTGACGTATATGGAGATGCTCAATCAAAACCTAGGCGTGATGGATTCGACGGCGTCGTCTTTGTGCATGGACAATAACATCCCGCTCGTAGTGTTCTCGATCTCCGAACAAGGCAATATTCGCCGCGTCGTGCAAGGCGAGAAAATCGGAACGACGATCTTGAAGGGAGTGTAAAATACCCTATGCCGCAAGCAGTCAAGAAGAATGCGGAAGAACGGATGGAGAAGGCGATCGGCGCGCTGAAGCGCGACTTGTCGACGCTGCGCGCGGGCCGCGCGACGCCGGCGCTGCTCGACCGGATTCAAGTCGAATATTACGGCGCGATGACGCCGGTCAACCAGCTGGCGAACATCAATACGCCGGATTCCCGCACGCTGATGATCCAGCCTTGGGACAAGAGCTCGATGGGCGCCATCGAGAAGGCGATCATGAAGTCGGATCTCGGCATTACGCCGACGAACGACGGAAGCGCGATTCGGCTGACGATGCCTGCCCTGACCGAGGAACGGCGCGCCGACCTCGTCAAGATGACGAAGAAGTTCGGGGAAGAGGCGAAGGTCGCGATCCGCAACATTCGCCGCGACGCGAACGACGAAATCAAGAAGCTCGAGAAGGATCAAATTTCCGAGGACGAGTCGAAGCGCCATCAGGACGACATCCAAAAGCTGACGGACCGCTTCGTCGCGGAAGTCGATAAAGTATTAGCCGCGAAAGAGAAAGAAATCATGGAAGTGTGATCACTCCTACGGCCCCCTGGCATTCGGCAGGGGGTTGTTGCGTACTGCGCGATACGGTGGAGCGGAAGGGGAGGCGTCATGAACCGTCTGTTCGGTTGGTTCCGAAACAAACCGGCGGAATCGAGCGAGATTCTCCGGGACAACGTCCCGAAGCACATAGCGATCATCATGGACGGCAACGGACGTTGGGCTCGCCGTCACGGCATGCCGCGCGTCGCCGGTCACCGGGCCGGCATGAAGAACGTCAGAACGATCACGATGGCGGCGAACGAGCTCGGCGTGGAGGTATTGACGCTGTATGCGTTTTCGACCGAAAACTGGAAGCGCCCGCAAGAGGAAGTGGACTTCCTGATGAAGCTCCCTCAGGAGTTTTTCCCGCTCGAGATCGGCGATTTGAAGGCGAACAACGTTCGCATTCGGATGATGGGCGAACGGGAGGGGCTGCCGGAGCATACGCTTCGGGCGATCGACGCGGCCATCGAGGAGACGCGGCACAATACCGGACTCATATTGAATTTTGCGCTGAATTACGGCGGCCGCCGCGAGCTCCTGCTCGGCATGCGACGCTTCGCGGAAGCGGTGCGCGCGGGAGAGAAGGACGTCGACGATTTGACGGACGAGACGTTCGATTCGTATCTACAATCCGACGGGCTGCCGGAACTGGACCTGCTCATTCGGACGAGCGGCGAGGTTCGGATCAGCAACTTTATGTTGTGGCAACTCGCTTACACGGAGCTTTGGTTTACGGATGTGTATTGGCCGGAATTCACGAAGGAGCATTTCCACGAAGCGGTTCGTTCCTACCAAGGTCGCGCGCGTCGGTACGGAAAGCTGTAAAGCGGCAGCGGAAAGGGAGGGAGGACGGCATCATGCGCCAACGAATTATTACGGGCTTGCTGGCCGCGCTTTTGTTCTTGACGATGCTCGCCGCCGGCAGCAAGTGGTACGCGCTTATGATTATCGCGCTCGCGGTGCTTGGGTATCAGGAATTCGTCCGCTTGAACGGGATGCGGGCACGGGAGCCGGCGTCGCTCGTCGGTTTCGCCGGCATTTTGTATTTGGTCGTGCCGTGGGGCGTGCTGTTCGGCTGGCCGGTTCCGCCGCAGCAAACCGTCGTCTGGCTGCTCATGTTTTTGTTTTTCGCCTTGACGGTCGTCTCGCAAAACCGGACGAGCATCGACAAGATCGCGCTGCTGTTCATCGGCGTCGTCTATATCGGCGTCGGTTTTCATTATATGATTTTTACCCGATGGATGACGGACGGGCTGTTTTGGACGCTGCTGCTGTTCGGCTGCATCTGGCTGACCGACGTCGGCGCGTATTTCGCCGGCCGCTTGCTGGGCAAACGCCTGCTGTGGCCGTCGATTTCGCCGAAGAAGACGGTCGAGGGCGCCGTCGGCGGCGTGCTCATCTCGATCGCGACCGCGGTCGTGTTCTCGTTGCTGCGTCCGGAGCTGCTTACCTTATTGGAAGCCGTCGCCATCGGCATCGTCGTCTCCGTGCTCGGGCAGCTCGGCGATTTGATTCAATCGGCGTATAAGCGCGTTCGCAATATTAAGGATTCGGGAACGATTCTCCCGGGCCACGGCGGCATTCTCGATCGAACGGATTCCTGGATTATCGTGTTTCCGTTCGTGCACCTGCTCGGCCTGCTGCCGCAATGAGGCTTCTTTAAGAAGCCGACGGGAAGGAAGAGAGACGCATGAAGAAACTATCGATCTTGGGCAGCACCGGCTCGATCGGCACGCAGACGCTCGACATCGTCGCGTTCCATCCGGAGCGGTTCCGCGTCGAAGCGCTCGCCGCCGGCTCGAACGTAGAGCTGCTGGCGGAGCAGGCGCGCAAATTTCGCCCGCGCCTCGTCTCGGTCGCGACGAAAGCGCATGCCGAGAAGCTGGAGGGCAACATTCCGGAAGGCATTACCGTAATGTACGGCGAGGAGGGGCTGCGGGCCGTCGCCGCGGAGAACGACGCGAGCGTCGTCGTCTCGGCGATGGTCGGCAGCGCGGGCTGCGAGCCGACGCTCGCCGCGATCGAAGCCGGCAAGGCGATCGCGCTCGCGAATAAGGAGACGCTCGTCGCCGCAGGCCATATCGTGACGGCGAGGGCGCGCCGCCGCGGCGTGCCGCTCATCCCGGTCGACAGCGAGCACTCGGCGATTTTCCAAGCGCTGAACGGCTCGCGCATCGACGACGTGCTCGCGCTGACGCTCACCGCTTCGGGCGGCAGCTTTCGGGATCGGACGCGCGACGAGCTCGAGGGGGTGACGGTCGCGGACGCGCTGAAGCATCCGAACTGGTCCATGGGCGCGAAGGTGACGATCGATTCGGCGACGATGGCGAACAAGGGCCTCGAGGTCATCGAGGCGCGCTGGCTGTTCGACGTCGACTATGACCGCATTCGCGTGCTCATCCATCCGGAGTCGATCATCCATTCGTACGTGGAGTTTTACGATAAGAGCGTGATCGCGCAGCTTGGGGCACCGGATATGCGCGTGCCGATTCAATACGCGCTCACGCATCCGGAGCGGCCGCTGTCGCCGGCAGAATCGCTCGATCTGGCCGAGCTCGGGAAGCTGACGTTCCGGCCGATGGATTTCGAGCGATATCCGATGATCCGGCTCGCTTACGAGGCGGGACGGACGGCCGGGACGGCGACGGCGGTGTTTAACGCCGCGAACGAAGTGGCGGTCGCCCGGTTCCTCGCCGAGGAAATCCCGTTCCTCGCGATCGAACGCATCGTCGAGACGACGCTCGAAAAGCACGACCCGGTGGCCGATCCCGACCTCGGCGCGATCCGCGAGGCGGACGCATGGGCGCGGAGCGAAGCGAAACTTTGTAAATTTTAGCCGATTCCCGTTCTCTTGAAGCGTCCTCGGGAATAATGGTAAGCTATAAGGACATACCGCCTCGGACATCTTGCATCGCTCCGGGAGCGGAAGGGAGGAACGGCTTACTTTGATGACGGCTCAATTGACTCCTCAAAACATCGCACTAACGGTTTTGCTGTTTTTCGTGCTGGTGACGATTCACGAATGGGGTCACTACTACTTCGCGAAGCGGGCAGGCATTCTCGTGCGCGAGTTCGCGATCGGCTTCGGTCCGAAGGTATTCGCGTTCCGCCGCGGCGAGACGAAATATACGCTGCGCCTGCTGCCGTTCGGCGGCTACGTGCGTATGGCGGGCGAAGACCCGGAGACGGTACATATTCAAACGGGCCAGACGATCGCCGTCGAGTCGAAGGACGACGTCGTCACGAAAATTTACCTCGATCGGATCGACGAGCGCATGAACGCCGTGCGCGGCGAAGTGAAATCGATCGATATGGAACGGCTTCTTCGCCTTCGTCTGGACGTCGACGGCGACGAAGAAAGCTATAAGATTCATCCGAAGGCGGTCACCGTCGCGCGCGGTCAGGAGACGCAGATCGCCCCATGGGACCGGCAGTTCGGCGGTAAGCCGGTGTCGAAGCGGGCGCTCGCCATCTTCGCCGGCCCGATGATGAACGTTATTCTCGCGGCGGCGCTGTTCGTCGCGTTCGCCTTCATGAACGGCATTCCGACGGGCGTGGCCGTCAATAAGGTGAATCCCGGGGAGCCGGCCGAGGCGGCGGGCATTCGGGCCGGGGACGTCATTCAATCGATCGACGGCGTCGCGATCGGCGCGGACACGTCGAAAATTCGCCAGCTCGTCACGGCTTCGGCCGATCGGCCGCTCGAGTGGGTCGTGCTGCGGGGCGGCAAACCGGTCGCGGTGCAGATGACGCCGATCGAGGCGGTCGACGAGGCGGGCAACACGCAAATTCGCGTCGGCGTCGAGATGACGCCGATCACCCGACCGGCCACGCTGCAGGAAGGGCTGACGAACGGGCTGACGACGATGTGGAGCGCGACGAAGACCATTTTCGAAGGCTTTAAGATGTTGATTCTCGGGCAGTTTACGCTCGACGATCTCGGCGGTCCGATCCGGATGGCGGAGATGACGATGCAGCTCGCGAACGCCGGCATGCTGTATTACACGTGGTGGGCGGCGATGCTGAGCTTGTATTTGGCCATCTTCAACCTGCTGCCGGTGCCGGCGCTCGACGGAAGCCGTCTCATCTTCCTCGGGTTAGAAGCGATTCGCGGGCGGCCGGTCGATCCGAATCGGGAAAGTCTCGTCCACTTCATCGGCTTCGCGATGCTGATGCTGCTGATGGTGGCGGTAACGTATAACGACATTTTGCGTTTGTTTCGGGGGTAATGGGCGGTTATGACGAAAGAGTCGGATAAACAAGCAGGGCAGGCAGGAAACCGGGAGATTACGCCGCAGAGCGAAGACTTTTCCCGTTGGTATTTGGATGCGATCCGTAAGGCGGATCTGATGGATTATGCGCCGGTGCGCGGCTGCATCGTGTTTAAGCCCGACGGCTATGAGCTGTGGGAGCTCATTCAGCGCCAGCTCGACGATCGGTTCAAGGCGACGGGCCACCGCAACGCGTATTTCCCGTTGTTCATTCCGGAGAGCTTCTTCGAGAAGGAGAAGGAGCACGTCGAGGGCTTTAATCCCGAACTGCCGTGGGTGACCGAAGCGGGCGGCGAGAAGCTCGAGGAGCGGCTCGCCATCCGACCGACGTCGGAGACGATGATCGGGCATATGTACGCGAAGTGGATTCAGTCGTACCGCGACCTGCCGGTGCTCATCAACCAATGGGCGAACGTGGTGCGGTGGGAGAAGCGGACGATGCCGTTCCTGCGCACGAGCGAGTTTTTGTGGCAGGAAGGCCATACGGCGCATGAAGACGAGGCGGACGCGCGGCGCGAGACGATGCAGATGCTGGACGTGTACAAGGAATTTGCGGAAAATGTTCTCGCGATTCCGGTCATCGCCGGGCAGAAGACGGAATCGGAAAAGTTCGCCGGCGCCGTCGATACGTACTCGATCGAGGCGATGATGCGCGACGGCCGGGCGGTGCAGGCGGGCACGTCGCATTACATGGGCACGAACTTCTCCGTCGCGTTCGACATTAAGTACCTCGACCGCGAGAACAAGCAGCAGTTCGCGCATACGACGTCGTGGGGCGTCTCGACGCGGCTGATCGGCGCGCTCATCATGGTGCACGGAGACGATAAAGGTCTCGTGCTGCCGCCGAAGGTGGCGCCGATGCAGGCCGTGCTCATTCCGATCGGACCGCCGGCGAAGCGCGAGCCGGTGCTCGCGAAGGCGGTCGACGTGCTGGCGGATCTGAAGGCCGCCGGCGTACGCGTTCGGATGGACGATCGTTCGGACGTCAGCCCGGGTTGGAAGTTTAACGAATACGAGATGCGCGGCATTCCGGTGCGGATCGAGCTCGGACCGAGAGATTTGGAAAACGGACAAGCCGTCCTCGCCTCCCGCGTGTCCGGCGAGAAGCGGATCGTCGCGCTCGACAACCTGGTCGCCGAGGTGCAGCAGCTGCTCGCCGACGTTCATCAGGAAATGTACGACCGCGCGCTGCAGTTTATGAAGGACAACCTTCGGAGCGTAGATACGCTGGCCGAGCTGGAGGCGAACGACGACAAGCTGCGCGGCTTCGTCCTTGCCGGCTGGTGCGGCTCGCGCGAGTGCGAATCGAAGGTGAAAGAAGCGACCGGCGCGACGAGCCGCAACATTCCGTTCGAGCCGGGCGAGACGAAATCGACGTGCCTGGTGTGCGGCCAAGGCGCGAAGCATACGGTCGCGTTCGCGCGAGCGTACTAAAGGAACGGCAAGACCGTGGCGTGCACGCTGGTCAATTATCGAAGTCGGGTACTTGATGGCGCCGCCGCGGTTTTTTATTTTCTTGAGGGATAGGTGTGCCGACTTCGGGCGCGGGCGCGACTGTGCTCGCGGCTGCCGGCACCTACGAAATATCGGGGGGAAGCAATCTTGAACGTTGCGGCTGATAAGCGAAATCGGTTCGAGCTGCTCATGCAGCAGGCGAACATTCCGACCGACGTGATCGATTCTTTCTTTCAAGACGGATATATCGACCGGGTGGAGACGAGCCGGACGAATCGCGAGTGGACGTTCGTCCTGCGCAAGTCGACGGTCGTGCCTCGGGACGTGTACCGGGCGTTCTGCAAAGCAATAATCGACCGCTTCGCGCATATCGCGGCGATCCGCTTCGTGCTCGCTTACGAGGAGGCGGTGACCGACGCTCAGGTCGTCGAGGCGTATTGGCCGTTGTTCGTCGAATGGGCGCAGCGCGAGGTCGCCTCGGTCAACGGGTGGCTGGCGAAGGGGAAGGTGGAGACGGAGGGCAACCTCGTCTCCGTTACGCTGCTGGACGCGACGGCGCTCGAGCTCGCGAAGAAGAAGGGCGTCGAGGAGCTCATCCGCGGCTATTTCTCGCGTTACTTCGCCCGGGAGCTGCGAGTGAAATTTCTCGTCTCCGAGTCGCGGGCGGAGGAGTACGAGCGGTTCCAGGCGAAGATCATCGAGGAAGAGCGGATGTTTACGCAGGAGCTGCTGTCCGAGGCGGCTTACGGCGAGCCCGAGCCGGAGCCGGACGGCCCCGCGCCGGAGCGGCTGGCGTTCGGGTACGACATCAAGGACCAGCCGGTACCGATCCAAAACGTGCAGGACGAAGAAAAGAAGGTCGTCATCCAGGGCACCGTGTTCCAGCTCGAGGTAAAGGAGCTGCGCAACGGAAGCACGCTCTTCCAGTTTTCCGTGACGGACTTTACGGATTCGCTGCAATGCAAGGTGTTCGCGAAGACGAAGGACGACGTGAAGACGCTTAAACTGTTGTCGGTCGGCAAATGGGTACGGCTGCGCGGCAAGGTCGAATACGACCGGTTCATGATGACGCCGGAGCTCGTCATGATGGTCAACGACTTGCATGAAGTGCCGGCGCCGCCGGAGCGCAAGGACGACGCCGCCGAGAAGCGCGTCGAGTTCCACCTGCACACGACGATGAGCACGATGGACGCGGTGAGCGACATCGGGGAATACGTGAAGCTCGCGGCGAAGTGGGGCCATAAGGCGATCGCGATTACCGATCATGCGGCGGTGCAGGCGTACCCGGAAGCCGCGAAGGCGGCCAAGAAGCACGGAATTAAAATGATGTACGGCGTCGAAGCGAACGTCGTCAACGACTCCGTGCCGGTCGTGCTGCAGCCGGACGATCGGCCGCTCGCCGGCGCGACGTACGTCGTCTACGACGTCGAGACGACAGGGTTGTCGGTCACCTCGAACAAGATTATCGAGATCGCCGGCGTGAAAATGGTCGACGGCAAGGTGATCGACGAGTTCGCCCGTTTTATCGACCCGCACGAGAAGATTCCGTACCATATCACGCAGCTGACCAACATTACGGACGAGATGGTGGCCGGCGCGCCCGAGGAATCGGAGGTCATTCCGGAGTTCGTTGCTTGGGCCGGGGACGCCGTGCTCGTCGCGCATAACGCGCGCTTCGATACGGGCTTCCTGCAGGCGGCGTGCAAGCGGCACGGCCTGCCCGAGATGCCGAACCCGGTGCTCGACACGCTCGAGCTGGCGCGGCTGTTGTATCCGCAGATGAAAAACCATCGCCTCAACACGCTTGCCGACAAGTTCAAGGTGTCGCTCGAAAGCCACCATCGCGCGATCGACGACTCGAAGGCGCTCGGCGACGTGCTGACGCATATGCTCAAAGAATGCGACGCCCGCAACATGAAGGTGCTGTCGCAGCTGAACGATTACGTCGGCGCCGATCTATCGAACACGCGGCCGTTCCATTGCAACCTGTATGCGCTCAACGCGGTGGGCAAGAAGAACTTATATAAATTAATTTCGTTATCCCATACCGATTATTTCAACCGCGTCGCTTGTATCCCGAAGACCAAGCTCATCGAGCTGCGGGAAGGGCTGCTGGTCGTCTCCGGCTGCGAGAAGGGCGAATTTTTCGAAGCGGTATTAAATAAGTCCCGGGAAGAAGCGGAAAGCGTGGCGGAGTTTTACGACGTGCTCGAAATTCAGCCGATCACGTTTTACGAGCACCTGGTGGACAAAGGGTTGGTCGGCAGCGTGGCGCAGCTCCAAGCGGCGATCCGCACCGTGCTGGAGATCGGCAAGAAGCTCGGCAAGCCGGTGATCGCGACGGGCAACGTGCATTACGCGCATCCGCGGCAGAAGCTGTTCCGCGACATTACGATTCACGGTATTACGGGCTTTAGCCCGCTGAAGGATCAGCGCAAGCCGGAAGCGCATTTCCGGACGACGAAGGAGATGCTGGAGGAGTTCGCGTTCCTCGGGCAGGAGACGGCGTTCGAGGTCGTTGTCGCGAATACGAACGCGCTCGCGGATCGGTTCGAGGACATCGAGCTGTTTCCGTCGACGCCGTTCTTCCCGATCATCGAAGGCGCGGACGAAGAGATGCGCGAGACGTGCTATCGCACGGCGCGCGAGATGTACGGCGATCCGATTCCGGAGGTCGTTACGACGCGCCTCGAGCGAGAGCTCGTGCCGATCATCAAAGCGGGTTTCTCCGCGCTGTATTTGATTTCCCAACGCCTCGTCAAGAAGTCGAACGAAGACGGCTATCTCGTCGGCTCCCGGGGCTCCGTCGGTTCGTCCGTCGTGGCGATGATGCTCGGCATCTCGGAGGTCAATCCGCTGCCGCCGCATTATCTATGTCCGTCCTGCACCCATTCGGAATGGTTTACGGACGGCAGCATCCCGAGCGGCTTCGACCTGCCGAACAAAAATTGCCCGAAATGCGGCGCCGCGATGAAAGGCGACGGCCAAGACATTCCGTTCGAGACGTTCCTCGGCTTCAAAGGCGACAAGGTTCCCGATATCGACCTGAACTTCTCCGGCGAATATCAGCCGCATGCGCATAACTATACGAAGGTGCTGTTCGGCGAGAAAAGCGTCTTCCGCGCCGGTACGATCGGCACCGTCGCCGAGAAGACGGCATACGGCTTCGTGAAGAAGTACGAGGAAGAGAAGGTGGTGCGCTGGCGCGGCGCGGAGGAAAGCCGCCTCGCTCTCGGCTGCACCGGCGTCAAGCGGTCGACCGGCCAGCATCCGGGCGGCATCGTCGTCGTCCCGGATTATATCGAGGTCGAGGACATTACGCCGGTGCAGTTTCCGGCGGACGATACGTCGGCGGACTGGAAGACGACGCACTTCGATTACCATGCGTTCGACGCGAATCTGCTGAAGCTCGATATACTCGGGCACGACGATCCGACGATGATGCGCATGCTGCAGGACATCACGGGCGTCGATCCGACGACGATTCCGATGAACGACCCGAAGGTCATGAGTATCTTCTCGTCTACCGAGGCGCTCGGCGTGACGCCGAAGCAAATTCGTACGCCGGTCGCCACGTACGGCGTGCCGGAGATGGGGACGCGCTTCGTGCGGCAGATGCTGGAGGAGACGCAGCCGAAGACGTTCGCGGACCTGCTTCAAATTTCGGGCCTGTCCCACGGCACCGGCGTCTGGCTCGGCAACGCGCAAGAGCTGATCAAGAACGGCACCTGCAATATCAAGACCGTTATCGGCTGCCGCGACGACATCATGCTGTACTTGATTTATAAAGCCGGCATGGACGCTTCGCTCGCCTTCAAAATTACCGAGAGCGTCCGGAAAGGCAAAGGCCTCACGGACGAATGGATCGAAGAGATGAAGCGCTGCGGCGTGCCGAAATGGTACATCGACTCGTGCCTGCGCATCGAGTACATGTTCCCGAAGGCGCACGCGGCGGCGTACGTCATCTCCGCGGTACGTACGGCGTACTTCAAGGTGTATTACCCGATTCATTACTATGCGACGTACTTTACGGTGCGCGCCGAGGATTTCGATCTCGAGCTGCTCGCGCAAGGCTACGACGCCATCTACGCGAAAATCGTAGAAATCGAGGAGAAGGGCTTCAACGCCACGACGAAGGAGAAAAACATGATTTCTCCGCTCGAGATGGCGCTCGAGATGACGGCGCGCGGATTTTCGTTTAAGCCGCTGGACTTGTACAAGTCCGACGCACGTAAGTTTTTGGTGGACGGCGATTCGCTCATTCCGCCGTTCTCCGCCGTGGCCGGCATCGGCGAAAACGCCGCCCGCAACATCGCTGCCTCTCGCGAGGACGGGCCGTTTTTGTCCGTCGAGGATTTCCAGCAGCGCTCGAAGGCGTCCAAGACGATCGTCGAGCTGCTGACCGGCATGGGCTGCTTCCGCGGCTTGCCGGAGTCGAATCAACTGTCCTTATTTTAAAACGTTATGTTTTTAGACATTATGTATCGGAGGGAGCGCCCCGGGTTCGCCGGCTGCGCTCCTTCTGTCCGTTCGAAGCTTATTTCTGGTTTTGTTCGTTGCCGCCCGTGAAGGCGTTCTTGACTTGCTTCGCGGCTTGCTTCATGTTGCTCATCATACCGCCGTTCTCTTGGTTTTGCTGTTGTTTGTTTTTCTTCGCCATGTCGATCGGTTCCCCTTTCGTCATTATGGCCGGCTTCACCGAACCACCGTTATTTTGTACCGTTCGGGGGTCCGTCATTCTGTGCGTGCTGTCGGTTGGCAGGGGAGCGAGGCAGGATTATAATGGGAAAATGACACCCCCGCCGAAGGAGGCTCCCCTTCATGGCTAGATTTCGCTGGCTCGCGCTGGTTGTCGGCATCGTGACGATCTGGGGCTGCCTCTGGGTCGCCCGCGAATACCGAACCTCGGCGCCGTCGGCGCTCGCGGCGGCTTCGCACCCGAACCACAGCTTCGCCCCGGGCCGTTACGCCGTCGTTCCTCATGAGGAAGGCGCGATCATCTTCTCGTATAGATCGGGAGAAGGCATGCACGCGCTAACGTATGAGATCGTCGAGCGCACCTTGTTCGGCTGGCGTTCGCTCGTCGCGGGCGGCTTCTCCCAAGGGTATGCCGCCGAGGGCGGTCCTCCGCCGCTCGCGATGGCGGAAGCGCTGCCCGCGCTTTCGGCTTCCGCCTCCCGCCGCGCATTGCCGCCCTCCGTCGTCGGGCTCGTGCTTGACGCGCGAGTCGCCTCTGCCGCGCTCGGCGGGGATGCCGTTCCGCTTCACGTCGTGAACGGCCAAGTCCGCGTCTTCTTTGCGGCTTTGCCCGCTGCCTCGAGCACCCGCCTTCGGCTGCGGCTGCTCGACGCCGCGGGCGCCGAGCTCGAGACGCTCGAGCTGTCTCGCGGCGATTCCGCCAGCGACGCCGGCACCGACGCCGAGCCCCGCACGTAGCCCCGTCGACATTTTCTGGGAAACATGGTAATCTATTCGTAATCGACGGATCCGAAAGCATCGGAGACTGCGCGCCGTTCCTGGCGTTGCGGTCTTTTTTGTTTCCTAAATTTCGGAAATGTTGATATAATCCACGTGAGGAAGGATTTGTGCCTATGCAAATCGTACTCGGACCATTCGATACGCAGCATTTGATAGCGCGGATTCCCTACTCGGCTTCTTTAATTCCCTCGCTGTATCGGATCCCCGGCGTTCATTGGTGTAAGGAACAACATGCTTGGAAGATTCCGTTTCGCGGTGCCGCGGTCGCCGCTTTGTTGACGCTCCTGCGGGGAAACGCGATACGGATTGCGCCATCGCTGCTTCAGGAATGGGAATTGCGCGGCTTGGAGTTCGGTAAGGTCTTGGAGATTCTTTCCGGGGAACGAACGGCCCCGGCCTGGACCGCAGAGGAGAAAGGCGAGCTTCGGCGCCAGTTGCAGGCACGCGGGTACAGCGCGCAAACGGTGAAGGCGTATCTAGGGCATGTCGAGCGGTTCCTCGCCTTTGTCGCCGAATCGGGAATCGCTTGGGACGAACAAGTATTGGTCCGCTATAACTTGCATCTGCAGGAGCGATCGTTCTCCCATGCCTACATTAATCAAGCGGTCAGCGGGATTTCCTTTTATTTGCGCCACGTGTGCCAAACGAGTCCGGTTTCCGTACAATACGTGCGACCGAAGCGCGAGCAGAAGCTCCCGACCGTCTTGTCCTTGGAAGAGGTGCTGCAGCTGTTCCGTTCCGTATCGAACGTCAAACATCGCGCCTTGTTGTATATGACTTATTCGTCCGGCCTTCGCGTCGGGGAGGTCGTGCGACTGAAGCCGGCTGACGTTGACGTCGGTCGGCGAACGCTGAAGGTTCGTCAAGGCAAAGGGCGCAAGGATCGTTACACCTTGCTTTCCGCGGCTGCGTTGCGTGAGCTCGATCGATACCTTGATGCGGAACGCCCGCAGTTCTGGCTGTTCCCCGGGCAAGATCCGCGAAAGCCGCTTACGGAACGTACCGCGCAGAAGGTGTTCGAACAGGCGCTGGCCAAGTCCGGCCTACGCAAAGAGGTCACGATTCACAGCTTACGTCACTCTTTCGCGACCCACTTGCTCGAAGCTGGCACCGATATCCGTTACATCCAAGAGCTCCTTGGTCATCGCCATCTAAAAACAACGGAACGATACACCCACGTCAGCATGAGAGACATCCGCCACATCCAAAGCCCGCTCGATCGCCTGCCACCGATGACTGACTAATACTTACTTGGAGGAGGCGTAGCTGGAGACCTGATATTTATTGGGAATCGAACAAACCTGACACCAGTCTTATTCAATTGCGTTACATCGCAAACCCCTCAGCTCCGGGGAGCATCCACGAACTACACCTATCCCCGGCCGTCGCACTTTAACTGAACTTCGCAGAAAAGACGTTATGTGACATTCCTGACTGTAGGGTTTTAGGGTATTTTACATGAATCCGCCTCAGTATTATTGGTTGGATGGCGGATTCATGTATTGGGTGGATTCAATAATTTGTGCCAGGAGTCAATTCGAAGGAGTTAGTCTTA